>NZ_CAJQUM010000001.1:0-315069 GCF_907163265.1 Georgfuchsia toluolica
AGAAAGTCCATGGTGGTGACGTAGAAGCGGTCGCGCAGCGCCGGGTCGAGTAGTTCCGTGCCGACGAATTCGGCGCCCTCGTTGAGGTGGCGAAGAATACTACGCCGGGCGCGACCTGCAGCAGGCCCAGTTCATCCATCCACACCTGACGGTCGTCGGAGAGGATGGAGAACAGCATATTGAGCGCCTTCGGGTGCTCGGGCCGGTTTATTTCCTCCAGGTGGATGATGCAGTTGGGTGTACGGATCGCCTGTGGAAAGAGGAACTGCTTGTACTTGGTCTCGCCGTTTTCGAGCGCGTACTCGCCGAACAGTTGTCCCGGTTCGGAGAGCACTCCGATCTGGAAAGTCGCCAAGGGCAACCGATGCACGGCGGCGTATTGCCTGACGAGAGAGGACTTGCCACATCCCTGCTTGCCGACGACCAGCACATTGACCGGGTGTCGATGCGATATCTTGTTGATCTTGTCGAGGAAACTCAGGATTCGGTCGACAGATAGTAGTAGGATCGGCGTCCGGGATGAGAACGCTGTTGAGATTGCTGCCAGGATTTTCATGATAGGCGCGCTTATTCTGGTCGGTGGGCGCAGACTGACGACACGGACGACCTTCGACGCCCGCGCCGTCGCCAGAGAACTGACGGCGGAAGCCTTACAGGCTTTCCGCCTACCTGCCACCTACACGTGATCGCGGAAGCTCAGTTCGCCCTCCTCATACCGGCTGCAGGTCGAGTGGGCAACATCGCTGATCCAGCGTTTCCAGACGCCGCCCAGCGCGTGGCGGTTTACCGTGCATTGGCCGCGCAACGGATCGGTCGGGTCCGGTGTCTGCCACTTGCAGTCGTAGCAGGGCTTGTTGGTATTATCTTCCTTGTGTACTTGCGTGTGTATCACAGTCATGTCAGATATCCAGCTCAAAGGTCGACTTTAAGGAATTCCAGATCCTGAGCGCTGAAATCCTGCTCGTGTCTGGCGATGATGGTGTTCTGGCCGTAGGTCGGGATGTCGACAAAGCGGGCGCTGAAGCCTGAGACGCGGACGATCAGATCCTGATGCTTTTCCGGTTCCCGTTGAGCGGCCTTCAACTCATCGGTGCTCACCACGTTGAACTGGACATGATCGATGTTCAGGTCATGCCAGGTATTCATGTAGGAGTGCCAGATATCGAAGCCATGCTTGGAACGCATGATGGGTACCGACAGGCGTTGATTGAGCAGGTTCGCCTTCTGGTTCTTCTGCACCTTGGATACCGAGCGCAGCACTGCCGTCGGACCCTTCTTGTCGGTACCCATGTAGGGTGAGATGCCACCGTCATCTGCCGCCTCGCCTCCGAAGCGCCCGTCTGGCGTCGGACCGGTACGCGAGCCGACCTCCATGTACAGGCCAACCGCCTGGCCGACGGGAGTACCGGGCCACCCGAGTAGTTGGTATTCTTGCCCATTTCACCGCCGAGGATGTCCTCGTAGAATTTGCTGATCAGCGTATCAGCTGCCGGATCGTCGTTGCCCCACTTGGGCGCTTTCTTGAAGGCCAAGCGCATATCTTCATGGCCTTCCCAGTTGTCCTTCAGCGCTACCATGAGCTGGGCCATCGTGTACTTCTTTTCGTCGTAGATCAGCTTCTTGATCGCGACCAGGGAGTTGCCTGCAACGATGGTGGTAATCGGGTTGTGCCAGCCGTTGGGCTGCTCGGAGAGTGCGTTGGCATCCATGCCGAGCTCCATACAGCCGTCGTCGAGAGCTGAGACGAAGGGCATTTGCAGAAAGCGGCATTCCATAATTCGGGAGACGTCCTTGCAGCGAATGGCAAAAGCAATCGCGTACTGGTACTGTTTGCGGAAGGCTTCCCACAAGTCGTCGAAGCTCTTGAAATCGACGGCATGGCCCGTTTCCGGTCCCATCTGCATGTCAGCGTAGGACCAATCATAGCCATTGTTGAGCGTGATTTCGAGGATCTTCGCCGGGAAAATAGCGCTGCCGCCTTCGGAACGCGTTTTCTGCGATTTGCGGCGGCCAGCCAGGCCAGGCGACATGCACAGTACGTTAACCCAGTAATGGGATTCTTCTTCTGTGGCGCCATTGCCGGTGAGGCTGTACTTGGAATATTCAAGCATCTGTTTGATGCCAATGTCGTCGTTCTTGATCGACGGGTAACCGAGACCGTCGCGGATGCACTCGAAAACCCAGCGCAACGTCTTAACGCGATTTTTCATCGAGTAGCGGAAGACGATCGACGGTTCGGTAGTGCGAATACGCTTGGCGGCTTCCAGAATCGCGTCCGTCACGTCGTTGCAGGCGTCGGAGCCATCGCCGTTGGTGCCGCCCAAGGTGAGAATGAACAAATCGTTCGATCCTGGAAAAATCTCGCGGTAGGCTCGCGATTTTCCGGCGCCATGTTCCGAAATCTTCAGCCGTTCCATTTCCACGAGTTCGACGACATCCTTGTGCTCCATCGGCTGGAAGCTCTTGTCGATGACGCTGGCCTTGTAATACGGCCACAGTAACGAGTCCTCCTTCTGCGCGTAACCGCTCGCGTAACGTTCGATGGCGTGGCAGATGAGGAAGGTGAACCACTTCGATTGCATCGCGTCCTTCAAGCCCCTGGCCGGTTCGGCAGGCATACGCTGGCAGATGTCAGCGATCTCGAGAAGTTCCTTCTTGCGCATGGGATCAGTCTCGAAGTGCTCGGCGACGATCCGGCACAGCCGCGCGTGCCGCCTGGCCCAGGCGATTACCGCCTTGGAGGCGATGATCATCGCTTCCCAGTTGTCGATCTTGTCGACCCAGTCGAGACCCTTGGTGGCGTTCCAGGGAAACTTCTCCATTTCCGCCTTGGCTTCAGCGATGTGCTTTTCTGCCAGCTTAATCCGGGCGAGCAGGCCGTCTTCGAGGACGGTTTCGTACGGCGGAACAACGCTGTTATAGCCTGAAGCGAATACCGGGCCTTCGATCGTGCTCACCTGATAACCGCGGCGCAGATCGACCGGATCGAAATACTTCTCACAGCGCGACTGTAGACTGAAGGGCTTCCAGTAATTGACGATAGCCTGCGCTTCACTGACAGGCTGTGGCGCATAACTGGTTCCCAGGTAATCCTGCACCGCCATGTACGACAACTCCGGATAGAGCGGGAACATGTTCGGGTCTTCGGCGTGGTAACCGACGATAAACTCGTCAGTATTCAAGACGAGCGTGGAATTATCGAGGACGTGCTTGAGGCCGAGAGCGCGGCGGATCGGTTCCGGCTTGCCAACCGTCGCCTTGTGCGCCTCGGTGATTAGCCGCATGCGCTCGATGCCCGCGGTGACGCTCTTTTCGCAAAACTCGCCGGCCGAGGCGTGTTTCCATCGGCAGCGTGCCTTAAGCCGCCGGGTCCGGGCAGTGGACGGATTTTGCAGATGTTCGTGAAGTTCATCGGCCGGGATATCCTTTTCTGCCGGATTTTCCGGGGGAAACTGAATTACTTTGCCTCTGTATTCCAAGGTTTGTTCGGTGATCATATCGCCCATATCGCCTCCTGCGCAGGTTACACTGACTGGCGCGTGTGGAAAGCGCCGCAGCATTGGTTAAGTTCGAAGACCGGCTTCGTCAGCCAGTATTTGCCTTTCTCGTCTTCCTTTTCAGTGATACAGTCACCCTTCAACTTTTCAAAGTCATCGGCGTCCTCGGGGATCGTGAAAAAGAATTCGCATTCTTTGCATGTCGTCATTTGATTCCTCCTTTTGCTTGGTGTAATTGCTGAACGTTAAGAATGGCGCCGTACGCGGTTTCGCTGTTTTGCGATGCCGACAATGGTGACGCTGTGCCTCTTTCTCCTTATCAACTTCCATGCCACTTGGTCAATCAACTTGTTTTTTAATGGAAGTCTTTCTTTCTCCATTTTTCTTCGAACCCAAGGCGCTATTCTCAATGTCTAATTTGATGAAGCCTGAACTGGCAGAAATGCTGAAATGAACACGATGCAGTGCACCATCAACTCCTTGGTTGGGATTGCGTTTTATACACGGCGCAGGTCCAAGACCCGGTATCGTTAGCGGGCTTCCATAAACCGCGAGATCAAGGCAAACTAGCGCCCTGAACAACGTGCAAGCAAATAGACAGGTACGGTATTCCAGAGGAATACATGAACAATACCAAATACCCGCATATCGGCGATTTGCGCCGCCTGATCCGCTTTTCGACGGTAGACGGAACCATCTGGCTCGCCGAGAATCGCATGCTGCTGATGCATGCGGCGACGCTGGCGGGGCTTCGCAGAGAGATCATCAGTTCGGTCGGCTCGGAGCATGCCCGCCGGATTCTGACACGCATCGGCTACCAGTCCGGTATCCGCGACGCCGAGCTGGCGTGCAAGATCCGCGGCCGCAAAAACCTCATCGATTCCTTTGCCGGTGGGCCACAATTACACATGCTCGAAGGCAACGTCCGCGTCTCGAAGATCAAGCTCGACATGGATATCGCCAAAGGCACGTTCTATGGCGAGTTTCTGTGGGGAAACTCCTGGGAAGCGGAAGCGCACGTCAAGGAGTACGGCCCGCAGACTGATCCGGCCTGCTGGATGTTGATCGGACACGCCTCCGGATTTTCCAGTGCGTTCATGGGCCGCTTCATTTTGTTCAAGGAGGTCGAGTGCGCCGCCTGCGGCCCGGCGCAATGCCGCATCGTCGGCAAGCCGGCCGAGGATTGGCCGGACGCCGCCGAGCACACGCGCTACTACGAAGAAGACTCGATCTTCAGTCGCCTGCTTGATTTGCACAAGGAAGTCGATGTCTTGCGCTCCTCGCTCAACAAGCAACGCCAGGTCGAAGACCTGATTGGTGTGTCGCCTGCGTTCCAGAAAGCCAACGACCTCATGCTCAGGGCCGCCAACACCAATGTGACGGTATTGCTGTTAGGGGAAACCGGCGTTGGCAAGGAACGCTTTGCCCGCGCACTCCACGACTCAAGCAGCCGCAAGGATGCTCCCTTCGTTGCCGTCAACTGCGCGGCGTTGCCGCCCGACCTTATCGACTCCGAACTATTCGGAGCCGAGAAAGGAGCCTTCACCGGCGCCCACGCCAGCCGTGTCGGCCGTTTCGAGCGTGCCGACGGCGGCACGCTGTTCCTCGACGAAATTGGCGAGCTGCCGCTGACGGCGCAGGCCAAGATCCTGCGCGTGCTGCAGGGGGGCGAGGTCGAGCGTCTCGGCGGGAACCAGACGCGCAAGGTTAATGTCCGCATCATCGCGGCCACCAACGTGGACCTGAAAGCGGCTGTCAAGAATGGCGAGTTCCGCTCCGACCTCTTTTATCGTCTCAACGTCTATCCGATTTGGATTCCGCCGCTGCGTGATCGCCCGCTCGATATCCCGCCGTTGGTCGAGGCGATGATCGCCAAGTTCAGTACGGAGCATGCCAAGCGCGACATCGGCATCACAGACAAGGCGCTGAAGGCATTGACGACCTATCACTGGCCCGGCAACGTGCGCGAGTTGGAGAACATGATCGAGCGCGGCATCATCCTCGCCTCGGCCGGCTGCGATATCGAGATCAGCGACCTGTTCCCGAGCCCGGACGACTCTGTCACGAACGAGGAAGGAGTGAACGAGGGCGGCCGAATCGAGGAAAAGACCACAGCCGATGAGCAGCTTCTGTGCGATGCGATCATGGCCACTGGCATGCCGCTCGATGAAATCGAATCGATGCTGTTGCGCAACGCGGTTGAAAGCGCAAAGGGCAACCTCGCCGCCGCGGCACGCATCCTCGGCATCACGCGAGCTCAGCTTACCTATCGCCTCAAACGTGGCGAAAGCACGCCACAACTCATCAGTGAAAGCTCGCAATGCTGAGCAGGGCGAAGAAGTTTGCTGCCGCTACAGGACCGGCGAAAACGAGTCCAGGAGACCGACCGAAGACGTCCGTCTTAATCTGCGCCGCCACGTCACCGTATTTTCATTCTTAAAATCTCAGTTCGAAACTTGTTGCACTTCGCACTTGGAACCGCCATAGTTAAAATTGAGAATTGCGAAAATCTCTCGCTCGTGTTATGCCGAACGAGTCGCTCAACGCTTCTAATGTCTTTAGTTGCCAAAACCATGAGAGGGGGGAAAGTAACATACAAGAACATGAAGTTATCATCGTCGGCTCCGGCCCTGCTGGTTCCTTGTGTGCCAAGGCATTGAAACAGGAAGGGATTGATGTTCTGATTCTCGAAAAAGACAAACTGTGAAATATGTCATATGGAATGCGGCAATGATGCAATTTCGCGCGGTGACGACATTCATGTGATTGATCCCGGCAGATGCACGGAATGCCCGGGACTCCATGAAGAGCCCCGCTGCGTGACTGTATGTGCGGTCGCTTGCATCATTCCTGATCCGGAAAGGCCGTACCGGAATTGAGCACGATTTTCTTTTACTGTTCTATATATGGTGATATGTCAATATAATAATTATCAGGCCGAATTGAGAGGGTGTGGAATTGTTTCAATAGGTAGCTCCGCAAGGAGAGGGCGTGAGACCTCCAGTTTTCCTGTAACCGATTGAAATCTTCTTACTTTACCGGCGTCTGGCTGGCTATCCTGGCTGCATTCGGCTTTTCCTTCAAAGCGATACTGGTAAAGCTGGCCTATGCCCAACCCGCTGCCGTCCCGGTGGCAGTGATCACCTTGCTGCTACTCCGCATGGTGTTTGCTTTCCCGGTGTTTTTCTTTGTCGGCTTGCGCGAATCGCGCAACGCAGCGCCGCTAAGCGCTCGCGACTGGGCTGCGCTCGTCGCTCTTGGCCTGCTTGGCTATTACGGCGCGGTCATGCTCGATTTCATGGGCTTGCGCTATATCTCGGCGGGCTTGGAGAGGCTGATCGCCTTTACCCATCCGACCATGACCGTCCTGTTCGGCGCACTGCTGCTCGGCAAGCGTATCGAGCGGCGCGAATGGGTAGCGCTGAGCCTGTGCTATGTCGGCATGGCTGTGGCTTTTGTCCACGACCTTGGAGCGAGTGCCGATGCGGCTGGAATCTGGATTGGCGGCGCCCTGGTTTTTGCCTCCGCGCTGTGCTACGCCTTGTACCTGGTCGGCGCAGGGCAGATGATACAAAGGATAGGTCCTTCGCGGTTCAGCGCGCTGGCGATGCTGGTGTCGACGGCCGCTGTCCTGGCTCATTTCCTCGCCACCCAGCCGCTGTCCGCGCTGCTGCAGCCCTGGCCGATCTATGCGCTGGGCCTGAGCCTGGCACTGTTTTCCACGATCCTGCCGGTGTTCGCCCAATCCGCCGCCATGCGTCATATCGGCGCCGGTCGTGCCGCCCTGATCGGTAGCATCGGCCCCCTGCTGACGATATTCTTCGGCAATTGGCTTTTGGAGGAAGTGATTTCACCAGCGCAGATTGCCGGAGCCTTGCTGGTGATTGCCGGCGTAATCGTCGTCAGCCGCCGCTGAAGCGACTGCCCCGGTCGCTGCTACAAGGATCAGCGGTTCCAGACCAGTTTCCCGTCGAGCAGCGTCATCAGCACCCGCGCGTCGAGTAGCTCATCCGCCAAGCCCTTGTCTGCGCCACACTCGAGGATGACCAGGTCGGCCAGTTGTCCCACGGCGAGGGAGCCCTTCAGCGTTTCCTCGCTGCTGCAATAGGCGCCAGCACTGGTGTACATCTCCAGCGCCTGCAACAGGCTGATCGCCTCGTCCTCTCCCAGTCTTGCGCCGCCCTTGACCCGGCGGGTGATGGCGGTCCTGATGGCCTGTAGCGGATCGCAAGGGGTGAGCGGGGAATCCGAACTGAATGCCAGTCTTATTCCATTTTCTATGCAGGATCTATACGGGAATATCCACTTTAACTGCTCTGCTGCCAACTCGCGCAGGTACTCAGGACCAGTTTGGTAGAGCAGGTTCGGTTGCGAAACCACGATGGCACCGCTTTGTGCCAGTTCAGGTAATAACGAAGTGGGGCAGACCGGACAGTGCTCGAAACGCGGACGGTGGCATTCGTCAGGTGCGATGCATCTGACAAATTCCAGCGCTTGCAGAGACATTTGCAGCAGATGGACATCGGGTACATGAAAGGCAAGTTGAAAACCTGCCAGATGAGCACGTAGGGCGGACTGGTTCAGGTCGTCTTGCGGCGGATGGCTGCTTCCGGTGCTTTCGTCCAGTGCGATCTTCATGGCACCCAGTCGCAAATGGTCGTCCCCGTGGCCAGTTTTCAAACCCCTTAGGGCAAACTGTTCGAGGGCATCGAGTCCGGCATGCATCGCCAGGCGCGGCGTCAGAAACCCCCGCTGTTTGAATATCTGCATTCTCTGCCAGTGCGGATAGGCGTTTGACCAACTCGTATCCTGAAGCGAAGTGATTCCATGTGACAAATATTCCTGACTGGCATCGCGCAAGCCGATTTCGACTTCGTCATCACCCAAGGGTGGAATCGCTCTTGCCACCAGTTCGCTATTGCCCGATACAACCCCGTTAGGCAAGCCGGTTATCGGATCACGTAATATCCTGCCGGCATCCGAGTCCGGGGTATTGTTGCTGATGTCGCAGTGCTCCAGTGCCCGGCTATTCAGCACGCAATGCTGGCCAGAGCGTTCCACAAGCACTACAGGGAGATGGGGCACGGCCTGATCCAGTTCCCAGCGATCGGGCAAGCGTTGTTCAGCAATTATCGAGATATCGTAATTGGCTCCCCGGATCCAGCGTTCGTCCGCGACCTCACCGGCCTTTATTCTTAAGGCTGCCTGAAGGTCACTGATACAGCGTATTTGCGGTGAGGAGCAATCCAGGTATCTCTGGGTAATGGCGAAGGCGATTGGGTGGCAGTGTGCATCGTTGAATCCAGGCAGGACAATGCCTCCTTGACAATCCAGCATGCGCGTGTCCGGACCTTTCAGATCGCCCAGTGCGTCCTTCGATCCCATGAAGAGAATTTTGTTTCCCTTAATGGCAATGAGTTCAGGGCCAGCACATTCTTGTGAAAATGTGATGGCCTTGAGGTTGCACAGAATCAGATCAACTGCCATTTCGCAAGGCTAGCGCTGCGGAAAGGGAATTCAGGCAGCGGGAGAATTTCGCTGTTTTTGTACCATCAGGTAATACTTGAGCGCTTCGCGCAAGCCTTTCTTGAATGGGGTGTACTCAAAATCGAAAAGCCGTTTTATTTTCGCCCCAGAGTAGAGCAAATGTTCGTTTATGGGGAAAGGCAAAGGAATTCCCTGGCGGTCGATTTCCACTGCTGGCATACGGACCGGATCGATGGTTTTTCCCGTGATCTCGCCCAATACTTCGACTATGCGTGAATAGGAAACGAGTTCGTCCGAAGCCAGATTGAAAGTCTGGGTATAAGTTCGTTCATCGCCGATACAGCGGATGATCATGCGCGCCATGTCCACAACCCAGATGAAGCTGAACAGGGCCAGATCATGCTGAGGAATGACAATCGGCAGATGGCTGCGCAGCAGATCGAAGAAATAGCTTTCGCGCGGAGCGTAATTATAGTAGCCGTAAATAATTGCCGGCCTGAATATGGTGTATGGAATTCCCCGGCTTTCGCAGATCTGCTGCAACATGATTTCGGACATGGCTTTGTCGTAGCCGTAAGTCGCATAGTTGCCGAGTTCAGGTTGCGCGCCGGTGAGTTGCAGTCCGTCTTCGGCAATCGGCAGGTGCCAGCTCTGCTGATAAACGCTGGTGGTGCTGATGAAAATATATTGACCGATCTTGCCCGGCAGATTGTCGAGCATGGTCTTGATCTGCATGGGGGTGTAGGCGCAGAAATCAACCACGGCATCCCATTCCTTTACGGGAATAGCCTCGCGAATTTGTTCGGCTTGTTCGCGATCGCCGATGAGTTCAGTGACGTCGGTCATGCCCAGCGGACGTCGGCCTCGATTAAACACATGAATAGCACAGTTGCTTTCCTTGGCGAGTTCCTCAACCAGGATGCGTCCGGCAAAATAGCTGCCGCCGATGATCAGGATGTTTCTCATGGAGAGGGATTTAGCCGACCCAGACATTCAATTGGCGCAAACCGGGATCGACTATCCGACTGTGCACAACCGGTCCATGATCGACCAGGAACTTGCTGTCCGAGTCGCTCAGCCCGGCGCTTTGCAGCTCGACGATTACTGCACTGATGATTTCATCGAGGATGAATTTCTTTTCTTCATATTCACAAGTAGCCGTCAGGGCAGTGACCTTCTGCGCCATAAATCTGCCCAGTATGGGCAGGGTCGCGACACCGCGGTGCAGCCATTTGTAGAATGGCGCATAGCTGCGGTTGAGCAAATACACCAGCGACATGATATCGGAACAGAATTTTGTCTCGGCATATTGCGCGGCAAAATATTCCCCGCGCCAGATGGAGCGATGAAAATTGTATTGTCCAGCCTGTCCGCAGGACATGCAGCGCGCGGCGATCTTCGCCAAGCGGACATCTTCCGGGTAGCCTTGCAGCAATTGTTGACGAATTTTTGAGAACTCGCCGAGTGGATCGACAAACACTTCCCCTGAAGTGCAGGCCGCCAGATTTTTCTCGGGAATGCGCAACCAGTCCGCCAAAGTGGACGGGACGCCGTTTCGTCCCAGAAATCCGCGGTAGAACGTGCCGATTTCAAACACTCCGACACGCCCATCGCCCCATTCGCTGGTCTTGCGTTCGAAACCATGGAAGCTTGTAGTCAGTTTGGCATACTCTGTCTGCAGTTGTGCGCCGAATTGTTCGTAATCCGTTTTGTTCAGCCACCAGCAGAAGCCCGGTCCCCAGTCGTGATCGGTTGAATACTTGTCGTCAAAACCCAGGCAGTCTGATCCGTCACCGACCAAGCCGGCCGCGATACGCTCCTGCTGCGCGGCAAACATCTTCTGGAGCAGGGGCGCCCCGAATTCTTGGTAAAACTCTTTCGCCAGGACAAGTCCGCGCATGGTCGCTGCACCTATTGGTAGTCTATGACGCCGACTTCTTCAGTTCGGCTGAATTGTTTTCTCGCAATCAAGTCGTTCATTCTTCTGCCGACATCTGCTTCGATATATTTCTCGCCACATTGCTGGCACAGTCCTGCTGGGACTTTCTTGATTACATACAATTGACCTTCGAGGCGGTAATCGAAGTTCCCTACTGTGATCTTCTTCATTTCCCCACCACAAAAAAAGCAGGTGCTGAACGGCTCCGTCATGATGTTTTCTCCTCCCGGGTTGCGGTGCAACGCATCGCGCCAGATCGGTGGCGCCGGAATGTAGACAAAGGTGATGATCAGCCAGCCATTGCTGGCGCCGGCACACATCACGTGAAATATCTTTTGCCTTGATTTACCCACCACCAGATAACTTCTGCCGCGCGTTGCATGGTGGTGTTCCTCAAGTAGCCTGCCTGTCAGCAGCACGGTTTCGATATCGGCAACCGTCACAATATTGCCCGCCATCAGTGAGCGAATGACATGTTCCGATAGGATATAACGCGATTCCTGCACCCGCTGGGCAAACCATGCCATTTCATGGGATTGCTCGATGCAGTCCAAGTTACTGATCTATCCCTGCGAAGATGGCATCATCGTTTTCGAACATCTGCCTGAATTTCTCCTTGGCGCCGATGCGGACGCGCTCGGCCTGCTCCGGATCCAGATTTCTGCCCTGGATCCATTTCTCCAGATTGACCCCGCCGGGCAGCCATTTTTCGAGCGTTTCGCGTTCGAACATCCAGGCTTTGTCTCTGACTCCCAAGGAGGAGAGGATTGTCCAGACGTCCTCGCGCAAATCGTGGTGGCAATACACGCACATTACGCAGCGATTCAGCTGGAATTCAGTAATCAGCTTGCGGTCATACTTTACGGCAGGCACTTTCCTATCTTCGACGAAAGGATCGAGCTTTCTAGCCAGTTCTTCCATCTCCTCGCGCTGGCCGAATACCAGCCACTTTCCCCATTTTTCCAGATATTCCTTGTTGGTCAGGGGAACCCCGTTCAGGTTGATATAGTGGTAGCCCCGATACACATGATCGAAAGGGACTACGAAAATGAAATGCGAACCGGGCCGGTCAACGATCATGTCCGTAACTCCTTTACATTCTTATCCGCCGGCGATGGCCGGGATCACGTTTACCACGTCATCGGGCGAAATGGCTGTTTTTACCCCGTCCAGGTACCCGATATTGCGGCCATTAATGAAGAACACGAATTGCTTCGAAATGTTCCCCACCTCATCGCAGATGGCCTGTTTGAAGCCTGGGTTCCTCTCGTCTATCAGCATTATCAAATCGGCAATCGTGGTCTTTTCTGCAATGCTTAAAGCCATATCGCTCTGCAGAACGTTCAGCGATGGGATGCCCAGCAGGTTGAGGGTTACGGTAATATTCATGTATTGCCCATTTATCTTAGTGAACGTCGCAAAGCCGACTCAGTTCCTGTTCGGCATGAGCGAGGTCGCGGTAGCCATTCTTGTGCACTAGCCGCTGCAGGGCTTCTATTGCCAGATTGCGGTCTTGCTCCAGCGCGGCATTCAGGTTCTCATAATAGAGTTCTAAAGTGTGATCACCGTAGGTTTCCAATTCGCAGCCGAGATAAATAGAGAAATTCTTGCCGTCCCCGGTCTGGGCCATGCTGCGACAGCAACGCTGGTAGAGCGCAGGAAAATTATGCTGAAGTTCATCCTGCCATACGTTCTCAATGGCTACGATGATCGGGATCAGGGGATTATCGGACAACGGCGGGATCAGATTGTCCATGCGCGCATACTTTTCCATCAGAAGATTGCGCTGATCATCTGCAGCTTGCTTGAGGTCATCGAGATAGGACGCAAGCATCTCCTCGGTCCAGGTCTCGAAAAGACTGGATCGGATCATTTTGAAATTGTCAGGGGCACTCTGGCACGATGCACGATGCGCACTCTTGACGCGCACAAACATCTGCCATTCCATCGCCAAGACCTGATCGAGAAGTTCACTTTTCACTTGTGCCTCGTCGTCCTTCCCTCATTTCGTTGATGATCAGCGTACCAAATAGCTGTGGCAATTGCTCGGTCTTATCGACAAACTGCACCAGCTTGCCATATTCATCCTTGAGTGACTGCTTGGCCGCCAAACCGCAGCTGATGCCCAGAGTGAGCAGACTGACTCCGTTCTTCTTGCAATAGGTAATCGCATCGCTGACACCGCAGCCCCAGTTGGAAGCGCCATCGGTAATATGGATCAGCAATGTTTTCTTACCTAGGGTTTTGGTACTTAGAGCGGTAGCGATGATGGCTTCGCCCGAGGCGGTTTTTCCATGCGGCAATACCATCAGCATGTGACCACCACGGTATAGCTCCGTGATCCGACAGGCATTTTTCACTTCGTTATACGCATAGATTCTGGCGTTGCTGGCGTAGCACTGAATTGCCGCAAACAGCGTCTGATAGATCATCTCGGCCCGGTCCCATTTGGTCGGATCAGCCATTGAGCCGGTGGCATCCACCAGCAGCACCACATTCTTTCTCAAGTCAAATTCATGCTTCTTCTGTTGAAAGACTGCACCGGTGGTATGGGCACGGTACAAGCTCCTTCTGTGAATCTTTCCGGTCGTCAGTCCCCGGTTGAAGATGCTTCTGCGCTCCGTGGCGGTTCTCACCACTTGCTTGAGTTTGTTGAGCAATGCCTTATTCACTTTGTCACGCGCCATCATGACGATATCGTTGCCTTCGATGCGCACGACACCCTCGGCATTGGCGACATTGCCCTTTACCTGTTCGGTGAAGTCCCGATTCTTCTGGGGCAGGGTACGCTCGATCAGCGAGGCATAATTGACGATGGTCGCCTTGACCGCCTTGCGGTCTGCTTCCTCCTGCGCGATATCTTCGTCGCCCATGTCCGGGATCATGAATCTGTCGCTGCGATCGCCTGGCCAGAATCTGATAAGTTGAATTAACTTATTCCAGGTCTGAATGTAGAGTTCAAGACGAAAATCGCAACGGTCGGCTACGCTGGGAATATTGGGGCATTTATGCCGCAAAGCCGGTAACATGGTGTGGAGCAGATCGATAGGCTTCCGGTAAAACTTATCCAGCGTATTGCGTGTCCACATGCCACCGGAAGTCCGATCGGTATAGCCTTCCAGATATAGATTCTCATCCCGGTCCGCCGCCAACCGCCACCATATGTGCAGCATCTCGGAAGCCGTGGGGGGGTTGATCATTGTCCGCAGAGTCTTGACAATGCGCCAAGTACGAGCAGCTTCCGCGTAAAGGCCAAACACATTGCGATTCGCCAGCCCATCGACATAAACGTATTCGCAAATCCTGAAGAAAAGATCAAACTTGTACTCATACTGGGGCTTGAGCTGGAGCCGAAGCTTGGCGATCTCATGCAATCTTTCGCTCCACTCGACCTTTTTATAGGCCTCCTGAATCATGATGCCGACCATCAGGTCCGTATTCGCCGCGGATACCGGATAGCTGCCCATGATCGGTGTTGGGTCAAGCGCCAGCGCGTTTTCCAGCTCCATTCCGGACCAGACAATTTCCCCGACGTTACGCCCAATGAAGGAGGCAATCTTTCTGATTGCCACCAGCAGTTTGACCAGTTCCACCGGTTCAATCGGCGATTTGTCGCGTCTCCAAAAATCAGAGTAGCCCTCTCCACCGGGGATCACGAAGCGCTGGACAACGGCTTCCTGGCTGAGAACTTTCAGTCCCCGATTAGTTGTCATGACAAGCCAACGTTTGTGTCTTGCTTTGGTGGGGCATCATTCATTGGTGATGTACTGTACGAATTCAGTTTTGCCTTTTTCAATCTTGTTGAGATTGATATGCAGAGACAATAATACTGATTCAAGGGTCTGCTTGTCTGTCTGCAGACTGGTGACGATGGCATCCCTCAGGCTGCCGCCTGCAGCGATCATTTCGCCGATCATCAGAATTTTGCGCGTGGATACTTCAACGCCGAGCTCGGCATTGCCGCGAATGCTGTTTGCGACTTCGATGATTTCCTTGGCCTGCTCATAGGTCACGCCAGTTTTTTTCTGGAGTACCTCGGTTTCCACTTCGTTGGGCAGGAAGTCCATGGTGGTCACATAGAATCTGTCCCTCAGTGCCGGATCGAGCAGTTCCGTGCCGACGAATTCCGCGCCCTCGTTGAGCGTCGCGAAGAACACTACACCATCCGCCACTTGCAGCAATCCCAATTCGTCCATCCAGACCTGACGGTCGTCTGACAGAATGGAAAACAGCATGTTCAGGGCTTTGGGATGTTCGGGGCGGTTGATTTCTTCCAGGTGAATCACGCAGTTTGGTGTTTGTATGGCCTGGGGAAAAAGGAATTGCTTATACTTGGTTTCCCCGTTTTCGAGGGCATATTCGCCGAACAACTGCCCTGGCTCAGAAAGGATGCCAATCTGAAAGGTGGCCAAAGGCAGTTTATTGACCGCTGCGTATTGGCGTACCAGGGAGGATTTCCCGCAGCCCTGCTTGCCAACGACCAGGATATTGACAGGGTGTTTTTTTGAAATCTTGTTGAATTTGGCCAGAAACCCCTGCGTTTCCGTGCTTACATAGTAATAGGGGTCGACTTCGGGTACAAAAACACTGTTTGCATTGTTAAGTGATGATTTCATGGTGCTCCAAAGCTACTATCATTAATGTAAACTCGAATTGAGGTAGGCACGAATTGCCGGGTGCAAGCCGGGAAACACCCGCCCCCGGCAAGGCTCCGGGAAGATTCCAGATCGCCAGCTTTCCGTGGCGTGACGCATACCGGTCTTGTTTTAGGGAGATCGCCCCTCCTGCTGCGCTGATTTGTTATTATGTCCTTGTCCTGAAAGTGGCAATGGCTTGATTAATGATACAGCCAGCTTTTCAGGCGATGGCGAGTGCTAGACGTGCTCCCGGAAGCTTAGTTTGCCTTCCTCATGACGGCTACAGGTCAAATGCTCAACGTCTCTTAGCCATCTCTTCCAAACGCCGCCCATCGCATGACGGTTGACGGTGCACTGACCGCGCTTCGGATCGGTCGGATCCGGTGTTTGCCACTTGCAAGTCTTGCATGGCTTGGTAGTTCCTTCTTCAACGTGCGGTTGGTTCTGTACGTTTTTTTTCGCTTCCATATGATTTGCTCCGGGCTCCTAAATCATTTGCTTGTTTATTGCGGTAGGGAACTTGAATTAAGCTGAAGTTCCCCGCCGCAGTTGTGTATTAAATATCTACATTCAGAAACTCAAGGTCTGCAGCGCTGAAATCCTGCTCATTGCGGGCGATGATGGTATTTTGCCCATAGGTTGGGATGTCAACGAAACGCGCACTGTAGCCGGAAACCCGTACGATCAAATCCTGATGCTTTTCGGGTTCGCGTTGTGCTGCCTTCAGTTCGTCCGTGCTCACCACATTGAACTGGACATGATCGATGTTCAGTTCATGCCAGGTGTCCATGTAGGAGTGCCAGATATCGAAGCCATGCTTGGAACGCATGATCGGCACAGACAGGCGCTGGTTCAGCAGATTGGCCTTCTGGTTCTTCTGCACCTTGGAAACCGAACGCAATACCGCCGTGGGACCTTTCTTGTCGGTGCCCATATAGGGTGAGATGCCACCGTCATCAGCAGCTTCGCCGCCGAAACGACCGTCCGGCGTCGGACCGGTGCGTGAGCCGACTTCCATGTACAAGCCCACCGCCTGGCCGGTCGGCATCACCGGACCGCCCGAGTAGTTGGTGATCTTGCGCATCTCGCCGCCAATGATATCCTCGTAGAAGTTCTTGATGATTTCATCGGCATAGGGATCGTCGTTGCCCCACTTTGGCGTCTTCTTGAAATCAGTGCGCATTTCCTCGAAGCCTTCCCAGTTGGACAGCAGCGCCTCGTTGAGCTGCTCGAGGGTGTATTTCTTGTCGTCGAACACCAGTTTCTTGATGGCAACCAACGAGTTGGCCGCGACGATCGTTGTGATCGGATTGTGCCAACCATTGGGTTGCTCGGACAGTGCATTGGCTTCAGCTCCCAGTTCCATGCAACCGTCATCGATGGCGGAAACGAAAGGCATCTGCAGGCACCTTGCCTCGAAATAGCGCGAGACATCCTTGGTGCTAATGCACAGATTGATGGCGTATTGGTATTGCTTGCGGAACGCCTCCCAAACATCCTGGAAGGTCTTCAGCGTCTTGATATCGCCAGTCTGAGGACCAAGTTGCATGTCGGCGTACGACCAATCGTAGCCGTTGTTGAGCGTGATTTCCAGAAGTTTGGCCGGGAAGATCGAGCCGCCGCCTTCGGAGCGGGTCTTCTGTGTCTTGCGGCGACCGGCTATGCCCGGCGACATGCACAGCACGTTCACCCAACTGTGCGCTTCCTCATCGGTGGCGCCATTGCCGGTCAGGCTGTACTTGGCATAGTCCTTCATCTGTTGTGTGCCAATGTCGTCGTGCTTGATCGAGGGATAGCCGAGACCATCGCGAACGCACTCGAACACCCAGCGTAAGGTCTTTTCCCGGTTCTTCTTCGAATAGCGGAAGACGATCGAGGGCTCGGCCGTACGGATGCGCTTGGCCGCTTCCAGGATGGCGTCGGTCATGTCGTTGCAGGCGTCGGAGCCATCGCCGAGGGTGCCGCCGACCGTCAGAATGAACAAGTCGTTCGAGCCGGGGAAGATTTCCCGGTAGGCGCGGGATTTTCCGGCGCCATGCTCGGAGATCTTCAGTCGCTCCATTTCCACCATTTCCACAGCCCCCATGTGATCCATCGGCTGGAAGCTCTTGTCGATCACGCTGGCCTTGTAGTACGGCCACAGCAGCGTATCTTCCTTCTGCGCATAGCCGCTCGCGTAGCGCTCGATGGCATGGCAGATGAGGAAGGTGAAGAATTTCGCCTGCATGGCGTCTTTCAGACCCTTGCAGGGCTCGGCCGGCACGCGCTGGCAAATGTCGGCGATCTCGAGCAGTTCTTTCTGGCGTTTCGGATCTGTCTCGAAATGTTCCGCGACAATCTTGCACAAGCGCGCATGCCGCCGTGCCCAGCTGATGACCGCCTTGCAGGCGATGACCATGGCTTTCCAGTTGTCGATCTTGGCGATATTGTCGAGTCCCTTGGTGCCGTTCCAGGGGAAGGTCATCATATCCTTCTGGGCTTCGGCGATGTGGCTTTCCGCAAGGCGGATGCGCGCCAGCAAGCCATCTTCCAGCACGGTTTCATAAGGCGGCACAATGCTGTTGTAGCCGGAGGCGAAGGATGGAGCTTCCATGCTGCTGACCTGGTACATACGGCCCAGATCCTTCATGTCAAAGTACGGTTGGCACTTGCTTTGCAGGCTGTGCGGCTTCCAGTATTCATTGATTTCGGCCGCTTCCTTGGCCGGCTGCGGTGAGTAATCGCTCTTCAGGTAATCATCCACTGCCATGTGCGACAGTTCCGGATAAAGCGGGAACATGTTCGGGTCTTCGGCGTGATAGCCGACGATGAATTCGTCCTGCTGCAGCACCAGGGTAGATTTGTTCAGTACATTCTCCAAACCCAGCGCGCGTCGGATCACCTCCGGCTTGCCGACGCTGGCCTTGTGGGCTTCGGTCAAATAGCGCATCCGCTCGATGCCGGCAGTCACGCTTTTTTCAATGAACTCACCAGCCGAAGCATGTTTCCAGCGGCAGCGATCCTTGAGCCGCTTGGTCCGCGCCGTCGAGGGCTTCTGTAGGTGTTCATGCAGATCTTCAGCCGGTAACTTTGCTTCCGCAGGATCTTCCGGGGAAAAATTAAGCGTTTTCCCTCTGTATTCCAATACCTTTGCGTCTAACATTTGATTCATGTCCGTCTCCTTGAGTTCCGGGGTTAACGCTTCATGCGAAAGGCATCACACTGTTCAGTGTTTTCGAATACCGGCTTGGAAAGCCAATACTTGCCCTTTTCGTCTTCTTTTTCCATTACGCAATCAGCTTTGCCGGCGGCATAATCGTCCGCACCTTCCGGGATCAAGAAAAATTGCGTACATTCCTTACACGTTGCCATGATTCATTCCTCCATTTAACTAACTTACTACGCAACACACTGCATACCGGCATCACGACTGCTTGTGTTTCTGCTCTCCGTGATACCAACCAGACCACCAATTGTGACGCTGCTGATGCCGGCGAGCTTCAGACCCCTCGCTAGCGGCAATACCTTCTCGGGCGGGTTTTCCTTCACGCCCATGTACTGGTATTCTTTTTCCCTGCCCAGGGAGATATATTTGCCTTCTCCGTAGACGTGATAATTAAGGATATCCACGCCTTCCAGCTGCTTCGAATATTGAGAGAGATAGGCTATGTAATCGTCAAAATCCTGTTGCGAATCATTAAAACCAGGGATGACCGGAATGTGGATACGGACATGCGCGTGGGACTCGATCAGTCGTTCAATATTGTCGAGTATCGGCTTGAGTGGCCAGCCAATCACATCAGCATGTTTTTGTGGATTCATCGATTTCAAATCGACGATAAACAAGTCCACGAAATTCAATAAAGGCTGGATAGTCTTCCAGCTTTTCGGGAAGCAAGATGTCTCGATCGCAACATGAACATTTCTTTGCTTGATACGTTTCGCCAGTCCCAGCGTGAATGCCGGATAAAGCAAAGGATCGCCGCCGCTGATGGTCACTCCGCCGCCACTGTTGCGGTAGAACGGCTCATCCGACAGGACTTCCTGCAAAATATCTTCCATCGACATCGTTTTGCCAACAGACTCGCGCGCTTCAGTCAGGCATACGGCTACACAGCGCATGCAGTTAATGCATTTCGAACGATCCAGCTGAAGCACCAAATCTTTTCCAGGTCCCTGAACGAGCGAGGAGGCGCCTGACGGACATACCGCCACACAGCGTCCGCAACTGACGCAGCGGGCCTGATTGTAATAAAACTCCTTGGTTGGGCGTTGCGTTTCCGGGTTGTGGCACCACGGGCATTTCAGTGGGCAACCTTTCAAAAAGACAGTAGTTCTGAATCCTGGCCCGTCCTGTAGGCTAAATCGCTGTATTTCAGTGATCAAAGGAATTTTCATATAACTCCTGCAATATGCGTCATCAAGCAACTCCCCAAGTTTTGACTTCTTTTTTCTTTTTATATTACATGTTTTATAGTATATATTTTCTTGTAGCGTGCTTTTACATTAAAGTGTTTTCGTTCAATTAACCTCTTTTTTATTGTGGAGATTTAGAACGCGAACTGACCTAGGAAAGCGTTCAATAATCCTAACGCTGCCACTCCCGAAAAGCGAGAATCCAAACACTTGCTGGATTCCGCTTTCGCGGGGGCGAATTTAATAAAAACGTTTCCTTGGCATCAAGTAAAGCAGCAGTAACGATTTGATTTTATTAAACCGCTGTAGTCAATAGGTACTAGCACTAATCTTATTAGTAATACCATAGGGTTGAGCTAGTCTATTTGCGGTCGCGGGTGATCCACCTCGTATTGCTTCCTAGTCGTACAGATTGCTCAATCCTGTCATCTTGCCATGAAATGGAGCAAGCACGCCCGATCTATCCTGCCTACTCAGGCATCTCGTCGTTGATTGCTCCAACCAAAATGATTGGCAACCGATATCACCTGCATCTCGGTGCGTCGAGGCTTCATCCATCTGGTAGCGATACTCGACTGGTACAGCCGCCGCGTGCTGTCCTGGCGAGTCTCCAATACCCTGACGCTGGACTTCTGTCTGGATGCGGTGAGGGAAATAATTGTTCGCTGCGGCAGGCCAGAGATATTCAGTACCGACCAGGGCAGCCAATTCGGCAACAGCGAATTTACCGAGCTACTCAAGGAAACACTAAATAAGTAACAAATGCCGTGAACGCTTTCTTTATCATGCTGTCTGACACGGAGTATCGAGCACAAGGGACGAAACGATGAAGCAGATGACGCTGGCGGCGACACGAGGACTCGAGAAGCACAACCGGACGACGCGCAAGGCGGAGTTTCTGTCGCGCATGGACGGATTGATGCCGTGGGCCGGGTTTTGTGCGCCGATTGAACCGTATTACCCGAAGGTCGGGATGGTCGGCCGCCAGTCGGGCTGGAACGGATGCTGCGGATGTACTGCGTGGCCAACTGGTTCAACCTGGCGGACGAAGCCTGCGAAGGCGCGCTCTACGACGTGGCCGTGTTCCGGGAGTTCTGCCGGTTTGATCCGGGACGCGAACGGATACCGGATGCCACGACGCTGCGCAACTTCCGGCATCTGCTGGAACAGCACGGCCGGGGCGCGGCCCTGTTTGCCAAGGTCGGCGAATTGCTGCTGGCCAGCGGCATGAAACTGTCGGGGGGCACGATCGTCGATGCCACGCTGATCGCCGCACCGTCTTCCGTCAAGAACCAGGACAAGAGCCGTGATCCGGAGATGCACCAGACCAAGAAGGGCAACCAGTGGTACTTCGGCATGAAGCTTCACATTGGAACGGACAGCCAGAGCGGTCGGGTCCATGGCGCCAGCGTCACCGCCGCCAATGTCCATGACAGCCATGAAGTGCCGAACCTGCTGCATGGCGAGGAAACCCGCTTCCACGGTAACAGCGCCTGCCGGGGCAAGGCGCAGCGCGAACGACTCAAGGACATTGCGCCAAAGGCAAAGGACTTCACCAACAAACGTGCCCACCGGAACTGCCCGCTGACGGACGCCGACAAGGAGACCAACCGTCGCAAGTCCAGTGTGCGTTCCAGGGCCGAGCATCCGTTCCCGACCCTCAAGCGTCTCCGGGGCTTTGCCAGGGTGCGCTATCGCGGCCTGGCGAAGAACGCCAACCGGGCCTTCGCCATGCTGGCAATGCTCAACGTCGGCAAATGGGGACGGCCTCTGACGGGAGAGGTGCGTCCAGCATGAGGTGAAATGCCCTGCGTTTCCGTTCAAAACAGGCCAGTTTTTCGATGAAAATGTCATTGATGTCACGTTTTCGTCTCAATTCCGGATTACCGCTGAGTTTTGCGGCGGCTTATTCAGCGTTTCCTTAAAGAACATGACTTCCAGACCAGCATGGACCGCAATGGATACTGGCGTGGCAATGTCTTCGCCGAACGGCCAGGGAGGAGCGTTAAGCACGAGGAGGTCTATCGCAAGATTTACGCTCGATATCAGCCGCCAAGGCCGGTCTGGGCATCTACGTGAACTTCCATAACACCCGTCGGCCACATCAGCCGCTTGACAGCAACACTCCGAATGAGATTTACTTCGCGGCCTGCCGCAGGAAAGGCGGCATGATGAGCGCGTTATCCACCGCGCAACCCGCCTGCGGTCAAGAGAGATCTTCGGCGGGCCGCATGTGGAAACGTTACACCACAAGGCCCCACTTATCTTTGTGGGAATTCTGTTCAATCAAACGGAGCCGACCCTGACACTAAGACCTGTTCGAAAGTGGAAACTGCCGCAGGTAGAGCAGATTGAGATTGGTGGTTATGTCTTACGGAATAGGTGATAGCACCAATTGTAAGGTCCATAATCGTCAGATTACGATCCTATGAATAGGAGGCGTGGTACCAAAAATTTATACAATGGCTCGTCGCTGGTAATATTATAATAAAATGATAACTAGTAAAAATTTACTCTGGCATATGCTATTCGCAGATCGTATGTGCTCGACTGCACCTATGCTATAGGGCATTTAATAATTGGCATTTATTCAATAAATATGAGGAAGAGGACAAACGATCATGATGTTCTTGGGAGGAATTGGTATGCAGCAGATAACGGCAATGGTCTTAGGATGGTTGAATAAGCCTATGCCGAGCAGTCGAGCCCTCTTGTTGTCAGCCGTGTTGCTCAACGCTTGCACGCAAGTTCCTGACTTAAGCGCGATGAATGCTGAGCGAGCCAAGCCTATCCAGCGTTACGATACTGTGCAAGCACTGGCGGCGAATGGGACGGCAGTTGTCGCTGGAACGCAAAATGGTGCGGTGCTTGTCTCTGCTGACCAAGGCAAGACTTGGTCACGGAAAGAATTGGGCCCGTTCACCTCATTGATAGGACTGTCATCCTGTCCAGACGGGAGCTTCGTCGGGATCGACTTCAACCATAAGGTTTGGAGTTCGGATGCGCGGGGCACGGAGTGGAAGAGCGTCGCCTTAAATAAACCGCGCGTTCCGCTCGTGGTTGCTTGCGACGCACAAGGGTACTGGTACGTTGGCGGTTCTCGTGCCACGATTGCCAGGAGCGTTGATAAAGGAGCGAACTGGCAAGTCAGCGACCTCGGAGAAGATGCACAGATATTGGCGTTCGCAATTACTGGTAGCCAAACCGGGATTGCTCTGGGCGAGTTCGGCCTCGTTGCGAAGACAGATGACGGTGGTGCCACTTGGAAGAAAGGTTCGCGCATCAGCGCCGATTTCTACCCATACGCTACGGTCTTTTTGAACTCCAAGGAGGGCTACGTGAGCGGCGGTGCCGGCACTGCCCTGCGTACTCAGGACGGCGGGAATACATGGAACAAGATCGAGAATGCCACCCATGCCTCTTTGTACCGGCTCTTCCTGCACGAAGGTAAACCCTACGGTGTTGGCCCCGGCGGCACTATTGCCCGGTTGGAAGACAACGTTTTCCTGCCCGTGCCTTATGCGGATGCCGTCTCCGTATTTCTTGGAACTGGTACCTCGCTGCCTGCGCAAGCGGCCATAGTGATCGGCGGGCCAGGTGGCCTTGTCCGCGTCATCGACACCCCAAAATTAAGTGAAGGAAAAGAACACAATGGTTAGCCATATGCACGCCCTGCGCCAGAAAATTACCCGCGTCCTGCACGTGGGCGAGGAATGGCTGTTTGCAAATCCCAAGATCGTCCTCGGTATTATCTTTTCTGTCACCATCCTGTTTGCCCTGTGCCTGCCGAAACTGCGGGTGTACTCCGACTTTGCCGATTTGTTGCCGCAGAACCATCGCTATATCAAGGTCTACAACCGCATCAAGGAGAGCTTCGGTGGCGCCAACATGATAGTCATTGCCGTCGAAGTAGATCGAGGTACCATCTTCAATAACGAAACGCTTCAACTCATATTTCAAGTTACCCAAGGCCTCGACGAGATTCCCGGCGTCAACCACAATCTCGTCTCCAGTCTCACTCACCGCACCGCACGCAAAGTGTTTCTCTCGGAAGAGGGATCCGTCATGTCAGAGCTGTACTACGACCCGCTCAGACCGATGCGTACGGTCGCTCAGCTTGATCAGATGAAGAAGGATGTTACTGCCGATCCTAACCTGTACGGTCTGATGGTTTCCCCCGACTACAAAGCGGCGCTGATCAAGGCCCAGATGAATGAATCTGGCATCGACTACGTCAAGACCTTCGCCGCGCTGCAAAAATTGAAGGCCACCGCTGATAAACCTGGCCATCACATCCATATTACGGGCAACCCAGCGTTGACCGGTTGGGTTTTCACCTATACCCACCAGATTGTCTCGATCCTCGCCTACACTGCGATCCTGATTGCACTGCTGCTGATCGTCAATTTCCGGCGCTTTTACGGCGTCGCGCTGCCGCTGCTAGGCATTGGGCTATCCTCCACTTGGGGCCTGGGTTTTATGGCGCTGATGGGCATCAACCTCGAACCGCTCTCGTTGCCAATCCCCTTCCTGATTGCTGCACGAGCTACATCCCACGGCGTCCAGCTCGTTTCGCGTTATTACGAAGAATTGGCTATAGTGCACAATGGCAAGAAAGCGGCGCGGAATGCGCTTGACGCATTATTCCGGCCTGGGTCGCTGGCCATTATCGTTGATGCCATCGGTATCTTTGTCCTTGTCCTCGGTTCCGCCCCATTCAATCACAAGCTTGGTATAGCGGCCGGCTTCTGGGGTTTCTCTGTCATCTTTACCGTCCATTTCATGGTTCCGCTTGCACTAACCGTTCTGCCGCAGCCAAAGGCCATGACGAACAAGAATCAGGGTGCGCGCAACTTCCTGGGTTGGGCCATGGCGCGCACCGGCGGTACTAACAGCGGTGCGCGCACAATGCTGGTACTTACCGTCTTGGCAGCCTTGGGTGGTGCCTACTTCCTCAGCAGCGTCCAGATGGGCGAATCCGAACCGGGCAGTCCACTCCTGGCCCGGAATCACGAATTTAACCTGGCCACCAAGGCTATTAATACCCGTTTTCCCGGTTCCGAGGAACTGCACGTCGTGGTTCGCACGGACGAGAAGGGGGGTATCAAGGATCCCAAGGTCATGGCTGCCATTGAGCGCTTCCAGGCGCACATGCTGGAAGACCCGATTCTAGGCGGTACCAAGGCTATTCCTGGCGTCGTTCGAGTCGTGAACCGGCTGACCCATAATGACGATCCGCGCTGGATGCAGATCCCTGACAACGCAAGCGAAGTCGGCGGCCTCATGTTCGCCTACATGGCATCAAGCCCGATCCCGGGTGCGCTGAAAGAATTCATCAACTCGGACGAGAATGAAGCCAACATGATTTTTTATTACAAGGATCATCAGGCCGAGACCATCGCCCGTGTCGTCGCCGTTGCCGAATCCGGTATCAAGAAGATCGAAGCCGAAGTTCCCGGTCTTCACATAGAACTGGGCGGCGGCATCATTGGCGTCACCGCAGCAGGCAATCAGGCCCTGCACAAGGATCACATGATCATTATTCCTGCGGTGATGATCTGCGCCTTTCTGCTCGTCATGACCTACTACCAGTCGCTGCATGCGGGCTGGCTCATGATTTTGCCAATGTTATTCTCCACCCTGATGACCTATGCTTACATGGGGGCCGCCAGAATTGGCCTCAGCGTGAATACCGTGCCGGTCATTGCCGTCGGCGTTGGCGTTGGTATCGACTATGCCGTATATTTTATGGATCGCATCCGCGAAGAAATGGCAACCACGCACAACATTCATAAAGCCGTGGTGAATGCCGTTGCGACCACCGGCTATGCCGTCTTTTTCACTGCCGCGATGCTGATCTCCGGCGTCATCATGTGGGTATTTTTGTCGGACCTGCGTTTCCAGTCCGATGCGGCCATCCTGCTTTCCTTCATGCTCGTCGTCAACGCTATTGCTGCCATGCTCATCGTGCCGGCGTGGTGTGTCGTGTTCCGGCCGCATTTTCTTGTGGCTACACACTACGATGCTGACGGTGTGCTGCAAGAAAACGAACTGGATAACCAGGAAAAGGATAGCACCAGTAGGAAAAACATATATGCGGTTAAGGCGGGCGCTGCCCAATAGACCGCGCCAAGGCATTGGCAAGGGGTGTGTGTCTGACATCTGACATACAGTGTCCCTTGTCTGGATGAAGATGATATATTGCAAATCGGGGAGCAGGGAACGGTCAAGGCTTTAAGCAGCAGGCAGTGGAGCTGGCCAAAGCAAAGGGATATGCTGGTCTTGTATTGCATGAGGGAGGCATGCAACGCGTTTGGTCTATAAACACCTGTAGATTCGACAACGGAATTTAATGTGTATTGGTGAAGATTAACATTTAAGGAGGAGTGAGACTATGCAAAAAATTCAACTAGTTAGGAATCGCTTAAAGCCAGCCGTTCCCGCGCTATGTGCCGCATTGCTGCTGCTGGGCGCGACTGCGGCACGTGCGGACGGCTTGCCCGATATGGGCGGTTCTGGTTCGGCATGGAGGGTAGATACCTTTTACGAAAACGACACCCACGTTCGGCAGGGAGTCGGCCTGTCGAAATTCCGCAATACTCTCCAGGTCGAGGCCGACAAGGACTTGGGCGGCAATGGCACGTTCTCCAGTCTCAAGATCCGCACCAAACTGCGCGGCACTTATGACGGTGTCTATTCTATAAACGACAGGCGTTACGGCAAGAAGGCTGGCGGACCGATCATGCTGGAAAACGGAGATCCAGGTCTGCAAGCGCTTGCGCCGTTTCTGCCCCCAGCCTTGGGCACACCCAGTTCTGTCCCCCAAGGCGGCGGGATCATCAACCACAGTTCCGTTGCCGGTCTTGCTGCGCCACTTGGTGCGCCCTTTTTGGCGGGGAATACATTTGCTGACGGTTATCCCACCGCTCAGGGTGCTCTGAATGGTAATGATGGCATGATAGTCCTTGGCAGCCGCCTGGGCGGGATCCACAATGGGGTCTCCTTTGGCGTGCCGGTGCGTCCTTGCGATGTCGATTCGCGCGGCTGCATCAAGGATTACATGGACGCCAAGCGGCATGATCTGGAGTCACCGGAGTTCAACGACCGACTCGACTTTATCCGGGAAGCCTATATCGTCGCCAAGATGCCTTTGGATAACGGCGCAATGTGGAATTTCCAGGTGGGCAAGCAGCAGGTTATCTGGGGGCGCACCGACTTGTTCAGGGTTCTCGACGTAATCAACCCGATGGATTATTCGCGCAATAACATTTATGACGAGATGCAGGACATACGCATTCCGATGTGGATTGCTACTGCCGAATATCGCATGGGGACGAGCGAGCTTTTTGAAGACAACAATCTTCAGTTTGTCTGGAATTTCGACAAGTTTCGGCCAAGTAACCTGGGTCAGGGCGGTACGCCGAACCAGATCCTCGATGCGGGTGACTTCTTCCGCGGGATGAAAAACCTCTGGGATAATGGCGGCACGGTGGCCAATTTTGCGCTGGCCGGCCCAGGCAATCCTGGCTATGCCACCAATTTCGGACCCGGTCAGATCGGTATCCGCCAAGCTAATTTGCCTGAATGGTCGCTTGCCAACACGCAGTTTGGCGTGAAGTGGGAAGGGGCCATAAAGGGGGTCAGTTTCTCGCTGAATGCCTTGACCTACCGCTCGCAGTTGCCTTCCCTGCGAAATTTATATTCGAAGGGGGTTCAGACGATGAATCCTTTCACTGGTGCGCTACAGCCATCTCCCTACATCATCGCGTTTGATATCGACTTCCCGCGCGTTAAACTGATAGGGGCTTCGGCCGATATTCAGGCGGATTCAATTGGCTCGACGTTCCGGGTGGAAACCGCGCTTACCAGTGGCGAAGAGTTCCCCAATACCGCCCGTTCCTCGTTGTATTCGGATTCGCATGTCTGGCGTTACGTGATCGGCTGGGATCGTCCAACTTTCATCCCGTTCCTGAGTACCACGCGCGCCTTCTTCTTGTCAGCGCAATTGTTTGGTCAGAATATACTCAATCACGAACTGCATAACTCTCCGTGGGGCAAGACCGGCATGCCGGACTGGAAGATGAACAACATCGCCACTTTCCTGATCAAGGGCTGGTTCAAGAATGACCAGGTTAGTCCGCAACTGCTCATGGCGCATGACTTCAGGGCGTCGGCGTCGGTGGCTTCCCCCTCGGTGGAATGGCTGGTAACCGACAATCTGAAGTTCAACTTCGGTGCCAATTACAAGTTCGGCGATGGTTCCAGGCAGTTCGATGATTCCCGGTCTACCAACCCATGGGCGCCGTTCACTGGATTGCAAGGCCCTGCGGCGCGTCCCAATCCATTTGACAATTCTTCCCTCGGCCTGGCTGGCGTTGAGCCTCTCGGACGTTTCCGCTCAGGCCCTATCGGCATGGCTATGAAGGAGAACGAGTTGTTCGTCAGCATGCGCTACAAATTTTAATTTAGAGTGGAGATATAACGATGAAACATAAACTGATTGGGCTTTCAGTACTCGCAGCAATTCTCTCGCCACTGGCACAGGCGGTCACGGATGCAGAAATAGATGCCTCCTTTTCCCCCTATGATAAAGGTGTGCCATCCTTTGCGGATTTGAAGCCAGGTATGACAATCAACAAAGGCAACGTAGATAAGTACAAAGATGTTCTCGACGCGGCGACCCTGAATTTTGTCAAGAATGGTTGGCACGATATCGAGGTAGGAGCAACGAATTCGATCGCCTACGACAAGAACTATATCGCGGCGACCAAGAAATATGCCAATCAGGTCAAACTGGGGGCAAAGCTTGGAACTATCGAAGGAGTTCAGGCCGGCCGGCCATTCCCAGCGGAGCCGAGCCTGCAGGACCCGAGAGCGGGAGAAAAACTGGCTTTCAACTACAAATACGGCATGATCATGGGGGACAGCGGGCGTATCTATCCGTTTTACTGGTATTACCGGGACTTCAACAACGGCAAGCTGGAGCGATCCATCAGTTTCGATTTTCACTTCATCAACTTCAAGCACCGGGTTACGCAACCGCCCGTGCCTGACATTACCCCTAATCCGGAAAAGTGGTATCGCGGGGTTTATGCAAAGGTACTCGCCCCCCTTGATGTGAAAGACACTCAACTGTTGATCCACCGCTTCGACGACGATACCAAGGCCGATGATGCATATCTGTACCTGGGTTTCCAGCGGCGCGTACGGCGTCTGTCGATGTCGCAAACGACAGACTCGTTCCTGGGTTCTGACCTGATGATCGAGGACTTCGAAGGATTGTGGAGCCGCGTTTCGGACTTCAAGTGGACCTACAAGGGCACAGCCAACATGTTGCTGCCGGTTTATCGCCACACCGAGCTGAAGAAGACCGAACTCGTGGAACCTGACGGCTACAAACATGTGACGTTTGGTGGCAAGGCTCAATGCTTCTTTAATACCCCTTGGTCGTTGAGAAAGACCTACATTCTTGAAGCCGTTCCCACCGATCCCGCCAGTCCTATCGGTAAGCGCATCCTCTATATGGATGCGCAAACTGCCATATTCCCGATGATTCTGATCTATGACAAGAAAGGGGAACTCTGGAAGCGGTGGGCGGTCGGGTTCAGTGATTCCGCCTACCACGCACCCGCCAACAAAAATGCCGGTGTAGCGCTCTACTCCACGGCAGCCATGACTGACGTGCAATCGAATCATTGCACGAACATGAGGTTGCACGTGATCATAGACGAGAAGCTCAATCCACCAGCATTGTTTAACGTTCAAAACATGCGCGGTGACTGAGCGTTTGGTGTGACCAAAGCACTTCTCCCCCGGCTTGGCAAAAAAGCCGGGGGAGTTTTCATTTGTAAATTAGATGCATATTTAGATAGAGGGGGCGATTGCCAACATCATGACCAAAATGTCGCAGGAAGTGAAAAGGGCGATCGCTGAAATCAAGCCAGGTTTGATCGCCACCGCCAGTCGAACCGGCAAACCCAATGTCTCTGCCAAGGGCTCTTTGCGCGTACTTGATGACGAACATTTGCTCTTTGTCGATGTTAGATCCCCAGGGACCCTCAACAATCTGCAAGAGAACCCGCAGGTAGCTATTCTCTGCCTGGATCCGGCCACGCGCAGCGGTTGTCGTGTTTCGGGAATATCCGAGATACTCGAAGCTGGTCCGCTGTTTGATCAACTTAGCCAAGAATATGCCGCCAGGAATATGGCTGTCAAACACGTGGTTAAAGTTGCTGTAGAGGATTCCTACACATTCAAGGTCTGATGCAGCTGAAGTGATGCGATCTGCGGCACCCATGAGCCGGCTCATGTCAAGTGGGTTAATGAATCCGGGTGGCACCAACCGCAGGCTGATCTTGATCCTGTAGTTCGCATTTCTTAACCGGTTCGTCATGCAGAGTCTTTTAGCTGTGCAGTGCCCCGGCTTTTCTCGAACTGACTTTACCCCTGAAGACGCTTTGGAGGCGGTAGCGGCAATATGTGCAAAGTAGCCGCTGGCACTTACCCCAGCATCCCGCATTGCATGGTGGTCACTTGTGTTTGTGCTGGATGATCCTGCGCCCCACGGGGATTTCCTTCGCTCATGCTTGATAGCACTTCTTTCGTAAACACGCGAGGAAGCCACCCCGATGGTCGCCAAGCCCAGCAGGGAGCGGCCTGATTGGTACGACCGTTTTCTGATGGGCGGCCTCTGAAGATTAGTCGCTGAGCAGTTAACGGCCATAGATCTGCGTACTGCAATTGTTTTAAAACGGCCGAACATGTCAACAAAGTCTCAGTAGAGTGCGACAAGCATCAGACTTTGAACCGGTTGGCAGCAGAGCGTAGTGACTCAGCATAATTCTTTATTTGATTGGCAAACTTGGTAGTATCGTTGGCAACACGACAGTTTTCCTCGCTCAATTGAGCTACCAGTTCCACCCGGTGTGCGATCTCTTGGGTGGAGGCGCTCTGCTCGTTCAGTGCCGATGAAATATCGTCGATGGCAAGCGTCACATGCTCGGTATTTTCCTGAATCGTGGACATATGATTCGCAGCCTGTATCGACAGATCCTTGCCTTCTTTAACCTTGTGTACGATGGACTCTATGCTGTCCACCGCTTCCCTTGACGAGGATTGCATCTCGGCAATCATGCTGCCGATCTCTTCCGTTGAACGTGCAGTACGTTCGGCAAGCTTGCGCACCTCGTCAGCCACTACGGCAAAACCGCGCCCTTGCTCACCTGCGCGAGCTGCTTCTATCGCGGCGTTCAGGGCCAGCAAGTTAGTTTGCTCGGCAACTTCTCTGATGACATGCATGATCGTAGATATTTTGTTTGACTGGTCGCCGACATTGTTGATGGTTTCCCCGGCAAGACCAACTGTCCTGTTGATCGTGTCCATTTCGCCAGCCGTCTGCGTAATGATTTTTGTGCCCTGGCTGGCTCTATTACTTGCATCTTTTGATCGACTGAGCACCTCGCGTGCACCATCGGAAATTTGACTGATGTTGGCTGTCATTTCCTCAATGGCGGCAGCCATGTCAGAGGCTGCTTCGCTTTGGCGTTCCGAGGCTTCGGAGCCGCGTTTTGCCGCATCGGCGGCGCTGTCGGAGGCATTGTTGATGCTGCCGGCACTTTCGAGGACGGCACGCAGGGAGCTTTGCACGCTGTCAAGAAGACTATCGAAAGCATTTGCCGTTTGCGTGATTTCGTCCTTGCCCTTGAATCCCATGCGCGTGGTGAAGTCATAGGTCTGCGCGACCCTGGCCATAGCACTCTGCATAGCACGCAGGGATCCGACGACGTTTCTGACGATCAGCGCGGTCATGGCGCCAAGGCCAATCACGGCGACTGCAAGCATCACCCCGATCAGGGTCTCGGCGCCGGTCTCGATTCTCGCCGCCGACGTCTTCACTTCATCCGAGTTCTGCTTTGTAATCGCCTGCAGTTTGTCTAAATCGCGAAGAAGTTGTGGAACAGAAGCAGTAACTCCATCGCTTGCCAATCCGTATGTAACCATTATCGAGCGCACGTCCTCCGGACTGGAAACGTTGGCCAATTGTTTTATTTGCTCAAGAAGTGACAGGTATTGAGTGTCAAACTCCTTTAGGGCGGTGCTTACCACTTTCCATTGCGCCTGCTCCCGGGGAGTTTTAGGCAATTTCATGTACAAGTCGACCGCAGCCTTGGCCTGCTTGTCGGTAATGTCGACTCGCTCCAGTACTGATTTCGCAAGTGAGATATCTTCCTTGAGGGCTGTATTATTTACGTTTGAATCCTTGGAAGCCTCAAAAACCTCGGTATTGATGTTGGCGATCTCGTACGTCGCCTGAAGCGACTGAAGCTTGTTTGAGCGCAACTCGGACATCGAGGCAACGGCTGGCATGCTTCGATTTTGAATTTCATCAAGGGCCCCTATCAATTGCCTCACACCAAACAGACCGGAAGTTCCAACAATAGCAAGGCTGACCAGAGACAATGCCGCAAGCAAGATTAATTTCAATTTGATCGTAAGGTTTTCCATAATGTCTGCTCAATTTATGCCATCGGTGGCGTTAACAGCGCTATCAAGTCATTTACGAATCTGGAAAGAAAAACTTTAGGGAACAAGAGAGATGCCCTGAAATGAAAAATTTGTTGTTGTGACCGATTGATACCTATGCGACCTTGATTGCGCCAGGACGTTCAGCAGTCTTCAAAAACGCTCCGGTCGGAGTATCGGATGCAACTGCAGGAACGAGATAATGAGCAGCATCAATTAATTCCGGCAGCAACACTATCGTGCACGGATATGGGCTTGCCCATTGAGCCGTTCCCCTTGTGGAACCAAATCGTCAGCATGATTACCGACTGCGTTCCTCGGACTTAACCACCTAAGTGCGGCATTGATTTTTTAAGCACAGCTAAAGCATCTGCGCGATCTGCCGATAATATGCGGACGGTAAGCCTGAAAACCGCGGAGGAGCCTGAGCCATGGGAATGCTTGTCCCAAAAGGTTTCTAAGATATTGTCAATTTAGATGCGGCCATTCAAGAGAAGAGGAGTATTCCATGTCCGATTTGCTAAAAAAAATAGATGCTCGTACCCGTCTTGCGGGTACCAACAAGCTGGAGATGCTCCTGTTTTCACTTGGGCTTGACCAGCGTACGGGGCGTTGCGAGACGTTCGGCATCAACGTTTTCAAAGTGCGTGAAGTGATGCACACTCCAACGGTAACTACTGCGCCAGAAATGCCCGAGTCGGTAAAGGGAATGGTCAGCTTGCGCGGTGCACTAGTGCCGGTCATCGACCTTGCCGAATACATCGGACTCCAGCCGGAAAAACCGCGCGATGTAATGATCGTGACCGAATACAACGGCCACACCCAGGGCTTTCTGGTTGACTCTGTGGATATGATCCTTCGTGCGGACTGGGGCGATATGAAACTACCGCCCGATATGCTCACCAGTCATTTGGGCGGCTTGGTAACGGCAGTCACGGAGATGGATGACAAACGTCTGGTAATGATGCTCGATGTCGAACGTCTGTTGTCGGAAACCACAAAAAGCGATGAAGCCAATGCTCATATATTCAGTTCTTTGAAGCCATTGGGGCAGAACGGAATCACCGTGCTTTTTGCGGACGATTCCTCGGTGGCGCGTGGCCAGATAGTGAAAACCCTGGACGCACTGGGCGTCAGGCACGTATCGGCCATAAATGGACGCAAGGCGTGGGATGAGTTGGAAAAGTTTGCCCAAACGGCACAACAACGAGGCAAGAAAGTGTGTGAGTTGCTGCAGTTGGTGCTGACCGATATCGAAATGCCGGAAGTCGATGGGTACATGCTGACCAAGAGCATCAAGGCCGATCCGCGTTTTGCCGGTATCCCGGTCGTAATGCATTCCTCCCTGTCCAACATGTCGAATCAACAAGTTGGCAAATCCATGGGAATAGACGCCTATGTATCCAAATTTGAACCGCAACGCCTGGCCGATGTATTGACGCGAGTACTGAATGCTGGACTCTCATCTGTCAATAGCAACATAAATGAGGGTATTGCAAACATGGTCGATCACGATGACAACAAGTGGTTGATCGATAGTCCGGAAGCAGGAACCTGCCCTGTAGGCTCCAACATGAAGGAAATCCTGCTATTCGAGTTGGGAACCAACGAGACTTTTGGCATTAATGTATTCAAGGTGCGCGAAGTATCACAAGCGCCTAAAATCACCAAGACGCCGAATATGGCTGCTGCGGTCGAAGGCCTCATCAGCCTCCGCGGCAGCATCCTTCCCGTGCTTTCCCTGGGCAAGATAATGAAACTGCATGCGCCCGGCAAAGAGCGTGATAATACTCTGGTGGTGGCCGAATTCAGCAAATGCACGCTGGGTTTTCTTGTAGGCAGCGTTGATCGCATCATCCGCATTGGCTGGGACAAAGTGCATGCACCCAAGTCAAGCAGCAGTAGCGGTACAGTTGACTACATCACCGCAATTACCGAACTGCCCGACGGCAGGCTGGTGTCGATTCTGGATGTGGAACAGATATTGGCAGATACGCTGGGAGACCCCATGATCGGACACATTGAGGCGCTCCCCGAAGGTGCCGTGAACAATGTCTTTTTCGTTGACGATTCTGCCGTAGCGCGCAAAAAAATTGTGGAAGTGCTGGAGCGTATGGGAATACGTCACCGCCATGCCACGAACGGCTTGGAGGCATGGACGCGCCTGTCGAGCCTGGCCTCCGTCTCCAACCATTCCGGTCGCAATTTGAGCGAAGAGATCAATCTGATTCTGGTCGATGCCGAAATGCCTGAAATGGATGGCTATGTGCTCACCAGGAATATCAAGGGCGACCCGCGGTTCCAGGGTATTCCGGTCGTGATGCATTCCTCGCTGTCTTCAGATGCAAACCGCGCCATGGCATGCAGCGTCGGGATCGATGCCTATGTGCCAAAGTTCGATGCCGACCATTTGTCAGGAACCTTGCGCCCCTTCCTGAATCAATAGCGGTCAGGACGTTGCTCTATATGCAGATTTATTATTGGAGTGTTTCGTGAACGCTGATCCCAGCAAAATCAAATTTCTGATCGTCGACGATTTCCCAACCATGCGGCGAATTATCCGCAACTTGCTTAAAGAGCTTGGTTATACCAATGTTGACGAGGCAGAGGACGGGGTCTCCGCGCTAAAGCAACTGAGGGTGAACAACTTCGACTTTGTCGTGTCCGACTGGAACATGCCCAACATGGATGGCCTTGAGTTACTGCGGACTATCCGCGCCGAGACTACGCTGCAGATGCTTCCCTTTTTGATGATTACTGCCGAGGCGAAGAAGGAGAACATCATTGCCGCGGCTGAGGCGGGTGCTTCCGGTTACATCGTCAAGCCCTTCACAGCGGCTGTTCTCAACGAAAAATTAAACAAGATATTCCAAAAACTTGGCACTTGAGCAGCCCTTACCCACAGGAAAAAATCATGGCAGATTTAGTCAACACCAGCAAGGCAGGCGACTCGGCGGAATTAGAAGCATTATTCGAAACCGTGTTGGCAAGGTCGCAGACGTCTGTCGCCATCAAACCGGCAGATTTTCAGCCCGACGCCTCCAGCGACTCTGTTGGGGGGAAAACCAATGCCACAGCACGGAGCGTCGTTCCGCAAGGGGAACTCACGGCAAGCCCGGACAAAGACAGGGTGTTCAACAAACTAGGTCTTCTGGCGCGCCAGTTGCACGACACCTTGCGCGAGCTCGGTTATAACAATATTCTTGAAAAAACCGCATCGAAAATTCCCGATGCGCGTCAGCGTCTAGCTTACATTGCGCAAATGACGGAGCAGGCCGCCAGCCGCGTACTCAATGCCACGGATGCCGCCAAACCCTTGCAGGATGAAATGCTCGCCAGCAGCGAGGTGCTTTCCGCACGCTGGAACAAAGCTTTCGCCAACGAACTTGCTGTTGAAGAATTCAAGCGGCTTGCTGAGGCAACGCGCGATTATTTCCGCGCATCGCCGGATAAGCATCGCGCTACAAATGGCCACCTGATGGAAATCATGATGGCGCAGGACTTTCAGGATTTGACCGGGCAAGTGATCAAGCGCGTGGTGGAACTGGCGCAGGAAATGGAAGACTCACTGGTGAGTTTGCTGATAGAGGCCATTCCAGCCGGACACCAGTGGGAAAAGAACGAAAATCTGCTGAACGGCCCGGCTCTTAACGCCGAAGGACGTAGCGACGTAATGTCGTCGCAGAGCCAGGTGGATGATTTACTGGAAAGCCTGGGCTTTTAGACGGTTTAATAATTCCAATTTATTGGGGAAGAGTGCCATGAGCGATTTTGATGGAATGGAAGAACTGTTACAGGACTTTCTAATCGAGGCCGGGGACCTGTTGTCCAGCGTGGAAAACGGCCTGGTTGACCTGGAACAAGCCCCCGACAACAAGAAGCTTCTCGACGATATCTTTCGGGGGTTCCACACAATAAAAGGTGGAGCCGGATTCCTGGCGGCAACGGAACTGGTGACGCTATGCCACCATACTGAAAGCCTGTTCGACTTGCTGCGTACCGGCAAGTTGCGGGTGACCTCAGGCACGATGGATGTCATCCTTGATGCGGCCACGGCAGTACGTAGCATGTTTGCGGAGATGGAGCAGAACATCCTGCCCAAGCCCGCCGATGCAAGTCTGCTGGTGCGGCTAGAAGCGGTAATCGAAGGTGAACCAATATCGACTGCATCAGCGCTCACTGCCGCAATGGTTGCACCACTTTCCACAGCCGGTGAAAAACCTGTCGCTGTAGAGCCGAACTGGACGCAACTCTATGGAGCAATTACCGGTGCCGGGGTAGTGAAGGCGCCACCCGTACCACAACTCAGAGTCGAAGCTGAAGAGAAAATCATTCAGCAAGCCATCGGTCGCCGCAAGACCGACAGACCCGGCAACTCGGCGCCTGCCGGGCGACGCGACAATGAAAAAAACCGTGATAACACGATCCGCGTCGATACCGTGCGGCTGGATCAAGTGCTGAATCTTTCGGGCGAAATCGGACTCACCAAAAACCGGCTGACTTCGCTGCGTTCCGACATCCTATCCGACAAGCGCGACAAGGCAACCTTGCAAGCGCTTGATCAGGCGGTAGATCAACTCGATTTGCTGGTTTCCAATTTGCAAAATGCGGTAATGAAAACCCGCATGCAACCTGTAGGCCGACTGTTCCAGAAATATCCGCGTATCGCCCGCGACTTGGCTCGTGCACTGGGAAAGGAAGTAGAACTGCGGCTGATTGGCGAAGAAACCGAAATCGACAAAACGATGATCGAGGATATTTCAGACCCGATCATCCACTTGATCCGCAACGCGATCGATCACGGTGTCGAAAGCACCGAGCAGCGTATTGCCGCGGGAAAATCCGAAATGTCTTTGGTCTGCCTTGAGGCTTACCAGGATGGAGACCATATCGTCATCAAAGTGAGCGATGATGGCAGCGGCATGCAACCTGAATTGCTGCGCGCCAAGGCGGTACAGAAAGGCCTGATTTCGCAAGAAGCAGCCGACACCATGGACGAGAAGCAAAGTTTCAACCTGATCTTCCTGCCCGGTTTTTCCACCAAGGATGTCGCATCGGATGTATCCGGCCGAGGGGTCGGCATGGATGTTGTACGCACGAATATCCGTAAGCTCAACGGCAGCATCGATATCGTCTCGGTGTCTGGCAAGGGTTCTACGTTCGCGATCTCGCTGCCGCTGACATTGGCGATCCTGCCCGTGCTGGTGGTACTGCTCGGCGAGCAGCCATTTGCCGTGCCGCTGTCGATGGTGCGCGAGATCCTGCTTATCGACATCAACCATGTGCAGGAGATCGGCGGTCGCGCCACCATGGTCGTGCGCGGCGATGCAATGCCGATCTATCCGCTTTCCAATCTGATGGGATGGGAATCGCAGCAGATCCCGGAGTATGGAATTCTCATGCACAGCACAGGGCAGACATTCATACTCGCGGTGGATCGCTTCCTTGGTCGAGAAGATGCCGTCATCAAATCGCTTGAAGGTTTTCGCCCGGAAGGTATTGCGGGTGTCAGCACCATGGCTACCGGCGAGATTGTACTAATCGCCGACATGAAAGAGTTGATGGCCAAACGTGCCGCGACATGCGCCGTTCCGCGTAGCACCTTTTTTAGCGCGCTGCCCACAGCTGCTTGAGCCGATTCCATTATTTGCCAAGCCTCTGTTGAAGCCTATCGCTTTTGAAGCGTCTGCGCTGAGTCTCGGGGGCTCGCCTTCAACTATTATCGCCAGTCCGAGACTCTTTTCCAAGGCGCCATGGAATGTTGCAGTCGGTCGCGCAGTAGCCGGTGTTTGCGTAATTGGTCAGCGGATAACAGAACGCCAAATTCTTTCCTTTGGCCGTCTTGTGCGAGGTGATATACACTGCCCCAGTCAGGCTTTTTGCTCCGGTAAAACCAAGGGAATCACCGGCAAAAAACTCCAGAAGGACTCAATCGAGAGTGATTCACCTTTCATCCCGCGGCCGAAATTCAAGAACTTGCGCGCATTGTTCCGAAAGCGGCGGCACGACCGCCCCTGAGCCAGGTTTTGATCTCTGTGATGTGAGAGATTCTGTTTCTGGGGCAATGAAATCCTGCAAGCGATCATTCAAATTCAAAAACGACCCCCACATCAACTCATAAAGTTTTACCGTCATACCTAAAGCGGAGTGTGACAACTGGCGTTCACAATCAATTCGAAATTGCATTCCGCGCAGGCGAGATTTCATGCTCTCTGGTGATCTGTCTATCAATTCTTTTATTAACTTGCTTCGCAACAACTCATAGCCTTTCGGATCAGTGCGTGCGAGTGTTGAAAGAAAATCGTGGCTTGGAAGTTCTATCGAATGATGTTTACTCATATCCGCTCCCGTCATCTGCACCAAGACACCAGAAGGAGAAAGACCGATGAATATATATCGTCCAGAATATCCCTTCTGCTTTAGGAGGGCAAGTCTGTATGAACACCAGGTTCTGTGGAGAATCGACCCGGTTCAGAAAGTACGGCTGAATCCTGAGCTAGATATCGCCCATTTCACCACGTTGATTAAACAGCCATGGTCTGAAATGGCCGTCTTCAATAAATTGTCGATTTACTCAAGGCGCCCTTATAGCTTGAACTGGTCGACCGAATGCTTCAGTTTACCTGCGAGTTCCTCGAGGTGATCCGCAGCGGTGAAGACTTCCCTGACAGTGGTGCTGGTCTCTTCCGTCATCTGCGCGATTCCCTCGATGTTTTGGGCAATCAGGTTGCTGGTAGAGCTTTGTTCTCTCAGCGACGACGAGATTTCGCTCACGGCAACCAGTACCTTTTCAACGCCCTCCTGAATTTTTTCCATCGAACTTCCGGTATGTCCCACCATCCTGACGCCTTGATTGACACGCTCGTTACCTATTGACATACCTTTTACCGCGTCGCTCGTCCCGTCCTGGATTGTCTGGATCATTGATGCGATTTCCTGGGTGGAGCGCGCCGTACGTTCGGCCAGTTTTCTTACTTCATCAGCGACGACGGCAAACCCTCGTCCCTGTTCGCCGGCACGAGCGGCTTCGATAGCGGCGTTCAAGGCCAGCAGATTTGTCTGATCCGCGATCTCATTGATGACATTGACAATACTGGATATCTTGTGGGATTGCTCGCCGAGTGAAGTAACCTCAGCGGAGGAATTCGTGACTGCCTCCGATATCTTGTCCATTTCGACAATCACGCCCTGAACGACATTGGATCCCTCTTTCGCCAATGAGCCTGTTTCCGCGGCGTGTTTTTGGGCATCGCTCGAATTCTCCGAGATCTGACTGATGCATGCAGTCATCTCCTCAATTGAAGCCGCTGCCGAGGCGGACGCATCGTTCTGGCGCTCGGAGGCTTTCAGTACTTGGCGCGAGGAACTGGTTAGTTGTTGGGCAGATTGGACCAGTTGGTCCGCGCTTAGGACAATTCCTTCGATAATATTTCTGAGATTGACCTGCATCTGCTTCATGGCGCACAGCATGCTGCTGCTGTCGCCGCTGCGGGTGATTATTGACTTCGACAGATCGCCCTTGGCGATTTGGCGAACGATATTGATCACATAAGCCGGCTCGCCGCCAAGCTGACTGAGCAAGCGACGGACGATGAGGCCGATGAAGAAGAACAATATGATCTGCAGCATGCCCTGTCCGATCCAGCCCCAGATAGCAATATTTCTTGCGGTGGCCCAATCGTCCTTGACATCGATGGTGACGCTGGCGGCACCGAGAACCGTGCCTTCATTGACTCCATGGCATTCAACACAATTGATGGTGCGAAAATTTTTCGTTGCAATGAACGGTATCATTACCCTGAGCCACACTTCATCGCCGTTGCGGATCAGTTTGGCTTCCCTCTTGCCGCTGGTGAGGATGCGGTGGTCCATTTCATCCACAGGAGCAGCCTGAGGAAGATCTGGAGGGTACGCGGTTTCAAGTTGCTTGCTGCGGATGACCCGTATTTCCTTGACCTTGTCCGAGGCGGCCATCTTCTCGATGAAGGTAGCGCGGGCCTTCCGGTCACTGATAATGGCACCCTGACCCGTTTGAGTGATCATCAAGACGTTCAAACCGTTGATGGCGCCATCAGCCACGGCAATTGCTCGCTCTTCGGCAGTGCTCATGACTTGATTCTCAAACTGATTGGTTATCCCTAGCTGAGTGAGGACCAGAATGATTATCAGGAATCCCTGAATCAAAAGCTGCAACTTCAATTGCAGCCCGATTTTCTCCCAGCGTTTAGAGACGGATATGCCGAACATTTATATTCACCTTATCGGAGTGGAAGAGATACCAGTGTGAGAGAGAGCAGAGTCCCATTTCCCATCACGGCGGCTACCAATACTCAAGATTATTAACGGTATTACCTGATTATTCTTTAGTAGCAAGGTGCCAGATGAAAGGGTAGGCATCGGTCAGATAGTGCGTTTCAAGCTCGGTGCTGGTTTCCGAGACCACGGAGACCACCATCCGCGAAGCCTCAGCCGACTCGGCAGCACCGGAAAAGGATGTACAAAGTCTTCAGGTACGGCTCGGTAGCCAGTGGGCCAGAATTGCCGATGGTAACGGAGGCAGGTTCGGCTGCTGATGTGGAACGATGCGCTGTCAACCGGACTGTCGGAAATCAATGAACAACATCGCCAGCTCATCGCCATCGGCAATCGTCTCAACTAGGCTATCCGCACCGGCCAAGGCAGACAGCTGGTGGGCAACGTGCTCGATGAACTGATTGACCACACCGCGGGTCATTTTCAGTTTGAAGACGCCTGATGGACAAACATGGCTATGTTGACGCGGATGCACACCAAAGCCGGCACCGGCAGTTAGTGCAAGTTGTTCTTGCCCATCAGGCCCGCTTTGAAGGTGGCGAAGCACTTTCCACCGAGGTAATGACCTTCATCCGCGACTGGTTGATTAATCACATCATGAAAACCGATAAAGTGCTAGGCCGCGCTCTGTATATGTAGATTCCCAATGCTGTGGCCTGCTTCGTGAGAGGTCGCCAACAGTTCATGCTTGTCCCACACAGCGTGTAGCACGACTCTGCCGGTCTTGTTGCGTGCGATCGTGAAATTCCCCTCGGACAAGGTAGTGCGCTCCTTCGCTTCGCCAAATCGCGCCTGCAGATCGGACTCCGAATCGAGTTTCTGTGCGGACGCGTAACGCGTATCCTGCGATGCGTCATCGATTGTCAAGGTGATGACGCCATCTTGCAACTGCAATGAGAGTTCAATCCGGTCGGGGTTCTCATTGCGGACGATGTCAGTTAAGGCCGACTCAATGATGCGGTAAATGACGATTTTCAGCGGCACAGGCAGGTCATTTTCCTGCACTGAAATCCTTTCTGTAATCCTGATTGCCGGATACAGGGAATCAAATTTGCGGCAGAACCAGTCGATCGTCGGCAGCAAACCGAGTTCGTCGAGGATCAAGGGACGAAGTCCGCTTGCAATGGTCTGGACATCGTTAATCGCACTTTGCAGCAGCGGAACCGTGGATGCCAGGGAATCGTCATAAGCGCGGCGATTGTGTCCCTTGCTTGTCACGACTTGTTTTAGCTTGCGCTCAATGAGCATCTTGATCAATGCAAGTGTTTGGGCGAGACCTTCATGCAGACCAAACGCGATTTTTTTCTTTTCTTGCTCATCGCCGCTCAGCATCTTGGCGGAGAGCAGTTCCAGGGCTGCAGTCCTTTCCCGGCTTGCTACTTCGGCCTGTTTGCGGGCGGTGATGTCCCTGACGATGTAGATCGCGTGCCATATTCCGTTAATGGTTACGCTGGAAATGGAGTATTCCGTGACAATTATTTCCCCGTCCTTGCGCAGCCCCGCGAGCTCAGTGGGTGTACCACTAATTGATTTCCGGGATTCGTTGTCGAGAAGATTGAAGATGCTGTCGAAATCAATGCGATAGTATTCCGGGACGATTAGTTCACACAGCTTTTTTCCTTGCGCTTCCTCGGTGTCGTAGCCGAAAATTCTTTGCGCCGCCTGATTCCAGACAGTAATCGTCCCGGCCTTGTCAATGATGATGATGGCATCATTGGCGGCGGCGCTTATCATGCGCAGGCTTTCGGTGGCCAGCCTGTGTCGAGTAAATACGTCCCGCATCAAGTACATTGCGGCGATGATCAGCAGCGAGAATCCCAACCCCATCCAGTCTTTGGCTATTGCGTGGATAGCTGGATCTACGACGCCTTGTGCGACGATATCGTCCAGTATGCTACGGAATCCTTGCAGCAGAAGTGCCCCGCTGAGAAGAATCCAGCCCAGAACCCAGCCTGAAAGCCGAATATGGGAAAAAGCGAGTCCGATTCCCAACAGCAGCAGAATCAGCGACAGTAGCTGCATAAACGTCAGAGACTGAGTGAGCATCAGATTTTCCTTTGCGGCAGCGGAACTACATTTCCGGTACTTTGCCGCATTTTGGCACTATTTTATGTATGATCATTCTATTTCTGCGCCGGTTGCTCATAGTGTAAATGAGTCAAACACGGCCGTTTGTTTGTAGGAAAAGTTCCTGCAAGCGCGCAGACGACTTCCTACGCAACATTGGGAAGACCGTTGAATTGCGTCCGCGGCAACGCGGTGAAATCATCTACCCCAGCGTAACAGTTCAAGTTTACGCCACATCGAAGAAAAACTTTAGGGGATAGCAATGAATTCAACAGAATTGACAGGTGAAATCCGGGAAGCCAACCTTACCTATCTCATGCTCGCGCAACAGATGTTGCGCGAGGATCGCAACAGCGCAATGTACCGGCTCGGGATCGGCGCGGACGTCGCCGAGATCATAGAGGTGCTGACTCCGGCGCAGATTGCAAAAATGGCGTCCTCCAGTGTTTTGCTGTGCTGTTTCCGTTGCGATGATCGTGCTGTCTTCGAGTTGATGGCTGGTCATGGCAGAATTCCCGCGACAAACAATTCCCATGCCGCCATTGTGATGACCGGCAAACCCGCAGCGCGGATGAGCTGTGCTGGTTCTGTCCGTTAATTGAAACAAGACGAACATGGTGGCAAAGAGCGTAGTAACCGAAGGTCGGCAGATCCGGTTGGCGACAGAGTTAATCGGCTTGGGGGCGCGCCTGCAGGTGCTGGAAGCCGAGACGACGCTGAGCCGCGAGCGACTGATCAAACTTTACAAGGAATTGAAAGGAGTATCGCCGCCCAAGGGCATGCTGCCTTTTTCCACGGATTGGTTTGTCACCTGGCAGCCGAATATTCATGCCTCACTGTTTATCGACATTTATCAATATCTGATCATCAACACGGGTGTTAGAGGTATCGAGGCCTTGATCAAGGCATTCCGGCTTTATCTCGAACATGTCGAAAGCCAGGGCCACGAGCCGATGCTCAGCCTGACCAGAACCTGGATGTTGTTGCGCTACTTTGAATCCAAATTGCTCCAGACCACACCATGCACCAGATGCAAGGGCAACTTCGTGGTTCATGCCTTGGAGCTGTATGACCATTACGTCTGCGGTTTGTGCAATCCGCCATCACGCGCGGGAAGAAGCCGCAGCCTGGAACTGGCGGAACATGCCAGGACGGCAGTAGACAGCGCAATCGGCGACAATGCGTTGAAGGTCTCAAGTATCGGAGGATAAATCCGTAATTCAGTATAGGCCCTGCGGTCGGGCTTCCGCCCGTACTGGAACCATGCTGATAATTATTGGATACCTTGTTGTTGCCGCGTCGGTCCTCGGGGGCTTTGTACTCTCCGGTGGGCATGTGGCAGTTCTGCTGCAGCCTCTTGAACTCCTGATCATCGTGGGTTCTGCGGTCGGAGCCTTCGCCGTCGGAAACACACCCAAGGCTATCAAGGCCACTCTCAAGGCGCTCCCCACGTTGTTCAAGAGTTCCCGCTATAACAAGGCCATGTACATGGAACTCATGTCCCTGTTATACGAAGTCCTGGCCAAGGTACGCAAGGAAGGTTTGATGTCCATTGAGAACGACGTGGACTTTCCCGACCAAAGTCCAATCTTCGCCAAGTACCCGAAGATACTCGGCGATCACCACGCCATCGAGTTCCTCACCGATTATCTGCGGCTGATGGTGGGCGGCAATCTCAATGCCTTCGAGATCGAAAACCTGATGGACAACGAGATCGAGACCCATCATGACGAGGGCCTCGTGCCGGTACAGATCATTTCAAAGCTGGGCGACGCGCTACCAGCCTTCGGCATTGTTGCCGCGGTGATGGGCGTAGTCCACACTATGGAGTCGGTCGGGCTGCCGCCGGCTGAATTGGGCATACTCATTGCGCATGCACTGGTCGGCACCTTCCTCGGCATTCTTCTCGCATATGGTTTCGTTGGGCCACTCGCCGGCGTGCTTGAACAAAAGCTGCAGGAATCAAGCAAGCTGGTTCAGTGCATCAAGGTCACCGTCCTTGCCAGCCTCAACGGCTATGCCCCGGCGCTGGCGGTCGAGTTCGGCCGCAAGGTGCTGTTTTCAACCGAGCGCCCTTCGTTCAACGAGCTGGAAGATCATGTCAAGAAAAGCAAAAATCGTTAACCCCGGAGAAGTCAGACATGGCTGAGATCGCGCAACGCCCGATAGTGATTCGCCGCAGCCGGCGCAAGGAGTATGGCCATCATGTCGGTGCATGGAAAATTGCCTATGCCGATTTTGTGACGGCAATGATGGCGTTTTTTCTGCTGATGTGGCTGCTTGGTTCCACCACCAAGGGGCAGTTGGAAGGCATCGCCGAGTATTTCAAGAATCCGCTGCAGGTCGGGCTGGCCGGTGGTTCGGGAAGCGGTGACAGCTCAAGTATCATTCATGGTGGCGGCAAGGATCTGACACGACGCGAAGGTCAGATCAATCAGGGCGAAGTGGACTCCAAAAAGAGAACCGTCAATCTCAAGGCGGCCGAGGCCGAATTGCAACAAATCGAAACGGCTCGCCTGAAAGCACTGAAGGCACACATGGAAGCCGCCATTGATGCCAGCGCCATGCTGCGCCAGTTCAAGAATCAGTTGCTGCTGGACATTACCAGGGAAGGCCTGCGCATCCAGATCATCGATGAGAAGAGCCGTCCCATGTTTGCCATGGGGAGTTCGGACCTGCAGCCTTACACTCGCGAGATACTGCATGAGATCGGCAAGATGCTGAACGATGTCCCGAACAAGATCGCGCTGTCGGGACATACCGACGCTACTCCTTATCCGGGTGGCGCGAAAGGCTATAGCAACTGGGAACTGTCCTCCGACCGCGCCAATGCCTGCCGGCGCGAGTTAATTAAAGGCGGCATGGACGACGGCAAGATTGTGCGCGTGGTCGGATTGTCATCAGCAGTATTGCTCAACAAAACTGATCCGTTGAATCCCATGAATCGCCGCATCAGCATTGTCGTCATGAACAAGCAGACCGAGGACTCGCTCAACAAGCAGGCTGGTGAATTCAATGTGAGTAGCGCCGATGACATCAGCGACGGCTAACACTGACAGCCAGGATGGCGGATCGAGCGGCAAGGGACGGAATCCGCTGCCGAAACCTGCCATCAGGGCGCTCATGGTGCAATTACTGGCAGGCGCCATCATTGTTGGCCTGGCGCGCGCCTGGACCATTCTGTTTTTGACGGCGTTGCCGATGATCGCCTGGGCGATGATTCAGGCAGCGCTGGCAACCCTGCTGGCTCACTATTTTTCCATGGCGCGTTGGTGGCTGGCAATCCACATGGTGTTCCTGCCGGCATTGGTGCTGACGTTTTCCATGAGCATGCCTTCATGGCCGTTCCTGGCCGGATTTATCCTCTTGTTTCTGGTACATGGGGCGACTTACCGAACCCAGGTGCCGACCCATCTTTCCAGAAGAGCGGTGGCGAAAGTGGTGGCAGACTTGTTACCGTCGCGCTCAGAACTCCGTTGCATCGATCTCGGCTGCGGTTTTGGTGGCGTTCTTAGCACTTTGGCGATGCGGCGTAGCGACTGCGAGTACCACGGAATCGAGGGCGCGATCCTGCCATTCGCAGTGAGTTGGATACGGGGTCGGCTGGCCGGCTACGAGGTGAGTTGGGGCGATTTGTGGGGAGTGGATCTTGGCATTTATGACGTCGTGTATGCCTACCTCTCACCAGCGTGCATGCCCGCCCTGTGGACCAAGGTCAGGCGCGAGATGCGCCCCGGCAGCCTGTTGATCAGCAACAGCTTCCCGATTCCAGGCGTTGCGCCGACGCAGACGGTCAGCCCTCGACCCGGAGCAAATGTCTACTTGTGGTGCTTGAATCAATGTTGATTATTTGCTCACCACTTACACTGGAAGGCTGGATTGCCAGGCTTCGCGAAGCGCGGATTCCCGTGCTCCGCCGCTCGGTGGAAGCCTTGCTCGAACTCATGCGGCGCGAAGACGAGGTGGTGGCGCGAGATATTTCCAACGTCATTTTACGCGATCCGATGTTGACGCTGTCGGTATTGCGCACTTTGCAGACGCTGCGCCCGAATCGCCAGATCGCTGACATCACCACCATTGAACACGGCGTCATGATGATGGGGGTGTCGCCTTTTTTTCGACAATTCCAAAATCTTTCCATAGTCGAGGATCTGTTTGTCGAAAATCCCGTGGTGTTGCGCGGATTTATGGAGGTAACGACGAGGGCACAACATGCGGCGTTGCACGCCAGAAACTGGGCGGCGCTACGTTCCGACATTGAATCTGATGAAATCGCGATTGCCGCTTTGCTGCATGACATGGCGGAATTGCTGATCTGGTTTTTTGCACCCCAATTGGCAATTGAAATCGCGGACAGAATGAAGTCCGTTTCCCCGTTACGCAACGCAGCAGTGCAGCAGGCGGTACTGGGCGTGAGATTGTCCGAATTGCAATTGGCGCTGTGCCGGGAATGGCTGTTACCTAACTTGTTGAGGTCACTGATGGACGAGCAACAGGTGCATCGGCAGCGCGTCCGCAATGCATTGCTGGCAGTTGCGTTCGCACGCCATTCCGCGCATGGCTGGTGGGATGAGGCGCTTCCCGACGATCTCGCCGAAATCGAAAACTTGTTGGGCTTGCCAGGCCAGGAAGTAAAAAGAAACATTTATTGGGTCGAACTGGCTGCAATCACGAACCAGCAATACCACGCCGAGAGCGCCGTTGCCACGTGGCTGCCGCCGGCTCCCTTGTTTTTTCACCATTACTCCAATCGCCTGTCAGGGGCCCAGTACGGCTTTGACTCCGAATTGTTGGAGCAGACGTTGCATTATTTGTCCTGCCCCGTGGCCGCAGGACATGCGGCGACATACAACCATGCGCACATCACGGCGCGAAATATCGGCGCAATCGACACAGTGGCCAGTGCCATGAACGGAATTCACGCCGCGCTGGGTTTTGATCGGGTGCTGTTTTTCGATGTGGACGAGAGTGGCAGCTTGCTTGTTCCAAGATATATCGTGGGTGGGCGGAGTGCCGGAAATTCTCGGGGATTGCATTTTTCGGCGCTGGATAGCCCACAATTGAGCGGGCTGTTGCGGCAAATGCGTGATGCGACAGAACTTGCTCAGTTACGCGAGATCCTGGCGCAACTGCTGTCGGTGGAAGCCTGTGGCCGAAACCCTGCCGAACAATGTATGGCGCTGCCTTTGCTCGACGACCTGGGGCAGTGCGGGAGCCTGATTTACGCAGACTGCCTATCACCCCATGCCTGCGGCGAAGAAGAGATATTCACGCAGTTCAGGAATGTTGTAATGGCCGCGGAGAAACGAATGGGCGCCGACCAGGCTGGCCGGGCAAAATTCAAATGAACCGATTTGTCAAATCGTTTTCCATAAGACTAAATTTCTTCACGCGAGTGCCGTTATATCCGTTGCCTATGCGACGAAGCAACCTTGGAGTTCACGATGTCTGATAAAAATACTAAGTTTCTAGTCGTGGATGATTTCTCTACCATGCGGCGAATTGTCCGCAGCCTGCTCAAGGAGCTCGGCTACGTCAATGTCGATGAAGCCGAAGATGGTGTCATTGCCTTGCAAAAGCTGAAAAATCAGAGCTTCGAGTTTGTGATCTCCGATTGGAACATGCCCAATATGGACGGATTGGCACTGCTACAGTCGATCCGCGCCGATGAAGGCCTGAAACATATCCCGGTGCTGATGGTCACTGCGGAGGCCAAGAAGGAAAACATCATCCTTGCTGCCCAGGCCGGCGCCAGTGGATATGTGGTCAAGCCGTTTACCGCCGGGACCCTGGATGAGAAGCTGGCCAAGGTTTTCAAGAATATGGAAGCTGCGGCTGCCTGACCCGGATCAGGCTGTTCATAACGACAAATCGAGGTGGCATAGTGAATCAGGCGTCAGAGATTTCCGAAAATGTCGACGCTCTGGAAGAACTTTTCGACAGCATCGTGACAAAGGGGAAAATCACGGCTCATCATGGCGTCAGTCAGCTGCTGCGAGTTACCGACATTGCCGACGACGGGATAACAGGCGGCGCTGATAAAGTATTGATCCAGGTTGGCCACTTGACGCGCGCACTGCATGAAAATTTGCGCGCCCTCGGTTACGACAAGATCATTGAAAAGACCGCAGCCGCGATTCCCGACGCCAGTGACAGGCTGGCGTATGTGACTACGATGACCGAGCAGGCGGCAGAGCGGGCGCTGAACGCCACCGACGTGGCCAAGCCTATCCAGGATCAGCTTGCTAATGGCGCCACTGCGTTGTCGGAGCAATGGAGCCGGCTGTTCGCTAACGAGCTTGGGATTGCCGAGTTCAAGGAACTGGTGGCACGGACGCGCGCTTATCTCGACAAGGTTCCGGGGCAAACCGCCGCTACCAAGATGCAATTGATGGAAATCATGATGGCTCAGGACTTCCAGGACCTCACTGGGCAGGTGATCAAGAAGACCACAGAAATCATCCAGACGGTGGAACGCCAGTTGTTGCAACTTCTGCTTGACAACATTCCTGCCAAAAAACGGACGGAGGTGTCAAGCGGCTTGATGAACGGACCTGTCATCAATGCCGAAAATGGCATTGAAGTGGTCACGGACCAGAATCAGGTCGACGACTTGCTGGAGAGCTTGGGATTCTAACCATGGCCGAATATCGGATTTCGGAAAGATCGTACAGACGGCCTGCCGGCGCGGCACAGCAGAAACATGTCTGCGATGGCAGTGAGAGGCAGATGCCGGCTTCACTCATCAGAATCATTAATCCTGATAGCGTTGGGCGCCTTCGTCGGGAGGAACACAATCGACTGAAAACCCTGGCTTTTGACAAGCGTTGGGAAGGCGTTGTGGTCACGGATGATGAATTCAGGTTTCAGTTAGTGAACAAAGTGTTCACCGAGGTCACGGGTTATACCCAGGAAGAGGTCGCCGGCTGCGCGCTGGAGTTGCTTGATTCCGGCAAGCACGACCCTGTCTTTGTCACGAACATGCGGCGGAATGTCCACGAAAACGGAAGGTGGAAAGGAGAGCTCTGGTGCCGCTGCAAAAACGGCGAGATCCATCTCGAGTGGGTGACCATCAAGGCAGTGCATGACGATGGCGGGAAGCTCATAAATCACGTCATATGCTTTTCGGACATCTCCGAACGCAAGTTGGTGGAAGAGCATATTAATCATCTGGCCCAGTACGACATGCTGACCGGCTTGCCCAACCGCATGCTGTTCCGTGACTGCCTGAGGCTCGCCATGCTGCGCGCCCAGCGCGAAAATCGCATCATGGCATTGATGTTCCTCGACCTCGACCGGTTCAAGGAGGTCAACAAGGCACTGGGTCATGAAGTTGGAGACACAGTGCTGCAGCATATTGCCAGCCGTCTCAAGACCGCTATGCGCGAATCTGACACCATCGCCCGGCTCAGCGGCGACGAATTCACCATGATCATGGAGGGGCTGTCGTCCATCGATGAAATATCATTGCTCGCCGACAAGATTCTTGAAATCTTTGGTGAGCCGATACTGATTCAGGGCGAGGAGTTGTTCGTAACCGCCAGCATGGGCATTGCCACCTACCTTGATCACACGGACTCCGAGGAAAAACTTATCAAGGCGGCCAATCTGGCCATGGATAGCGCCAAACTGGAGGGCAGAAACAACTACCAGTTCTATTCCTGCGCGACCCATGCCGAATCGCCGGTGCGATTGACCATGGAAAGCCAGTTGTACCATGCGCTGGAGCGCAACGAAATGTTTCTTGTTTATCAACCGCGGGTTGATGTCAAGAGCGGCAGGATCGTCGCAGTCGAGGTGCTACTACGCTGGAATAACAAGGATCTCGGTTTTGTGCCACCGATTTCTTTCATCCCGGTGGCAGAAGATACCGGCCTGATTCTGCCGATTGGTGACTGGGTGATGCACGAGGCCTGCCGGCAATGCCGGCTCTGGACCGATGCGGGGCTCACTCTCAAGGTCGCGGTCAATCTGTCGGCACGGCAGTTCAAGAACAAGAATCTGTTGCGGGCCACCGTATCTGCCATTAACGCATACGGCATAGATCCCGGCTTGTTCGAACTGGAAATCACTGAAAGCATACTGATGAATCACACCGAGAGTTCGGTGGCGACGCTGAGGCAGTTGAGCGATATGGGTGTGGGAATCGCCATCGACGATTTCGGCACCGGTTATTCCAGCCTGGCCTATCTGAAACGTTTCCCGGTACACGCCCTCAAGATCGACAGATCCTTCATCAATGAAATAACCCAGGAGGCCGAAGATTTGGCCATCGTCAGAGCCATCAGTTCACTGGCGCGGAGCCTGCATCTCAAAGTGATTGCGGAGGGGGTTGAAACCGAGGCGCAACTACAATTCCTGCAGTATCCGGAGTGCGATGAATATCAGGGCTACCTGTTCAGCAAGCCAACGACGGCGGAAAAAATCAGCGACATGCTGTCATCAGGTATCGTCATAGCACAGCCCGGTTAATTGATTCTGAAACCCTCATTTGAACCACGGCGAACACGGCGGCACGGCGAAAACACAAGGCATGGCAGGCATGCGGCGCCTTACCCATTGGGTGAAACAAAGTCCATTGGCAAGCTTTTGATTTTTCTGCCGTCCCACGGGGATCCCACAGTGATTCCCGGGGGTCATTTCCTTTAGTCATGCCTGCCGTGGTGAATTGCTTTTCCAGGTTGATTCTTATCCAGTAGTCACGCGTCGCTGCCGCGCTTACGGACAGTTTGCATTGACCCATACCACCGTTTCTGGGTGATCGTCCAGCGCCCCATTGAATTTCCTATGGGACCACCAACCAAAAGAGTGTGATGCAATCAGCCGGTTGTTTTTTGTACGGCGGAATCCCTTGCCAGCGAATAATCATTCTCATTGAGAGGGGAATGATGTGTCTGAGGAAGGCGATCTCGAAAAAACCGAACCAGCGTCTGAGCGGCGCCTGGAACAGGCACGCGAGGAGGGGCAGGTCGCCCGTTCCCAGGAGCTATCGACCTTTGCCGTGCTAATGGCCGGTGGTCTGGGAATCTGGCTGATGGGAGGCGGCATATTCTCACGCCTGTCAAGGATGCTTGAATCCGGGTTGGTGCTGCCTCGTGAAATGGCCTTTGATCCGCAGTTGATGATGGAGCGGCTTTCCGTCCAGGGGTGGGATGCCTTGTCCGCGCTGCTGCCATTGCTGCTCCTGATGTTTATCGCCGCTCTTGCATCGCCGCTGTTGCTCAATGGCTGGATGTTCACCGCCAAGGGATTGCAACCGGATTTCGGGCGCATCAATCCGTTGCGGGGTTTGTCGCGGATGCTGTCCCTGCACGGTCTCGTACTGCTGGCCAAAGCCATTGCCAAGACCCTGATCGTGGGAAGCATCGCCGTCTGGATCATGTGGCATTACCGGGATGGCGTGATGGGCCTGAGCAACGAACCGCTGGGGGTTGGGGTGGGACATCTTGGCAGCCTGGTGGTCATGAGCTTCATTGCCATCGCCTGCGCCATGGTCCCCATCGTTGCGCTGGATGTGCCGTTTCAGCTCTGGGATCATCACCGCAAGCTGCGCATGAGCAAGGATGAGGTGCGCAGAGAGGCCAGGGAAACCGAAGGCGATCCCAATGTCAAGGCACGGATACGCAGCCTGCAGCGCGATGCCGCGCGCAAACGCATGATGGCTGAAGTGCCCAAGGCAGATGTCGTGATTGTGAACCCGACCCGTTTCGCCGTGGCCCTGCGCTACCAGGAAGGCGCCACTGGCGCGCCGCGCGTGGTGGCGAAGGGGGCATCGCTGGTAGCGGCGCGCATCCGTGAAGTTGCCACCGAGCACCGGGTTCCCATTGTCGAAGCGCCGCCATTGGCGCGTGCGCTGCACCGGCATACCGAACTCGGCGACCAGATTCCGGAGGCGCTCTACGCGGCAGTAGCGGAAGTCCTTGCCTATATCTATCAATTGCGCCGACACAGCATCAAGGGTGGTCGTCCGCCACAGCCGCCGCGCGATCTGCCGGTGCCGGCCGGCCTTGATCCGGAAAGTACGTTCGCATGAACACAAACGCCACATCGTTGCCCGTCTGGGCCAATCAGGAAAACCTGAAAGGCATAACCGGCCCGGCGCTGATCATCCTCATCATGGCGATGATGATCCTGCCGCTGCCGCCATTCCTGCTCGATCTGCTGTTCACCTTCAACATCGCGTTGTCCATCATGGTGTTGCTGGTATCCCTGTATAGCCTTAAGCCGCTGGATTTCGCGTCCTTTCCCACCGTGCTGCTGATGAGCACCCTGATGCGGCTGTCACTCAATGTTGCCTCGACCCGCGTGGTGCTGATGGAGGGCCATACCGGTCCAGACGCCGCCGGCAAGGTGATCGAGGCCTTCGGCCATTTTCTGGTCGGCGGAAATTATGCTATCGGAATTGTAGTGTTCGTGATTCTGGTGGTGATCAATTTCGTGGTAATCACCAAGGGCGCCGGACGCATCGCTGAAGTCAGCGCGCGTTTTGCACTGGACGCCATGCCGGGCAAGCAGATGGCCATCGACGCCGATCTCAACGCTGGGCAGATCGGCGAAGAAGAGGCACGCAGGCGCCGCGCGCAGATTTCGCAGGAGGCCAATTTTTTCGGTTCCATGGATGGCGCCAGCAAGTTCGTGCGCGGCGACGCGGTGGCGGGCATCATCATCATGCTCATCAACGTCATCGGCGGCCTTGTGGTCGGCGTGCTGCAACACGATCTGGACTTTGCCACGGCGGCGCACAACTACACGCTGCTGGCCATCGGCGATGGGCTGGTGGCGCAAATACCGGCGCTGATAATCTCTACCGCCGCCGGCATGGTGGTGAGCCGGGTATCGACCGATGAAGACCTCGGCGAGCAGGTTGTAAACCAGTTGTTCAGCAAGCCGCAGGTGCTGTTGCTGACTGGCGGCATTGTCGGTGGCATGGGGCTGATTCCGGGCATGCCGCATTTCGCATTTTTGCTGCTTGCCAGCTTATTGCTGGGCGGGGCGCATATGCTGAAGAAAGCACCCGTTGCGGTTGAAGCAGGCATTCTGCCATTGGCGGAAGCGACCACGCTGTCGTCGCAGGAGGCAAGTTGGGACGATGTCACGCCGGTCGATGTACTCGGTCTTGAAGTCGGCTATCGGCTGATACAGATGGTGGACAAATTTCACGATAGCGAACTGCTCAAGCGGATCATGGGGATACGTAAAAAATTTGCCCATGAAATCGGCTTCCTTCCATCACCGGTGCATATCCGTGACAATCTGGAACTCAAGCCCAATGCATATCGCATCACCCTGAAAGGGGTGGAGATCGGCTGCGGCGAAGCACAGCCCGGCATGATGCTGGCTATTAATCCCGGCCGGGTGCTGGGGGTCATTCCCGGCATCAGCACGCAGGATCCCGCCTTTGGCCTGCCAGCGGTATGGATTGAACCCGCCTTGCGCGAGCAGGCGCAAAGCCTTGGCTATACCGTCGCCGATTCGAGTACCGTGGTGGCAACGCATCTCAACCACTTGATACAAATCCATGCCGCCGAGTTGTTGGGGCGCCATGAAGTACAGCAGCTGCTCGACCATCTGGCGAAATCCGCGCCCAAGCTGGTGGAGGACGTGGTGCCCAAAATGCTGCCGCTCTCCGTATTGCAGAAGGTGCTGCACAATCTGCTGGAAGAGGCGGTGCACATCCGCGATATGCGCACCATCATCGAAACCCTGGCCGACAATGCGGCACAGACGCAGGATCCGGCACTGCTTACCTCGGCAGTGCGAATTGCATTAGGCCGCGCCATTACCCAGCAGTTGTTTCCCTCGGCCACCGAAATGCAGGTCTTGGCCCTCAATCCGGGACTGGAGCGTCTGCTGCTGCAGGTAATGCAGGCGGATAGCAGTGGCGGTGCCGGCATAGAGCCTGGTCTCGCCGACACACTGATGCGCGAGACAGCGAGTGCCGCCGAACGTCAGGAACAGATCGGTCTGCCGCCGGTGATGCTGGTGCCCGCGCAATTGCGGACACAGTTGTCGCGTTTCCTGCGCCGCACGGTGCCGCAACTCAAGGTTCTTTCGCACGCTGAAATTCCTGACTCCAGAAAAATCCGCGTAGCCATGATGATAGGGAGTGGAGCATGAACATCCGCAAGGTATTTGGCACGAACTCGCGCGAAGCATTGCGCGAAGTCAAACGTCTGTTGGGCGCAGAAGCCGCGGTGCTGTCGAATCGCACAGTGGAAGGCGGCGTCGAAATCGTGGCTATGGCGGCCGGGGATATTCCGGACGCTACGGAAACCAGGACCGGCGTTGCGCCCCAGGATGGAGTCAGGATACGCGAGGTGCTGCGGCCGGCCGGCCAGGAGTCAAGTGTCTCGGTGCAACCGCCTGCCGCGGAAGCCTTGGCGCAGACCTTGTTGAAGGAACTTGCCATGATGCGGGCCACCATCGAGCAGCAGATCGAGGGTCTGGCGTGGGGTGAGGCGCAGCGTCGCAACCCGGCAAGAATGCTCCAGTTGCGGATCCTGCTGGAGGCCGGCTTGAGCCCCGCGCTGTCGCGCAAAATCATGGATCACCTGCCGACGGGGCTGAGTGCGGGCGATGGCGCCGAATGGGTGCAAACAACGATTGCGCGCAATCTTCCGGTGGCGGCCGCGGATGAAATGATTACCGCGGGCGGCGTCTATGCATTGATGGGGCCGACCGGGGTCGGCAAAACCACTACCACCGCAAAACTGGCGGCACGCTGTGTCGTCAGGCATGGCGTGGAGAGCCTCGCGCTGCTGACCACCGACAGTTATCGTGTCGGCGGGCAGGAGCAGTTGAGAATTTACGGTCGAATACTCGGAGTTTCCGTTCACGCGGTACACGACGGCGCCGATTTCCAGCGCACATTGGGTGAATTGAAGAGCAAGCACCTGGTGTTGATCGACACCGTGGGCGTCGGTCAGCGCGACCAGATGGTAGGGGAGCAACTGAGTCTACTGGAGGGCGGCCATGCCAGGCGTCTGTTGCTGCTCAACGCGACCAGCAGCAGCCAAACGCTCGACGATGTGATGCTGGCCTACAAGGGAAGCGGCCTTTATGGTTGCATCATTTCCAAGCTCGACGAAGCGGTCAATGTCGGCCCGGTGCTCGATACGGTTATCCGCCACCGGATGCCACTTCACTATGTAGCCAACGGGCAGCGCGTGCCTGAGGATCTGCATGTGGCGCAGCGCGACGACCTGGCACGTCGCGCGTTCAAGGCCGTGCCGGACAATGCCGTGCATGCCTTGAACGACGAAGAGTTTTCGCTGGTGATGAATTGCGCCGCGCGTAATTCTGCAACGGCTGCGCGGCGCGAAGGAGCATCCCTTGCATAACATGTCACGCGATCAGGCAGAGGGTTTGCGCCGTTTGCTCGGCCAACAGGGGTTGCGGATTGTGCGCCTGAATTCGGGGCGGAGCGGCGTCGGCAAGACGAGTTGCGCGATCAATCTCGCTGCCGCGCTGGTTGAAAAGGGGCGCGAGGTATTGATCCTGGACGAGAACGAAGACCAGGGAAATATCGCGGACTGCCTGGGTCAGCCTGCTCATCGCAACTTTCTCAAAGCGGTGCGGGAACAATGCGAACTGGAGGAATCGATTCAACGCGCTGCGGACATTTCCTTTCTGCCGGCGGCATGCGGGATGGCGGAACTGGCCCGGCTTCCACACGAGAATCGCCTGCGCTTGAGCGATACGTTGACGGCATGCAAGCTGGCCTGTGACGTGGTGATCATCGACACCGTAGCCGGATCGTCCAGCCGGTTGTTGCCGCTGGCGCTGCGCGACCAGGAGGAAATCCTGGTGGTTACGGACAGTGTTGCGTCGATCACGGATGCATATGCCTTCATCAAGGGTGCGACCAACGAATACGGCAAGCGAAGCTATCGTGTCCTGATGTCCAAAGTACGCAATGAGCAACAGGGGCGCGCCATATTCAGAAACATGGCTGATGCGGCGCGGCGCTATCTTGGGGTCGAACTCGATCTGATGGGCATGATTCCCGCCGATGACGCCGTCAAGCGCGCGGCCGGAATGGGCCTCTCCGTCCTCAAGGCATTTCCGGATTCGTCTGCTGCCGCGGTATTTCGGCACTTGGGGATGGCAGTTGCGGAGTGGCCACGGCCCATAGACGGCGGCGATATTGCCGGTTTTCTGCATGGACTCATCAGGTGCGTTGCGAACCAGACCCCCGCCAGCGGTAAGGAACCATCAAGTACGTGGTGTGTCCCCCGTGGTGCGGGTTCCGTGAAGCCCCGGGCCTCCGGAGCAAGAATCGCACTGGCATCGTGATGCGAATCTAATAACTGGAAAAGTCATACAGGAGACCAATAAAATATGTATACAGCCGAAGGACTCGCCGACAAGGAACAGCAGGTTGTCCAGTATGCGCCGCTGGTCAAACGCATAGCTCATCACATGATGGCAAAGCTGCCGGCCAGCGTGGAAGTGGACGACATCATCCAGGCCGGCATGATGGGCTTGCTCGATGCCGTCAATCGCTATCAGGAATCCCTTGGGGCGCAGTTCGAAACCTATGCGTCGCAGCGCATTCGCGGTGCAATCATCGACGAGTTGCGCCAGTGCGACTGGGTGCCGCGCGGCGTGCGCAAGAACATGCGGCGCATCGAAGCCGCAGTCAGCGCATTGCAGCAGACACTGAAGCGCGGACCGACGGAGCAGGAGCTGGCGAGCTATCTCAAGGTTTCGCTGGCCGAGTACCAGTTGTGGCTACAGGATGCGCGCGGCTATCAATTGCTCTATTACGAGGACTTCGACGGATCCGACGACGACTGCTTTCTCGATCGTCATGTAGTCACGACGCAGTCGGGACCGCTCGAGAATTTGGAAGCGGAAAACCTGCGCGAGCTGTTGGTGGAAGCCATCGATGCGTTGCCCGAGCGCGAGAAACTGATGATGAGCCTGTACTACGAAAAGGATATCAATCTGCGCGAGATCGGCGAGGTGATGGGGGTCAGCGAGTCCCGCGTATGTCAGCTCCACTCGCAGGCGATTGCCAGACTGCGTGCGTGCATGAGGGATTATTGACGACGTAGGAGCAGATGCAGCAAAAGACTTGGCAGAAGGCCCGTTTATGGGCCAATTTAGGGATGACTATGCTTGCCGCGTGAAGGTGGCTGAGGGTGTTTATCCACGCCCGAGCGTTCGCCCCCGGGCGCCATGCAGTATGTGACCATCCTGTCCGTAGGTCGCGTGGGAAGTGGCCGCCTGATGCATGACGGACAGCGCAGAGCGGTTGTGAGTGATGCGTACGTCGATCAGGGCGCCATTCACGTTGTTCAGAATACGGGCCTGCCTTGCCCATTCCATAGTTTCATCCCATATCGCGTGCAGGTCGGGGTTCTCACGCAGCAGCGCATCCATGCCATCACGATCACCGGGGAAGCCGTTATCCGATAGATAACGCTCGCGAAGCGATGAAAATTCTGCCGCCGACTCCAGCAACAAGGATTTGCGGACACCAAGATCGGCCAGTGCGTCGATATTTCCATCCATGAGTAATTGTCGCTCCCGGCCAAGCATATCGACGCATTGCTTGAGCGCATCCCGCTCGGCGTCAAGGCAATGCGCCAAATCGGCGGATGGGGTAGCCATAGTTGGCATGATCAATAGCGTCAATGGTGCGAAGCGTTGATGAGTTCCTTGACGCTGTCTAGCAGCCGATCCGCGATGGCGCCGGAATTGATCTTGAAGCGGCCGTCACGGATGGCTTGTTTGATTTCCGCGATTTGGGCCGTGTCGATGACGCCATCGCTGGCGGACACAGTTTGCACCTGCTCGGACAGGGAGCTTAGTTGAACATTGACGCTGTCGATCTGCGGCGCCTTGTTGCCGTCTGCGCCGGCCTTGCCGGCAGTACGACCTGCCATGCCGTTGCTGGCAAGCGACTTGATGGAATTATCGATTTTCATGATTTCGCCTTTTACCTGTTACCGATGTCAGTTCTTTATCGGCGCTTCTTTACTCAACTTTAAGAATTTTTCTAAATTATTTAATCGGCTACAGTGGCACGCCGCGGCAATGATGCATGTAGTGGATTATTCTATATATTTCAGAACGTGACTTCGACCAAAGGCCCAGGCCGAACGATACCGGCAATGACTTGCCCCGCAAGGGTTCGCACCTGCACTGTCTGTCCGTCGCTGGCATTCGACAGGGCTCGCCCCTCCCCGCTGACGACAAATCCCTGTCCGCGCGAGATGATTTTCACTGGCTGGTTGGATTGCAGGATCATCGGCGCGCGCACCATGTCCTGACGCAGCGGCTCGCCGCTGGCAATGCTGTTCGCCATCACCTTGCCAATGGCTTGTGCCGGCACGACCAAGACGCCCTGTGGCAACTGGGTCAGATCCCCGACTCTGAAGACAAAGTCATCCTGTCCCAGGGTCTGGCCTTGAATGAGCGTGCGTGCGGCGACGAGGTAGCTGCCGGTCACCTGTATCTGTACCGGAAGATAAATCGTCCACGGCGTGGCGCCAAGGCAGCGCACACCGACGGATGTTCTGCCCCACAGGCGTGAGCCGGCCGGAGTGAAGGGCTGAAGCTGCGCGCAGTCGGGAAGCAACAGACGCGGGTCAATGGCGCTGACCTGCAATTCCACCCTGCCAGGCAGACCCGCGCTTTCGCTGCGCAGAAAGTCCTCTACTGCCTTTTGAATCGCGGCGGCGTCCTGGCGGGCAGCCGCGAACACGGATGACGACATCAACAGCAAGGTGAAGGCAATTGAACGTAGCGACATGCTGACTCCTTAACAACTTGAATAGTAGTTGGCTGTAAGCACGGAATATGCCGAACCCTGAATGAGGGTAAAACTCCAACGCGGCTCATGGTTCGAACTTTTTTTAAAAAAGAATACGGCAATTTTTTCCGTCGACGGCAGATTCTGCCGCGCTTCGATAAACGCAAAAAATTGCTCCTGAATTTCCCGTGCCAAGGACTGCGATTTGTTTCCATTGCTGATTTTTCGACGGTGCTTGTGTGTCGGTCACTAGTATGTGTGGCGTGGAAGTATGGCACCTGATGCCGGATGGGAGGACCCATGATCAGTAAACTTGACGATGTATTACAGTTTCACCAGCAGGCGCTGGGACTGCGAAACTACCGGCAGCAGCTGCTGGCATCGAACATCGCGAATGCCGACACGCCCGGCTACAAGGCGCGCGATATCGACTTCAACAGCGCGTTGCAATCGGCGTTGAATAACGGCTCGCAAGGTGGAGGCCCCGACAAAACTTCCATGCGGCATCTTGGCGCCAATGCCGCGCAGCCGGTGCCGGAGCAGCAGGTTTTATATCGCACGCCGACTCAACTTAGCGTCGATGGCAATACGGTCGAGATGGACGCCGAGCGCGCCCAGTTTGCCGACAACGCCGTCAGGATGGAAGCCAGCCTGACCTTCCTCAACAGCCAGATCAAAACCCTGCTGGCCGCAATTCAAGGATGAATGTCATGACGACGCCTGTCTCCATCGGCAATATATTCGACATCGCCGGATCGGCCATGGCGGCCCAGGCGCAGCGCCTGAATGTGGTGGCAAGCAATCTCGCCAATGCCGACAGCGCAACCAGTGCCGACGGCAAGCCTTATCGCGCCAAGCAGGTGGTTTTCGCCACCGCGCCGGTGGGCGGCGAAGGCGCCAGCGGCGTCCGGGTGACGGGCGTGATCAGCGATCCATCACCGATGCGCGAAGTCTTCGATCCCAAGCATCCGCTGGCCAATGACAAGGGCTTCGTCACCATGTCCAACGTCAATGTGGTCGAGGAAATGGTGAACATGCTTTCCGCATCGAGGGCTTACCAGAACAACGTGGAAGTCATGAATACGGCGAAAACCCTGATGGCCAAAACCCTCAGTCTGGGTCAATAGAAAGAGAGACAAGCATGAGTGCGATCAACGCGGTCTACAACGCTCCAGTCGACATGACTACCCTGAATGGCAGTTCGTCGACAGCGGCGTCATCGACCCGGGATGCGCAGGATCGTTTCCTGAAACTGCTGGTGGTGCAGATGAAAAACCAGGACCCATTGAATCCGATGGACAACGCGCAGGTGACGACGCAGATCGCGCAGCTCAACACGGTGTCCGGCATCGACAAGCTCAATACCACATTGACCAACATGGCGGCGAGTTTCTCGGCCGCGCAGTCGATCCAGGCTACCAGCCTGATCGGCCATGGCGTGCTGGTGCCGGGCAGTAGCCTGAACTTGCAAAACGGCACGGCGCTTTTCGGCGCCGATCTGCCGCAGTCGGTGGATCATCTCAAGGTCTCCATCCAGGACGGCGCCGGCAATGTATTGCACAGCATGGATGTCGGTCCGCATCCGGCCGGCAGTGTGGTGTTGAGCTGGGACGGAGTTACCGATGCCGGGATGACGGCTGCCAATGGCAATTACAAGCTGGTGCTGGATGCATCGGCGGCCGGCAGCGCTATTCCCGCCACTCCATTGAGTTTTAGTCAGGTAGAGGGCGTCTCCAGCACGGCCGGCGGTGTCGTATTGAATCTGGGTGGCGCGCAGACCGCCGTCCTCAGCGATGTCAAACAGATCATGTAACGAAGGAGAAATGCGATGAGTTTTGAACAGGGTTTGAGTGGATTGAATGCGGCGACGAAAAGCCTGGACGTCATCGGGAACAATATCGCCAACGCCAACGCGGCCGGTTTCAAGGCGGCCACTGCGCTGTTTTCGGATGTATTTGCCAATTCGCAAACAGGTTCCAGTGCTACGGCCATTGGCATTGGTGCGCAGTTGGTCGCAATTGCGCCGCAGTTTTCTCAAGGCAACATCAGTACCACCAATAATCCGATGGACGTGGCCATCAACGGCAGCGGTTTCTTCCGCCTGAGCGATAGCGGTGCGATCAGCTATTCCCGTGATGGTCAGTTTCATCTCGACAAGCAGGGCTATATCGTCAATAGCACAAATCTTCATTTGACCGGTTACGCGGCCGATACGAACGGGAACATCGCGCCTTCGTCGCCGGTGGATTTGAAATTGAGTTCCAGCGACATTCCCCCGCAGGTCACGAGTAATGTGAACGCAGCCCTGAGTCTGAATTCGAGCGCCGCTGTTCCTGCCAGTGCGCCATTCAATCCGAATGACCCCACCAGCTACACCAACTCAACCTCGGTGTCGGTTTTCGACTCACTGGGAAACTCCCACGTGATGTCGCTCTACTTCGTCAAGAGTGCGGTGGCCAATACCTGGAACGTCCATGCCAATGTCGACGGAACACCGGTCGCCAATATTGATCTGGGCGCCGGTGCCGGCAATCCGCTGCCATTGGTCTTCGACAACGGCGGTGCCATGACCACGGCCATGCCCGCCAACATGAGCATCGACCTGGACGGCGTGGCTACCGCGCTGGGCACGAGCAACGGCGCCACCCCTACATTGACCATGTCAATAAACCTGGCCGGCAGCACCCAGTTTGGTAACGCTTTCGGCGTCAACTCGATGGATCAGGATGGTTATGCCTCGGGGCGCCTGAGCGGTGTAGCCATCGGCGCTGACGGGGTTATTTTGGGCAATTACACCAATGGGCAGGCCAAGAACCTGGGACAAATGGTCCTGATCAATTTCAACAACAATCAGGGACTCAAGGCGATGGGCGGCAATCTCTGGGGTGAAACGCCGGATTCCGGCGTGCCGTTGATCGGGGTTCCCGGCAGTGGCAATCTCGGTGTACTACAGGCGTCGGCGACGGAAGATTCCAATGTCGATTTGACGGCAGAACTGGTGGCCATGATCACCATGCAACGTGTCTATCAGGCCAACGCGCAGTCGATCAAGACACAGGATTCCGTCATGCAGACGCTGGTGAATCTGCGCTGAGCATCGTGGCCCGAAAACTGGCATTTATCTGTCATTCCGGACGCGCGAAGCGCGAGCCGGAATCCAGGGGCTTTCAAGTCGCCGGATTCCCGCTTGCGCGGGAATGACACCACCGACGGAGGAAACAATGGATCGCATGATCTACGTCGCCATGACCGGCGCCGAACACATTCTCAGCCAGCAGGCGGCGGTGGCGCACAATCTGGCCAACGTCGCCACTACCGGCTACCGCGCCGACACCAGCGTGTTTCGCGAAGTGGCGGCGCGCGGCGACGGTTTGGCGACGCGCAGTTTCGTGGTCGATTCGACGGCAGGTTCGGATTTCACACCGGGCGCCATCAATACCACCGGCAACAATCTCGACGTGGCGGTGCAGGGGCAGGGCTGGATTGCGGTACAGGCCACGGACGGCGGCGAGGCCTACACGCGCAATGGCGCCTTCCAGATCAGTCCCAACGGCGTGCTGCAAACCGCGAGCGGCTTGAACGTCATGGGCGATGGCGGACCAATCGCGATTCCAGCCGATACCGCGGTCACCGTCGCCAGCGATGGCACAGTTTCCGGCGTGCCGGTCGGATCGAAGCCGAGTGCGGTCGTCACCCTGGGACGCATCAAGCTGGTCAATCCGGAACAGAGCCGATTGAGCAAAGGCGGTGACGGGTTGTTTCGACTTGGCAGCGGTACTGCCGAAGCCGACAGCAGCGTGGTGTTGGCGCCTGGCGCGCTCGAAGGCAGCAATGTCAATGCCGTTGAAACCATGGTCAGCATGATCGCGCTGGCACGCCAGTTCGATATGCAGATGAAGTTGATGCAAACCGCCGACAAGAATGCGCAGCAGGCCAGCCAGTTATTGAAAGTTTAAGGAGAAAAAATATGATCCGTTCGCTATGGATTTCGAAAACCGGCCTCGATGCCCAGCAGACCCAGATGGACGTGATCGCCAACAATCTGGCGAACGTCAGCACCAACGGCTTCAAGCGGTCGCGCGCCGTGTTCGAGGATCTGCTGTATCAGACCTTGCGTCAGCCTGGCGCACAATCGTCGCAACAGAATCAGTTACCGTCGGGATTGCAGATCGGCACCGGCGTCAGACCTGTTGCCACGGAACGCATTTTCACGCAGGGCAATCTGCAGCAGACCGGGAACTCGCTCGATATTGCGATTCAAGGGTCCGGATTCTTCCAGGTATTGCTGCCCGATGGAACCACCGCCTACAGCCGCGACGGCGCATTCCAGGTCAATAGCCAGGGCCAGTTGGTGACGTCCAGCGGTTATCAGGTGCAACCTGCCATCACAATTCCGGCCAATACCCTCAGCGTCACCATCGCCAAGGATGGCACGGTCAGCGCGACCCAGTCTGGCACGGCAACACCGGTGCAACTGGGGACATTGCAGCTTGCCAACTTCATCAATCCGGCCGGTTTGCAGAGCCATGGGGAGAATCTCTATCTCGAAACCGCGGCGTCCGGCACCGCCAGCAATGGCTCGCCGGGCAGCAACGGCCTGGGTCTGCTGAATCAGGGCTATGCCGAAACCTCCAATGTCAATGTCGTTGAGGAACTGGTGAACATGATCCAGACCCAGCGTGCCTACGAAATCAATTCCAAGGCGGTGACGATTTCGGATCAGATGCTGCAACGCCTGTCGCAAATGTAAAAGGCATTTGCCACAGAGGACATGACCAAAGGAAATCCCCGTGGGACAGAGGACACAGAGATGAACCTGGATGCTTGGATACGAAAGCTTTGTCTTTCTCAGTGCCTCTGCGCCGCGTTCCTGTCCGGCTGTTCCGTGTTTTCCAAGAGCATCGTCACCCAGCCGGTTAGCGCGCGGCCGGCAGCGGCTGCTCCGGTACCGCAGGCAAGCGGCGCCATCTACCAGACCGCGAACTATCGGCCGCTATTCGAGGACCGTCGCGCCCGCTACGTCGGTGATACGCTGGTGGTAGTCATTGCAGAGAACATCAATGCCAGCAAGACGGCGGAGAGCCAGGCCGAGAAGACCGGCAGTCTCAGCGCGAGCGTACCCACCCTGCAAGGCCTGCCCGGGAAGTCCTTCCTAGGCGCCAGCATTTCGGCCGATTCCGCCAACAAGTTCGACGGCAAGGGCGGCAGCTCGGCCAGCAATGTATTTACCGGCACCATCAGCGTGACCGTTCTGGAAGTCCTGCCCAACGGAAACCTGATGGTCGGCGGCGAGAAACAGATTGCGCTGGCGCAGGGCACCGAGACCATTCGCATATCCGGCATCGTCAACCCAGTCACCATAGGTGCTGGCAATACGGTGCAATCGAGCCAGATTGCGGATGCCCGCATCGAATACAAGGGCGATGGCTACATTCAGGAGGCTCAGGCTATGGGCTGGCTGGCGCGGTTCTTCCTGACCTTCCTTCCCTTCTGAGGCCAGGCATGAAAAAGAGACTCATCGGTTTTTGGTGCGGATGGAGGCGGATATATCGCGTCCCTCCCTCATCCCTATCCCTTCTTCCAGAGGGAGAAGGGAACAGCCTGCGCCCCTCTCCACTGATGAGGAAAGGAGCGGGGGGTGAGGTGCGGGAGAGGCCAGCGCTGCGCGGCTTGCTATTGACAATCCTGAGCCTGCTCGCCCTGGTTGCCCCTGCCGCCAATGCCGAGCGCATCAAGGACCTGGCCAGCATACAGGGCGTGCGCGTCAATCAACTGGCGGGTTATGGGCTGGTAGTCGGCCTCGATGGCAGCGGCGACCAGACCACGCAAACGCCGTTCACCATCCAGAGCGTAATCAGCATGCTGTCGCAGCTGGGCGTTAACCTGCCGCAGGGGACCAGTCTCCAGCTCAAGAACGTGGCGGCGGTCATGATTACGGCCAGCTTGCCGGCATTCGCCAAGCCGGGCCAGACCATCGATGTCACGGTGTCGTCGATGGGCAATGCCAAGAGCCTGCGCGGCGGTACGCTGTTGCTGGCACCGTTGAAAGGCGCCGATGGCCAGGTCTATGCAATGGCGCAGGGCAATCTGCTGGTCGGCGGCGCCGGAGAATCGGCAAACGGCAGCAAGGTGCAAGTCAACCAACTCAGTGTCGGGCGCATTGCCGCCGGGGCGACGGTCGAACGGGCGGTGGCAACACCTCTGGGCCAGGGGGAGTTCATTCATCTGGAACTCAACACCACAGATTTCACCACGGCACGACGCGTGGTCGAAGCCATCAATCGGGAACTGGGGGGCCGCGCGGCGGTTGCGGTGGATGGCCGCGTCATAGCAGTCCGCGCGCCCGCGGATGCCGATCAGCGGGTGTCATTCCTGGCGCGGCTGGAAGGCCTGGAGGTCATTCCGGCGCCAGGCATGGCCAAGGTCATCATCAACGCGCGCACCGGATCGGTGGTGATGAACCAGTCCGTCAGCGTCGATAGCTGCGCCGTGGCTCATGGCAACCTTTCCGTCATCGTCACGACCGAGCCGGTGATCAGCCAGCCTGGCCCCCTGTCGTCGGGAGGACAGACGGTGCAGGCCCGGCGCTCGCAAATTGAAATCCACCAGGACGCCGGCAGCCTCATCATGCTGAAGGGCGTGTCGCTGGCCGAGGTAGTGAAGGCGTTAAACTCGATCGGCGCCACGCCGCAGGACCTGCTCTCGATTCTGCAGGCCATGAAAGCGTCCGGCGCATTGCGCGCCGAACTGGAAATCATATGATCGATGCCGTCAATTCCACCCATGGTTTTGCGCTCGATGTCCAGGGCATCGGCGCTCTGCGGCTCCAGGCCAAGACCGATCCCGATGCCGCGCTCAAGTCGGCGGTGCAGCAGTTCGAGGCTGTGTTCATGAACATGATGCTGAAGAGCATGCGCGACTCGGTTGATCAGGACGGCCTGCTTGACAGCGAACAGACCAAACAATTCACCTCGATGCTGGACCAGCAGTTGTCGCAATCGCTGTCGACCAAGGGCATCGGACTGGCTGACGTAATGTTGCGCCAGTTGAAACCGCAGGCGACGCCGGGGCAGGTTGCGCCAACATCCACTGGCGCGGCTCCCGCGCCGAGCGCCGTCGATACCCCAACTCCCGCTTCGGACAAAACGCCAGTGTCATCGCGCGCCAGCGATTTCGTCAATCGCTTGTGGCCGCATGCCGCCGCGGCCAGCCGTAATACCGGTATTTCGCCAACCTTCATGATCGGCCACGCGGCGCTGGAAAGCGGCTGGGGCAAAGCGGAAATTCGTGGCGCGGACGGCAGCCCCAGCCACAACCTGTTTGGCATCAAGGCCGGCCGCGGCTGGAGCGGGCCGGTCGTCGAGGCGACCACCACCGAATACGTGAACGGCGTGGCGCAGAAGTCGGTGGAAAAATTCAGGGCCTACTCATCCTATGCCGAAGGGTTCAAGGACTACGCCAACATGTTGCGCAGCAATCCGCGCTATGCATCGGTGATTGCAAGCGGCAACGATCCGGTCGGATTTGCCGCAGGACTGCAGCAGGCGGGTTATGCCACCGATCCGATGTACGCGGAAAAACTGAATCGCATCCTGCAGGGCAGCACCCTGCGTCAGGGCTTGCTGGGATGAGCCACAGTCATATTTATCGTGGGAAAAGCAGCTCACCATGGCGGCACGGCGAGCATGGCCAAAGAAAATTCCCGTGGGACGGCGGAAAATCAAAAGCTTGCCAATGGACTTCGTTTCACCCGATGGGTGAGGCACCGCATGCCTGCCATGCCTTGTGTTTTCGCCGTGTCGCCGTGGTTCAAATGAGGTTTTCAGGTTTACTGAGGCACTTTGCGAATTTCACCAGGAGGACATAGTGGCCATCGGAATTCTCAATGCCGGATTGTCGGGACTTAATGCCGCCCAAATGGGGCTGGCGACGACCGGACACAACATCTCCAATGTGTCGACGCCGGGCTTCAACCGGCAGCAGGTGGTGCAGACTACGCAAATCGCGGTCGCGACCGGCGCTGGTTTCGTCGGCCAGGGCACCCAGGTCAGCACGGTGCGGCGTCTCTACAGCGATTTTCTCGACCATCAGGTTCTCGCTTCACAGGCAGACAGCAGCCGACTCTCGACCTACTACAGCCAGATTCAGCAGATCGACAACATGCTGGGAGATTCGAGTTCCGGTTTAGCTCCGGTACTGCAAGGTTTCTTCAGTGCCTTGCAGACTGCCGCAAATAATCCGGCAGATTCGACCTCGCGTCAGGTGGTACTGAACGCTGGCGATTCGCTTGCAGCCGGCTTCAATTCTCTGGATCAAAGTCTTGCGCGGATGGGCGATGCGATCAACAGCCAGCTCAAGGCCAGCATTGCCAGCATTAATTCCTATGTCCAGCAGATCGCGCAGCTCAATCAAAAAATCGTTGTGGCGCAGTCCGGCGCCAATCGCCAGCCGGCCAACGATTTGCTCGATCAGCGCGACGCCTTGATTGCCGATTTGAACAAGGAAGTCAAAGTCACGGTTCTGGCACAGGACGACGGCGCCAGCAGCATTTTTGTCGGCAACGGTCAGGGGCTGGTGCTGGGATCGACCTCCTTTGCGCTCAACACCGTCAATTCGCCTACCGATTCAGGGCGAATCCAGATTGGCTATTCCAGTCCGGGCGGAGCGATTCCACTGCCGGAATCGGGTTTCCAGGGTGGCAATCTCGGCGGCCTGCTGGCTTTCCGTAGCGAGACGCTGGATTCGACACGCAACATGCTGGGGCGTGTCGCGCTGACGCTTGCCGATACCTTCAATCAACAGCATCAACTTGGCCAGGATATCAATGGAGCGCTCGGCGGAAAGTTTTTCAATATAGGCGGACCGCAGATCGCCGCGAGTTTAAAAAATACCGGCAGCGCCGTGATTGCCGGGGCCTTGAGCAATTCCGCTGCATTGACGACCAGCGACTACAAGCTGGGTTTCGATGGTACGGTCTATACGCTCACCCGATTGTCGGACGGTAACCAGCAGACCTTCGCCACTCTGCCGCAGACGGTAGACGGGGTCGCGCTTGCGCTCACCTCGGGTGCCGCGGCGGCGGGAGACGAATTTCTGATACGCCCGACCGTGGCGGGGGCGGGATCCATTTCCGTTGCGATCACCGACGCGGCCAAGCTTGCGCTGGCGGCGCCAATACGCACCACATCAGGCGCAGCCAATATCGGCAGCGGCCAGATCAGCGCCGGTGTCGTGAACGGACCGCCGCCGGCGAATACCAATCTCCGGCAGTCTGTCACACTGACGTTTACCTCTGCGGGCACGTTCGATGTCAGCGGTACCGGAACCGGTATTCCAGCTGCCAGCATGGCATATGTACCAGGAAAAGATATTTCCTACAACGGCTGGACGGTGCAGATCAGCGGCACCCCGGTAACAGGGGATGTCTTCAGCATAGTTCAGAATACCGTTGGTGTTGCCGATAACCGTAATGTCTTGCTGCTCGCCGGACTGCAGACTGCGAATTCAGTCGGTGGCACGATGAGCTATCAGTCGGCCTATGGCAATCTGGTCGGCAACATAGGGAACAAGACTCATGAACTGGATATCACCAGCACCGCTCAGGCGGCGCTGGTGGCTCAGACTACGGCCGCACGAGAATCGTTCTCCGGCGTCAATCTCGACGAAGAAGCCGCGCAGTTGATGCGCTATCAACAGGCCTATCAGGCCTCGGCCAAGGTTATGGCAATGGCAAACAAACTGTTCGACTCCATTTTGCAACTTGGCTAAGAAGGAAATAACGCCATGCGGATCAGCTCCAACACACTTCATGATCAGGGTCTGAGCGCCATATTGCGCAATCAAGCGCAAATGCTACATACCCAACAGCAGGTGAGCACCGGCAAGCGCATTCTGACCCCTGCCGATGATCCGGTAGCCGCCGCGCAAGCCCTGGATGTATCCCAGGCCGATGCCATGAATACGCAGTACGCGACCAACCGCAGCGCGGCTGCGGATAGTTTGTCGCTGGTGGAGGGCAGCCTGGCCCAGGTTTCCAGCATCATCACCAACGTCCGCACCATCGCGGTCAATGTCGGCAGTGGAATTCTTTCCGATTCCGACCGTGTCAGCCTGGCCGCCCAGCTTTCCAGCGCCCTCAGCGAACTACAGGGCGCGGCCAATGCCACTGACGGCCAGGGCCGTTATTTATTTGCCGGCTACCAGTCCCAATCGCAGCCCTTCAGTTCCGGCCCCGTTGGCGTGCAATACAACGGCGACGACGGGCAGCGACTGATCCAGGTGGACAGTTCACGTCAGATGGGCGTCAGCGTTTCCGGCGCCGACGTGTTTACCCGCATTCCGGGCGGCAACGGATCTTTCGTTAGCGGCGATAGTCCGGGCAATAACGGCAGCGGACTCATCAACCCGGGTTCAGTGATCGACCCGTCCAGCCTCACCAGGCACAATTACAGCATCAACTTTTCTGTCAGCGGCGGCACGACGACCTATGCTGTCGTCGACAGCACCACCAATGCAACACTCCTGTCCGCGCAACCGTATTCCAGCGGCGACTCAATCCGTTTCGATGGCATGGATATCGTGATCGAGGGTGCGCCAGTCAATGGCGACAAATTCACCATTGCCCCGAGCGGGGACCAGAGCATATTCAAGACGGTGCAGGATCTGATCGACCTGCTGCAAACGCCGGTGCATGCGCCCGGCGATTCGGCCCGCCTGGCGAATGGCTTGAAACAGGGACTGATCAATCTCGATCAGGCATTGGGCAGCGTACTGACCCAGCGCGGCGTGATCGGCGCCAAGCTCAATGAAATCGACGTCTTGCAGAGTGCGGGCAGCAATCGCTCCGTTCAATACCAGAAGACCCTGTCCCGGCTGCAGAATGTCGACCTGAATGTGGCGATCAGCGATCTCACACAGGAGCAGTTAAGCCTTCAGGCGGCGCAGAAGTCGTTTGTCCAGATATCGGGACTGAGTTTGTTCACCTACCTGTAGCGGCAAATTGTTAAGCACGCCATACCCGCCAAGGCGGGGATCCAGCGCCTTTTATTGCCGAATGCCACTGGATTCCCCCTTCGCATGAATGGCAAACGCATGAAATGCATGCTTAAGTGAGTGTCATTCTGTTCAGAACCTGATAATGGCAGAAGCAAGCTGACTGCTTTTTCCAGGATGAATGATCCCCTAATCCCAAAGATTTACCGACCCCAGCATTCTGTCATAGCCAGTAAATTTCCACTTTGCCGGATTTTCAGCGGACACAATTTTGTCGTGTGCGCCAAAGATCGAAAGATCGACGATTTCCGGCGGCAGGTGCAGGTTCGATTTGGTCGAGAAAAATACCCGCACCTTGGGCGTCAGCAGCGACTTTTCCGTCTGGTCGACGACAATACCGAGCCGGCCCGAGTGCAGGCGCACCAAAGAGCCGATGGGATAAATACCCGTGCTTTTGGCAAAGGCGCGAAAGACAACTTCATCGAAATGGCCCGCCGACCATTCCGCCATTATGCGCAACGCTTCGCCGGGATCCCAGCCTTTCCGGTAAGGCCGGTCTGACGTAATGGCGTCATACACGTCGCACACTGCGCTCATCTTGGCGAACAGTGAAATCTGCTCATTCTTCAAGCGGCGCGGGTAACCATTGCCTTCGACCTTCTCATGATGATGCAGGCAAACATCCAGCGCCACCGCGCTGATGTTTCTGCCTTCGAGCAAAAGCCTGTGCCCTTCTTCGGGATGGCTCTTGATCAGCGTGAACTCTTCCTCGGTAAGTTTATCCGGCTTGTTGAGCACCTTGTCGGGAATCATCATCTTGCCGACATCGTGCAACAGACCGGCAAGACCCGCGTCCATCGTTTCGATTTTACTGAGGCCCAACTGCCTTGCCAGCGCCACCATCAGCGCACACACCGCCACCGAATGCATGTAGGTGTACTCGTCCTTGTTCTTGATTCGCGCCAGGCTGATAAGCGCTCCCGGGTTGCGCAACACCGAATCACTTATCTCTTCAATCAACGGCAGCGCCTTCCCGGCATCCAGCGCTTTACCCATGCGGGCTTCGAGAAACATCGACACAACCGCTTCCTTGGATTTGGAAATGATTTTTGCGGCGCGTTTCATTTCTTCGGCAATGGGAACAGGCCCAATCTGCCTGGCTGGAGCGGCGGCAGATACAAGCGCTTTCTCGATTTTGTTCTTCGCCTCCTCCCTGGCTTGATCGGCGGGAACATCCAGGCCCCTGGCGGTATCAATCCAGACTTCCTGGATGCCGAAATCGACGATAAGCCCAATATCTTTCGGATTCTTGAGCAAAAAAGCACTGCGCCAGAAAGGGTGTTCCATCCAGGCGCCGCAAAACCCATGCAGGAACATCCCCGTGCGCAGATGTTTGACGCTGATTCTTTTTAGCATGGTGACTTTAACGGTCGTTGCCTGCAAAAACTTTACCCCGGCGGCAAAGCTGCCCCTATCTAAACTTCGCCAACCGGTGAATTCCTGATTACAGGAAAGCCGAGGGTGCTGATGGTTTTTCAGTGCTGAACTCATTGCCTTGCGTGATCCTGCCAGCACAATGGATGGCCCGTTGCTACGACCTGGGTAAACAGGAAATCCTTGCCGCTTTAGCGCCGGGCTGTTATTTCAAAGTCATTCACATAAGGTGACGATGTCATGCCATCAATGGAAATCGCTTCATGGCAAGGGTATGTCTGCGTGCGGTACCACATCTATGACGCACGTGGCAAGCGCTATACAACCGTGGAACTCGTCGTCGATGCGCAACCCATCGCCGCCGAACTCCTGGTACTTATGGCGCACGCGGACGACGAAGCTATGCGAATCCTGGCAAATGAACTCGAATTCAGCCAACGCGTCAAGACAACCGACGTAATGTTCGCACGGTTCGTAGACCTTCTTCGCGAACCTAATGAAGCCGCTAAAGTCGAGTTTCACAACTTCATGGTCGACCTCGCCCAACACAATATCGGAAGGGTTACTGGAGGTTGGGGGCATTCGCCACGAAATTATCCCCTTGCCGTTCAAGCGTAAGGTTGGCGCGAAACTCTATTTGAACTTTGCCGACGGCAGCGACATACAGATCAGCGATGAAAGACCTTTTATCGAATTGGGTGGGACGCCGATCTACTTGGAGGATTTTTCGTGACGCCCGGGTCATCAGGGCACGTGAAGCTACGGCAGAAATTCCGCACTGCAATGCCGATGGATTACGCCGCGCGGTGCCGCTTCATATGTGCCTGCATCGTTCATGCGTGTTTGCCGGCCTTCGCCGGTTGCTCGAAAGTACTCCACAACTTCGGGGCTGTATCGCACTGTTACTGCTACCTTGGTTGGCTGTTTTTGCGGGTCACGCTGGCCGGGCAGTCGAACTTTACCCTTCGTCATGTTTGTCACCATAACGACAGGAAATTACTCGGGCGCTGTCATTGCGCTCCATCCATACCAGGAAGACTACGCGATTGCGAAACCAGCCCAAACTTTGCAGGCGCTGTTCGCCGTAATGCTTGCGCTCATTTTCCACCATGACCATCGGGGCATCGAAAACACAAGCGACCTCAGCCAAATCAATGCCGTGATCCTTGAGATTCCTTTTTCGCTTGGGTTCGTCCCAGGGATCATGGGCCATTGTCGTTACAAAAAGTTACCCATGTCATGCTTTTCGTAACTACAGAATAATTCTGGACATTACGATTGTTTCTGCTGCATCGTACCCAATCAATGCGCGTTTCGTGCCAGCGCCAACATCATCTCCAAACCCTGCTGCAGGGGTTTTTCCAACGCTGCACTCATCTGCGGCAATACCAGCAACAGCACGGCAAAACCCAACAACAGCGTTATGGGGAAGCCGATCGAGAAAATATTGAGCTGGGGAGCGGCCCGTGTCAGTATGCCCAAGGCAAGATTGGCAATGAGCAGCGCCGCCAGTATCGGTAGCGCCAGCATGAGTCCGATCGAAAACGTCTTGCCACCCCACTGCACCAGGGTCAGCCACAGCGCGGAGCCGAGCGGGTCGGCTGAAATCGGCAGTACCTGAAAGCTCTCCGTCAGTGTGGCAATCACCAGTAGATGCGAGTTGGTGCCGAGGAAAATCAGCGTCATCATGATTCCCAGGTATTGCGAAATCAACGCCGTGTCCGCAGCGTTCTGCGGATCGAAGAAGGAGGCGAAGCCCAAGCCCATTTGCAAGCCGGTCAGTTCCCCGGCGAGATCGACCATGGCGAATACGATACGCATGGTGAAGCCCATGGCGGTCCCGATCGCGATTTGCTGTACCAATATCGCCATGCCGCTTCCCGACCAGAGTTCCACAGCCTGCGGCGGCCCGGCGAGGGGGGCGATGATGATGGTGATGAGCAGGCCGAGCGCAATTTTGAAACGGGCCGGGATCACCTCATTGCCGAGCACCGGCACGGTTGCGATGAGCGCCAGTATCCGTGCCAGTGGCCAGAGCAGGCCGGTTAGCCAGGCGTTGAGCTGAACTTCGGTGAGGGTGATCACTTATTAAGGTTCAAGTTGCAAGGGGCAAGTTGCAAGGTTCGAGCGTACTTGTGGCTTGAAGGCGCGTAGTGCCGCTCTTGCATCTTGAATTCGCTACCCGATCATCCACGGTATTTCCTGAAACAGCCGGCGCGTATAGTCCACTATCAGATTGATCATCCAGGGACCGGCAGCCACCAGTACCACGGCCATGACCAACAGTTTTGGAATAAACGAAAGCGTGGTTTCATTGATCTGGGTGGCGGCCTGGAATATGCTGACCAGAAGTCCGGTCACCAGTGCCGCGAGCAGCAGCGGCGCGGCCAGCAGCATGGTCATCTCCAGGCCGTTCTGGATCAGCGTCTGTACGCTTTCGGGGGTCATACGTAAAAACTCTGCACCAGCGAACCGATGAGCAGGTTCCAGCCGTCGACCAGTACGAACAGCATGATCTTGAAGGGCAGGGAAATGATTACCGGCGAGAGCATCATCATGCCCATGGACATGAGCACGCTAGCCACGACCATGTCGATGATCAGGAAGGGAATGAAGACGACGAAGCCGATCTGGAATGCGGTCTTCAGCTCGCTGGTGGCATAGGCCGGGATCAACACCCGCATCGGAATCTGTTGCGGCTCGGTGATGTCGGACGTGTTGGCAATGCGCAGGAACAGGGCGAGATCCGGCTCGCGTGTCTGGCGCAGCATGAATGTCCGCAACGGCTTGCAGCCGAGATCCAGGGCCTCGCCCATGCCGATCCGGTTTTCGAAGAAGGGCTGATAGGCCTCGGCGTAGATCTTGTCGATGGTTGGCGACATCACGAAAAATGTCAAAAACAGGGAGAGGCCGATCAGCACCTGATTGGGCGGCGAGGTTTGCGTCCCCAGCGCATGCCGCAGTAATGACAACACGATGATGATGCGGGTAAATCCCGTCATCATCAGCAGCACTGCCGGCAAGAAACTCAGTGCCGAGAGCAGGACCAGTGTCTGGATGCTGAGGCTGTAGGTTTGTCCGCTGGCGGCGGATTTCGTCACGGTCAGGGCGGGTAGCTGGCTCGACGCTGCGAAAGCTGATCCTGCGAATACGGCGGCGGTCAGTGCCAGTATCAATAGTGACAATCGTCTAGCCATTGCGCCCACGCTCAAGGGTTTGTTTGAGCCAGCCGGCAAACTTGTTGTCGCTCGAAGACGGGTGTGGAACGTTGCTTATCGGTACTGCTGGTTTTGCCATGGAGTGCAGGGCGGTGACATGGCCCGGCGCAACGCCGATCACCAGCCATGTGGCGTCAACCTCAACCAGCACCACGCGTTCGCGCTGACCAACCGCGGTGGCACTCACCACGCGCACGGCGCTGCTGGATGCGGTCTGATGTGGATTCAGACGCTTCATCAGCCAGGCCACTGTGGCGACCGCTGCCAGCACCAGCACCAGGGATGCCCCAACCTGAAGCAGGCTGCCAGCGGAAACAATGGGCGCTGGCGGTGTTGCCACCGGATGCGTCAACTCGGCGCTCGCGTTCCACGACAGCGTTGACAGACCTGTCAGTGCCAGTTGCCTGAGATTTACCATTTCTTGAGTTTCCGGATGCGCTCCGACGGCGTGATGATGTCGGTCAGCCGGATGCCGAACTTGTCGTTCACCACGACCACCTCGCCCTGCGCGATCAGGCAGCCATTGACCAGCACGTCCATCGGCTCGCCGGCCAGACCGTCCAGTTCCACCACCGATCCCTGTGCCAGCTGAAGCAGGTTCTTGATGGCGATCTTGGTACGTCCCAGCTCAACTGTGAGCTGTACCGGAATATCCAGAATCATGTCGAGATCATTGAGGCTTTCCGGCTTGGTGTCGGAGGGACTGAATTGCTCGAGCATGCTGGCTTTCCCGGAGGCTCCCGCGTCACTTTGTTCCGCCATGGCGCTGGCCCAATCATCAGCGGCGGGGATTCCTTTCATCACTGCTTCAGACATGATTTATTCCTTCCAGAACTTGAAACCAGGGCATGTGTAATTGAAATGAGGGTTGTGGTAGAGACAGCTTCATGCTGCCTTTTCCTGTAGATCATTACTGCGGTGATCGATCATGCTTTGGACCTTGAGCGCATATTGGCCGTTACATACACCGTAGCGGCATTCCATCACCGGCACGCCATCTACGGCGGCGTGTATGCTTTCGGCAACGTCGAGTGCCACGAAGTCTCCGACTTTCAGGCCAAGAATCTGTTTGAGGGTCAGGGCGCCATGGCCCAGGTTGGCTACCAGTTCAACCTCAGCCGTCTGCACTTCACGCGAGAGCAGCTTGACCCAGCGCTTGTCGGCTTCCATGTGGTCGCCTTGCAAGCTGCTCGAGAGCAGATCGCGAATGGGCTCAACCATCGCGTAGGGCAGGCAAATATGGAACTCGCCGCTCACGCTGCCCAGTTCAATCATAAAAGTGTAGGCGAGGACAACTTCGTTGGGCGTGGCGATATTGGCAAAGGTGGTGTTCATTTCCGAGCGCAGATACTCGAACTCGACCGGATAGACGGATTGCCAAGACTTGGAGAGGTTTTCAAACACCACCTGCAGCAAGCGCTGGATGATGCGCAGTTCGGTCTGGGTGAATTCACGGCCTTCGATCCGGTTATGAAAGCGGCCATCGCCGCCGAACATGTTGTCTACCACCAGAAATACCAGGGTGGGATCGAAGATAAACAGCGCCGTTCCCCGCAGCGGTTTGATCTGCACCATGTTCAGATTCGTCGGTACCACCAGATTGCGGACGAATTCGCTGTATTTCAGAATCCGTACCGGACCAACGCTGACCTCGGCGGTACGCCGCAACAGGTTAAACAGGGCGATCCGGAAATGCCGGGCGAAACGCTCATTGATGAGTTCCAGCGTGGCCATGCGCCCGCGGACGATACGCTCCTGAGTGGCCAGGTTGTAGGTTCTGATGCTGCTCGTGTCATGTTCCTGCGGCTCATCGTCGGGGTCTCCGTTAACGCCCTTCAACAGGGCATCGACTTCATCCTGGCTAAGGAATTCTTTTGTCATGATGGCGGCGCGCTACTGAATGAGGAAGGAAGTGAATATGACCCCGATGATGTTCGAGTCCGCCGGCGCTGCGGCGGTTGTTGCCTCTGCGACAGCAGGGGTTTCCGTCCCTGCTGCTGAAACAGCAGCGGCTACAGAGGGAGCATCCACTGCAGCGATCTCGGTAATCGGAATCTTGGGAACGTCCGTGGCACCGGCGTCTTGGGACGGGACACTTGTCGCGTCCGGTTCCAGTACCCGGCTTACCTCGGCCCGAATTTCGCGGCTGAGCTTGTCCTTACCGCTGGTTGTTGTCAGCTCGGAGGCGCATTTGCTGGATAACAGGTACAGCAGGCGATTGCGAACTTCCGGCATGAAAGTTTTTAACTTGTCGGCTGTGGATTCTCCAGAGACCTTCAGGCTCATGCCAATCTGTAGAAACTGATCGCTGCCTTCATCCTGGAGATTCACGGTGATGTTTTCGAGCGGGACGTAAATTGGCGCCGATTCCTTTTTCTGCCCTGGTTCGTCAACCTTCGTTGCATGCTCTTGGCTCATGAGCCAAGAGGCGCCGCCGCCTACGGCAGCAAGCAATGCAAGTACGGCAATGATGAGTGGAAGACGCTTGCGCCGCCGTACGGGCTTCTGCTCTTCATCGACACTGATTTTAGGATTTGCGGTAGTAGCGGTGTTCAAGATATTTCCTTGCTAGTCTGCTGATTCAGGCAAAGGTATCCAGCAGCGCGCTGCCCTGGCCAATCGACGGTGGTATCGCCTCGATAGCGCCGGGTTTTCCGGATGACAGCGTAGTGAGTTTTTTTGCGGCGGGGGAGCCCTGTTCGGGCGCCTGTTGCCGCGGGAACGACTCGCTGCCCACGGTTGCATTGCCAAGCGTAATGCCGGCTTCGGCCATCAGCTCCCTCAGCCGCGGCATGGAGTTCTCGATGGCTTCACGCACCTCCGCATGCGGGGAGGTGAAGTGCAACGTGGCATTTTGCCCAGCCTGCTGCTGGTCCAGCGTCAGGCGCAGCTCAATGGGGCCCAGGTTCGGTGGATTGATGCGTATTTCCGCAATCTGGTTCTGCTGGCTCTTCATCCATATGACCTGCTGGCCCAGCTGGTTATTCCAGTCATGGCTGCCGAGCGGTGCCGATATATGCATAAGTCGTATCGGTGATGGTTCGCTTGGAGTCGATACGGGGACCAGCATTGGGGCAACGCGATCCATCGGCGTTGTGTTGAAAGTCGTTGCCTGAATAGCCTTTTTGTCCGGAATGGCAATTGCTACCGCGGTCGAGCTGTACTCAGTTTGCAAAACGAAACCGGGATGGACTTGCGGTGCTTCTGCCTCGTTGGCGCTCTGTTGGACAACTGCATCAGTAATTGATGCAGTTGACGACGCGGACTTGGGGGCGATGGTACTGGCGGCAGGCAAATCAATCGACTCGGTGCCATCCGCAGTCTTTGCGCCAGCTTCCTGCTGTACCGGCATGAAGTTGACAATGATCGGTCCGGCAACTTCAATGCCGGGTTCCGTCATATCGCGTGAAGCGTGGGGATTTGGGGAAGGCGTTTTTTGATCGTCGGCACTGACAGTGGCGGGCAATGCCGATGCAGTTAAAGGTGGCAGGTCAGTTTTGTCCGCGAATTTTTGGTCTTTCGCGTCCGTACCTGTAACTTTGAGCGCCGCCGGTATCGTCCGGCTGCTTCCACGTGGCAGCGCCCGGGCGAGCAATTTGGCGAAATTTTCGCTGGCAATATCGGCGGGCACGTCAGCCTGGAATTTCCCATTCTGGGTCTCGGCCCCGGGCGCAACGACGGACCTCGCGGAAACGATCGGTGAAGAAATCAAATTGCTGAGTTGCAGGTCCATGGGATTTACCGGCTTTCGTTATCGAGGCCCGCTGTTACTCGCCATTTGCCAGCCTGGCGTGAGCCGTGGCTGCATATTCGTCATGTTCCTTTTGCTCCCTGAGTCCTTCTCGCCGTGAAACGACTTTGTGATGGCGCTGCGACAGGATGTCGTAGGACATGAGGCGGCGCTGTTGCGCCTCAAGTTCCTGACGTGACACAGCCGCCAGCCGCTGCCAATGCGCCACAACCTCTGATTGCTGCTTAACGGCCAGATCCAGCTTGTTCATGAATTCCTGATAGTTTCCCCAACTGACCGGGCTGATGCCTTGCTGCAAGGATTTCTGAAAATTTGCCAAGTAGTCGAGCCGATAATCAGCCAGCATTTGCAGTTTTTGCGCTTCCGCCTGCTCGCGCGTGAATGAGCGTCCCAGGTTACGGACTGCGGTATTGGTGTGGGACTTGGCCAGGTCCAACAAACTTTGCAAGCTGAAAGTATTATTCATGGACATGTTTCCGTTACCCCATCTGGCGTGTCGTTAAATAGCGGCATCAGTTTTTTCAGGCTGTTGGCATAGTTCTCGCGTTGATTCATGTCCTGGTGCAGAAATTCCTCCAGTCTGGGCAGCAGGGCGATCGCCTGGTCGAGTTGCGGATCCGATCCGGTCTGGTAGGCGCCGACGCTGATCAGGTCGCGGCTGCGCTGATACCTTGCATAGAGCGAACGAAAGCGCCGTATCTGCTCGGAATGCCGCGGATCAACCAGGGCGTTCATCGCCCGGCTGATGGAGGATTCGATGTCGATGGCGGGATAATGTCCCTGATCCGCCAGGGTCCGCGACAGGACGATGTGCCCGTCGAGAATGGCGCGGGCCGAGTCGGCGATGGGATCCTGCTGATCGTCGCCCTCGGTCAGTACCGTATAGAAGGCCGTAATCGAACCGCCATTGGGGCCGCCGTTGCCGGCCCGCTCGACCAGTTGCGGCAGGCGCGCGAATACCGACGGCGGATAACCCTTGGTCGCCGGCGGTTCGCCGATGGCGAGCGCGACTTCTCGTTGTGCCATGGCATAGCGCGTCAGCGAATCCATGATCAAGAGCACGCTCTTGCCCCGATCGCGAAAGTACTCGGCAATGGCAGTTGCATACGCTGCGCCCTGTAGACGCAGCAGGGGTGAAGTGTCGGCCGGCGCGGCGACGACCACCGAGCGGGCCATGCCTTTCGCGCCGAGGATGTTTTCGATGAACTCCTTGACTTCGCGGCCACGTTCGCCGATCAGGCCGACCACGGTTACATCCGCGTTGGTGAAACGCGCCATCATGCCGAGCAACACGCTCTTGCCGACGCCGCTACCCGCGAACAGCCCCATGCGTTGACCGCGTCCGATGGGGCACAGGGCATTGATGGCGCGCACGCCAACGTCGAGCGGCTCGCTGATGGGCTCCCGTTCCAGCGGGTTGTAGGGACGGCTGTGCAGCGGCACGCCCCCTTCAAGATTGAGCGGTCCCAATTTGTCCAGCGGACGTCCGGCGCCATCAAGCACGCGGCCCAACAGGCCCGCGCCGACGGGCATCTGTTTGGCCTGGTCCATCGCGCGCCGGCGCGGGATATAGGGTGTACCGATTTGCGGCACGCGCACTGGCGGTTCAATGGGAATCACCTTCGCTCCCGGCGCCAGTCCGTACACTTCATTGGTCGGCATCAGGAACAGCCGCTCGCCGTTGAAGCCCACCACCTCAGCTTCCATGGTATTGCCATTCGGCAGCAAAATATGGCAGCCGCTGCCGATCGCAAGTTTGAGTCCCACCGCCTCCAGCACCAGTCCGGCGACGCGCGTCAGGTGACCGCTCAACTGCAAGGGGCTTGATTCCGCTACCGTGCGGCTGCATCCGGACAGCAGAGCCGTCCAGCGCCGGCTGTGTCCGCGAAAGGAACTGGTGACGATGTTGCCGTTCATGACGCTGGTTCTCCTTCCACCACGGCATCATTGACAGGATCGCAATACCAGACTTCGTTGCGTGCCAGAACCGCGGCCATGCGCTGCCAGCGGATCGGCAACGTACCGTCAATTTCTATGCTGGCGGTCTGCACGCGGCAACCGCCACGTTCGATCGACGAGTCTTCAATCAGCTTCCACTTGGAGTGCGTCAGTTGCTCGCCGATATGGGTACGCACCAGCTCGGCGTCCTTGGGATTGAGCAGGAGTTGGGCGTGCTCGCCGAACGGCGGCAGCGATTGCATGGCTTCCTTCACCACTTCTACCACCAGCTCCGGGTGCTCGGTCAGTCTGTTGCGCAACAATTGGCGCGATATTTCCAGCGCCAGGGTAACCAGGCTGTTCGCCACGCCTTGATCGAAGCGCCGCAGTTCGCGATTGAGATCGGTCATCAGCGAGCGCAGGTGGCTCAATTCAAGGGCGACTTGTTCCTCGCCTTGCTTATAGCCCGCGGCGTAGCCTTCAGCGCGGGCCTGCTCGTGAAGAGCTTCATGCTGCGTTACGGTCAGCAACTCGGTCCTGGCCTCGCCGCGTCTGTTCTGGTTAAAGTCATCCATCTTCCAGAACTCGTAGGCGGTGAGCTGCTCTTTCGGAATCAGGGGAGCGTCGCTAGACATAGGTTTCTTCCCCCTTGCCGCCGATGACAAGCTGATCTTCATCGGCCAGTTTGCGCACGATCTTGAGGATTTCCTTTTGTTCCGCTTCCACCTCGGAGAGACGAACCGGGCCCTTGGACTCCAGATCGTCGCGCAACATTTCGGCGGCGCGCTGCGACATATTCTTGAAGATCTTTTCGCGCAGCGGCTCGCTCGACCCCTTGAGGGCAATGAGCAGCGACTCGGATTGCACTTCGCGCAGCACCAGCTGCATGCCATGGTCATCCAGATCGATCAAGTTCTCGAACACGAACATCTCGTCCTGAATCTGCTGAGCAAGCTCGGGGTCATGTTCGCGTACGCCCTCGATGACCGATGCTTCCAGATTGGTGTTGATGAAATTGAGGATTTCCGCTACGGTCTGGACGCCACCCATGCGTGCTTTCTTGAGATTGTCATTACCCGAGAGCAACTTGGTCAGCACATCATTCAGTTCGCGCAGGGCGGCGGGCTGTATGCCGTCGAGCGTGGCGATGCGCAGCACCACGTCGTTACGCATGCGTTCGGTGAAGTGGCCAAGAATTTCCGATGCCTGATCGCGATCCAGATGAACCAGAATGGTGGCGACGATTTGGGGATGTTCATTCTTGATGAGATCCGCTACCGCTGCGGAATCCATCCATTTCAGGCCTTCGATGCCGCTGGTGTCTCCGCCGTGCAGGATGCGCTCGATGATCCCGACCGCGCGGTCGTCGCCCAATGCCTTCTTCAGCACGTTGCGGATGTAATCGTCCGATGCCAGGCCGCCCAGGGCCTGCTCGCCGGCTTCGCTGCGAAAGGCGTCGACCACTAAATGGATTTTGTCGCGGGTGACATTCCTCAACTCCGCCATGGCCTGGCCAAGTTTTTGCACCTCGCGCGGCGCGAGATGCTTGAACACTTCGGCGGCGCCATCTTCGCCGAGCGACATCAACAGGATGGCGCTGTTCTGAAGGCCTTCGCTACTCACCTGCTGCCACCCAGTTCTTCACCACGTTCGCTACCAGCTTGGGTTCCTGTCGGGCCAACTGCTTGACCATCTCCAGATTCTGATCTGGACTGGAAATCATCTGCGTGATCGTTTGCCCGTCTGGCGTAATGACCGGTGGAAGGGCCTTTACGCGGGCCTGGGCGAGTTCCTTGAGCAGCGGACGCAGCACGCTGAGCACCAGAAATATCGCCACGCCGGCGATCAGCAACTGTTTGCCGATATCCTTGGCTTGCTGAATAGTGGACGGCTGTTTCCAGAACGGAGTTTCTGATACGACTTCCTGCTCAGGAATAGTAAAAAGGCTGTTGACCACATTCAGCGTATCGCCGCGCTCCTTGTTGTAGCCCATGGCCTCCTTGACCAGGTCGGTAATCTGGCCCAGATCCTGCGCGCTCAGCGCACGATAGCTCGCCTTGCCCGCCGTGCTGGTCACCTTGCGATAGTTAACTACCACGGCGGCGGAAAGGCGTTTGATGCCGCCAAAGGGCTGTTGGACGTGGCGAATGGTCTTGTCAATTTCGTAGTTGATGGTCAAGTCCTTGCGCGAATTACCCGAGGTATTGCCGACCGCTGCCGCAGCACCGCCTGCTGCCGTAAGCGGTGCGCTGGCCGAAGCAGGGGGCTGATTGCTGAGCGCGCCGGGCACGCCGCCGGGTTGGGCGCCAGTGCCGGAATTCGATTCACTGGTCTGCTGGCTGCGGATCACTGCCTCTGCCGGATTCTGATTGGGCTTGTAGGTTTCCTCGGCTTTTTCGATTTGCGAGAAGTCGATATCCGCCGTGATCTGTGCGCGCACATTGGCACCGCCGACCAGTGGAGCGAGAATAGACTCTATCCGTTTCGCATAGGACTGTTCCAGGTCCTGCACATATTTGATCTGCCCGGGGTCGAGGCCGTGATTGCCGGCGTTGTGCTCGGTGCTGAGCAAGTTGCCGTTCTGGTCGATGATGGAAACATTTTTTACCGACAGGTCGGGGATACTGCTGGAAACCAGATGCGCGATGGCGCTGACCTGGTCCGGCTCCAGATTACGTCCCGGATGGAGATTGACAATGACCGATGCGGTCGGCTTCTGCTGTTCACGATAGAAAACCGAGGGTTTAACCAGGGCCAGATGCACCCGTGCGCCGGCGACCGCGGACAGCGACTGGATGGAACGTGCCAGTTCGCCTTCCAGTGCGCGCTGGTAATTGACTTGTTCGAGGAACTGGCTGGTGCCGAACTTGGGGTTTTCCATCAGTTCGAAACCGACCAGGCTGCCCTTGGGCAGTCCCTGGCTGGCCAGCCGCAGCCGCGCCTCATATACGAAAGGCGTCGGCACCAGAATCGCGCCACCGCCTTCGGCGAATTTGTAGGGAACGTTGGCCTGCTGCAATGCGGCGACGATCGCGCCGCCGTCACGGTCGGAAATATTCGAAAACAGCACGCGGTATTCGGGCGCCTGACTCCAGGTCCAGGCGCCAAACATCAGAGCGACGAATGCAGCCAGCCCGATAAGCAGGCCGAAGCTCGGCATGTTGGCCGGCCCCATCAGGTTTGGTAACCGTGCGACCAGCGATTTCTTTTCAGTCGTCATTGGCTTGCTCCGTTGCTGCGGTGTTCATGGCTGATGCTCTCCAGAAAAAGCGACAGGCCTGGTGTGTCGTGGCCAGAATTATTCTTCGGTTTGTTTTTTTGCCGTCGTAAAAACAGAAGGGTTGTTGCCCTGCCTGTTCTTTGGCCGGGCCGGCTTGGCGTGGAACTAATCTCTGCTGACCCCGCGACTGATTCCAATGAGGGAAGACGAAATGACAGACATCCCAACTGCAAGGCAATACTGCGAAGCAGACGGGAATCCGTTGCCTGTGCCGCCCGCGCCACGGGATTTCGCCGGCCGCATCGTCGCCGAAGACAGTCGGTCCCTGGCTTTGCTTGATCTGGCCAGGCGGGTGGCTGCAAGCGATGCCACTGTTCTATTGTGCGGCCCCACCGGCTGCGGCAAGGAAGTCATCGCGCGCTACATACATGCGCAATCGACGCGGGCAGCGCGCCCATTCATTGCCATCAACTGCGCGGCAATTCCCGAGACTCTACTGGAGGCATCCTTGTTCGGTTTTGAGAAGGGCGCATTTACCGGTGCGGTTCGTGGCCAAATGGGCAAATTCGAACAGGCGCAACGGGGCACGCTGTTGCTCGATGAAATATCCGAAATGCCGCTGGCGCTACAGGCCAAACTGCTGCGGGTTCTGCAGGAGCGCGAACTTGAAAGAGTGGGCAGCAATAAAACCATTCCCCTCGACGTGCGCATCATCGCCACGTCGAACAGCGACATAGGCAAACTGGTCGAGGAGAACAGATTCCGGGCCGACCTGTATTACCGCCTCAACGTATTTCCACTTCAGATCGCTGCCCTGAAGCAGCGGCCCGGTGACATTGCCATTCTGGCGCGCGCCTCGCTGGCGCAACTGTGCGCGACTCGCGGTCAGCCCGTGCCTGAATTGTCGCCCACCGCCATGCAGTCGCTGCTGAAATATCACTGGCCTGGCAATGTGCGGGAATTGCAGAACACCATGCAGCGCGCCTTGATACTGAGCGGCGGAGGCCGCATCGGAGCGGAGCATCTGTGCCTGCCCGCCCACGCAAGAGTTGACCGCGTCGATTCTTCCAATATGGCAAAGCTATCGCTCGACATGAAATCGCTGGAACGCAATCATATTCTCGAAACCCTGGCTACGGTGAATTGGAGCCGCAAACTCGCCGTACAAAGACTGGGGATCAGCGAGCGCACCCTGCGCAACAAGTTGAGCCAATACCGTACTGAAGCATTCAACTGACGCGCACGGAATGATTACTGCACCCTTGATGATTAACAAACGTAAAGGCAAATTGAGTGCTCCCCACCCCCGTTCCACGACCGGCTTTGCACAGCCGACCGGCTTCGGCGGCGCGAAGCAGTACTTTGCGAAATCCCGCCTACGCTCCCGCCCCAGGGCGGGGCTGCTGATTTGCTCGCTGCGCTCGATTCGAACGAGGTGTGCTGTTTTCAGACCTCGCTGGTTTTCGCGGCTCAGCCGCTTGCCTGTTTTTCACGTAAATGAAGAGGAACCGCAATGGATATCAAAGCCCTCGACAACCTGATCAGCCAGCTTCATACTGCATCCGCACTCGCGTCAGGTAAATCCGCAGCGACCGGCGCGGTGCAAAACGCTCAAAGTTCCGCCTTCGGCGATCTGCTCAAAAACTCGCTCGATCAGGTCAATGCAACCCAACAGAACGCGGAACATTTGGCCAGGGATTTCGAACTGGGAACATCCGGCGTCAATCTGCATGAGGTAATGATTGCAGCATCGAAGGCCAACATTGCCTTCCAGGCCACCGTCCAGGTGCGCAACCGGCTGGTATCCGCTTATCACGACATCATGAGTATGCAGCTTTAAGGAAATGCCGATTAAGTACCTTGCCGTTCGGATCGAGCTTGTCGAAGCCCAGTGCTGGAGCGGCTTGCACTTCGACAAGCTCAGCGCGAACGGACTTGTTCGGTGATTTCTTAAGCTAAAAGACGCAGTTCGCTACGGCGAACATGGCGACACGGCGGAAATACAAGGCATGGCCGGCATGCGGTGCCTTACCAATCAGGTGAAACGAAATCCATTGGCAAACTTTTGGTTTTCCGCCGTCCCACGGGGATCCCAGATGAATTCCCGGTGGTCATTTCCTTTGGGCATGCCCGTTGTATCGCCGTGGTTTAATTTAACGGCCTCCAATGGCATGGAGGTCTCTCTCCAGCCGTGTGATGTAGCGCTGCACTCGGTTACGATCGCTTTCCTGCATGCCGATGAACTGGCAGCCCGAGCGTTTGCAGGCGAGACCGTTGCGCAAGGTGACTTCGTAGGTATTGCAGACCTTGAGCCCTGTGACAATGACGCCCAGGTCGGGCAGGGCGAGATGACAAATAGCGTAAGAATTGCCGGGTTCGAGATCGACGCTGTGGTGCTGGTCGATGAGCGCCACGCCGCCGCAACTGATATCCAGCACTGTCACCTCCGCCATGAGGTCCACTCCATCGATGGGCAGCATGATCCTGCATTTGAGAGGATGGACGATGCTGGTGGCGATGCGATAGTACTCTCGGCGCTGCATGCGGATGAGATTCTGTGGCACCCCAACACGGAAAGCGGCATGGCCCTTGTAGTTGACGCGGGTAGCCTGGGTTCCTGAAAACTTCACCTTGACGCGCTCGTGCGTGGTGGTAATCAACAGATGTTTGCTTTCGGCAAGTCTCTTGTTCAAGTCGTCATCCGGTCCGAGATCGAGCAGCAGCCCGTTGTTCGCAGGATCGAAACCGACGATCGAGGTCAGGATGAATTCGCTGCCGCCGTTGAAATAGACCGTGATCAGGGCGTTGTGTTTCATGATGCCGTGCAGAAGAAACGCAATCTCGGTGCGCGAATGGATGAGGTACTTGCTTTCCTCGTCGCTGATACTGAGGCCTTCGGCGGTCGCGCTGCTCATGGCTTGCTCTTTCCTTTCTCGAGACGGTAGAGCCAGGCAAGAAGCTCGGCGACTGCCACGTAGAGTTCCGGTGGAATGTACTGATCGAGATCGACCTGCATCAGCAGGGAAACCAGTTCAGGGGATTCGTGAACGTAGACGCCGTGTTCCCTGGCTTTTGCGATGATCGCCTCGGCCAGCAGACCGCGACCCTTGGCAAGCACGCGCGGCGCGGACTTGCCAGGCTCATAGGCAAGCGCGACTGCGCTGGAGCGAGAGTTAACCGGCATGGCGCGTCATGCGGAGATCGGAAACCGAGAGCCCCGCTGTCTCCAAGGCGCGAATCAAATTCGGGCAGTGTTGTTGCATCAGGCCAATGGCTTCCTCGCTGTCGGCTTGCAGGGTGATGGCAACATTGCCTTGCCGGATGCGCAGCCTGGCATCGACTGGCCCCAACACGGCCATGTCGAGGCTCAGCCGGGTATCCCAGCCCGATTGTTGTTGCTCGGGATCGCCTTGGGGTTGTTCGATGATTTCCCAGTCCATGGCCTGCCCGGGCCAGATATGTCCTTGCCATAGGATCTGGCAGGTTTCAAGCACCGACAGTTGATGCTGGATGATGTGCAATGTTTCCGGATGGACCGGAATTTCCTGCGCATTCGGTTCGTGACTGGCTATTGTCGTGGCATTGTCCTGCAACGCAATACCGGACATCGTCATCGGCACGGCGCCAAGCCCTGTACCCGCAGGGGTGGCGGCGCAACCCGTCACCCGGGGCGACAAACGACCCTGCGGTTCTTTCAGCAATTGTTCGAGCGGATGATCGCCGGCAGCCCACTGTGCCTGGTGGGATTCGTAAAACAGTCCGCTTTGCGACAGTGCCTGGCGCAAACGGGATTCGATCTCGATTTCCGCCATGGGCATGGATGCAAGCACAGGCGTCGCGCCTGCAGCGTGGAGGGGATCGGGCTGGGCACCGAGTGCCAAAGATGATACGAGACGACCAGCACTGCTCATGCTGGTCGTATAACTTTCACTGCCCGGCGTTTCCAGCAGGGCGAAACTCAGTCGCGGTTCGGTACCGACGTAAACCAGGCGCACACTTTGACCAGCCCGGGATTCTGCGGGGAGTTGCATGGCCAGGCTGTTTCCGGCCACCTGTACTTTAAAGCGACCATCCGGAAGTTGTTCCTGTATCCGTGCCACCACGGCTTGCCCTGGCGCCAGCCGGGTAACGCTGCTGACACGATCACCCCATTTCTCGGGCAGCTTCTGCGCCTCGGACAACAGCCTGACCTGCAGGTTCAGGTCCGGCTGCAACATGACGGTTCTGGAAAGATGACACGCCACGACAGCTTCATGGTGCGCAGTCCTGCGGATAGCTCTGCCCGAGCTTGCGCTCCAGCGCCAGAGAGGTGAGAAACTGCCTTGTTCGCGCCATCCATGGTTCGACCAGGTCGCGGATCGCGGCGTCGTCGGCGAGGATACGGCGGATAATCTCGCGCCTGCGTCCGAGTTGTGCCTCGTCCAATTGCCGCCCGTCTCCGGCGTCAGGAAGTTCGTCGATCAGCTTGCGGCAATCCAGTTCCAGGCGCACCAGCAGATCCCACTCGGAATTGCGGGCGGCAGCCAGCATCCGGCACGAGGTGTCCTTGAGAGTTTCATAGATCTGCATCATTTCTCGTCCTTCCACTTCAGACCCTGCGCAATTTGTTTTCGGTAGTGGTGGTGTTGCTACCCAGGCCTTTACCAATCGAATTCCATGCCTCGTTCAGTTCGCCCAGCAGACCGGCGACTTCATCGAGCATCTCCGGTTGGTTCTTCAGGTTAGCCAGCAGTAGCCGGCGGCACATGTACTCGTAAAGTGCATAAAGTTTTTCCGCGATCTTGCCGCCGGCATTGACGTCGAGACTGGCTTTCAGCCCCTGGTCGATGATGGAGATTGCCTTGGAAATGGCTTCGCCTTTGGCGCCAATTTCGTTGCGCTGCATATGCAGTTTTGCGGTGGCAATCGACAGGCGTGCGCCTTCATACAGCATGACGATCAGTTTGTGGGGATCGGCAGTCACGATATCGGTCTCGATGCCGACGCGCGCGTAGGCCTTGACTGCTGAGGTATGTGGTGTAGCAAACATCCTATCCTCCCGACGAGCTGGTGGTCGTCTTGTAGAACTGCTGTTGCAGGAAACTGCTGGTTTGATTCATGCCGATCATCATGGCGTCGAGCGCGCTGAACTGGGCTCGGTAGGTGGCTTCAATCGTGGCCAGGCGCTGGCTGAATGCGTCCTGTTGATTGCTGTTGTCCTTGATCGCGGCATTGATGCCCGCGGTCTTGTTGGCAAGCTGGCCGGTGCCGGTAGCGAGGATGTTGTCCGACAGCGTCGTTAACGATGCGCCGAAGGCGGCGACTAGCGCCACCGCATCGGTATAGTTACTGGCCAGCACGGCCTGTAGCTTGGCGGAATCTACGGCCAGCGTGCCATCCTTCTGCAGGGTGATATGGAGAGAGGGAAGCGATTTATAGTCACTGGTCGTCGTGATGCTGTCGCCGAGCGCAGTGCGCAACTGGCGCTGAATCGTGAGCGTGGTCGAATCACCTTGCAGAATGGCCTTTTTCGCCGTGGCCGCGGTGATGAGCGTATTGAAGTTGTTATAGGCGGCGACGAGCGCGTTAATCGCGGTGGTCAACGATGATTTGTCCTGCGATACGCTGAGTTGGATGCTTGCCGGCGTGTTCAGTTTGAACAGGTTCAGCGTAACGCCCTGCACTACGTCCGTCACCGTATTGCCTGGTTTCGTTATATCGATGCCGTCTACCGAAAAGTGGGCATCCTGTGCGACCTGAAGCTGGGACAGGTTTTGAGTGCCCGCGGAGTTGTAGGCGAGCAGGGATTGCAGTGCCGCGTCACCGGCGACCTCGATGCGCAGGCTGTTGACGGCGCCACTGTCGGTCGAAGTCAGCACCAGGCGATAGGGGGTGCCACTGCCGTCATTGACGATGGTTGCGATGACCCCGGCATTTTCGGCGTTGATGGCATCGCGGATGCCTGCCAGCGTATTGTTGCTGCTGTCGATGGTGACGCTGATCGGCGTCTTGGCGGCATTGGCGGTAAAGCTCGCCCCGCTATAGGTACCGCTGCCGTAGGTGCCGCCGCTGATGGTGCCGAAATCGATGGTGAGTGTTGTCGTTGCGCCGGTCCCGATGGCAGCCGTTGTGCTGGCAACGCCGCCGGCGACGATTTTCTGTGACTGGGCCAGCTGAGTGACGCCGATGGTGTAATTGCCCGCCACCGCAAAACTCGATGCGGATGCGGAAAGTATCGACGTGTCGCTGGATGTCGTCTGAAAGGCCGGGGTAGCCGTCGCGCTGGTCAGGCCCTTGGCCGCGGTTTGAAACCCCGCCAACACGCTTTGTATCTGACCGATGGCCGAAATTTGTGAATTGTAAGAAGTCTGCTTTTGCTGAAGCAGCACCAGCGGCTGATTTTCCAGTGTCATCAGCTGGGTCACGATGCCATTGACGTCCAGGCCTGAGCCAATGCCCGATGATGAAAGTGTCGTCATTGCGGTGACTCCCGATGTGCGTTAAGTAACTACTGTAATTTCGGCAGCAAATCCCCCGTACTTTAGGCAAAAGGCTAATAGGGCAGGTGTTCTGGGATTAGGGTATGAAAACAGCTTGTGGCGAAGCCGTGGCCCGCGGGATGGCAAATCCGAAGCGCCCCGTAATAGCGAGCGTAGCGAGCGAGGAACCGCCTTCCCCGGGAGGTGAAGGACGTGAGGGGGCACGTTTTTGTGCCTTGACGCGTTTTCATCGTTTGGGATAGCGCTGACGACCCTACGTCAGGTATTGTAGTTGACCAGTACCCCACCCGCTCCGTCAAGGGCCCGATGAATCGTCAATACTTCATCCGAGGGAATCTGGCGGATGATCTGCATGGTCTGCTTGTCGATGATGCGAATCCGGGGCATGCCACCGACCATGTCGATATGATAGTCGATTCCGGTGGATTTCGCCTTGAGTCCCTCTCCCACCTGCCGGGCGATCAGCAGCAGCGCGGCGGGTGACGAGGTTGACACCGGCAGCACAGGAGTGGAAGTGCCGGCGGCGACGGCTGGTGTCGTGACGGGCTCCGTCATGGGTGACGTCAACGGGCCTAACTGCATAGCCATTTGTATTACCTCAAGCGTTCGATCAATCGGGCTGGATCACTCCCGCCCGATTGAGGTCTTGCGATTACAGACGTTGCAGCAGTGCCATCACGCCATTGGGCTGCGAATTGGCTTGCGCCAGCATCGCCGTACCCGCCTGTTGCAGGATGTTGGCACGGGTCATCGCCGCCGTTTCCGCAGCGAAATCGGCGTCAGTAATGCGCGATTGGGCGGCAGAAAGATTGGTACTCGTGGCCTCCAAATTGGAAACGGTATGGCTCAGGCGATTCATGTTGGCGCCGAGCGTGGAGCGCAGGCCACTGGTGTAGCTTAGGGCACCATCGATGGCTGTCAGCAGGGCGCTTGCATTGGCGGTGGTGGATGAGCCGTTGAAGGTAGCAAGGCCAGTGTTCAAGGTATCCATCGCGCCGGCGGCACCTGAGGCAGCCGTGTCGATCTTGGTATTGCTGAACGATACCGACATCGTATTGCCCGCACCGGAATCAGCGCCGATCTGCAGTTGTGCCGAGCCTGAACCGTCCTCAGTGAGGATCGTGTCGTCAGCCGCGGCGGTCAAACCGGCGATCAGATCGGCTGCAGTGTCGTCGGCGCCGGCGGAGGTGGCTTGCAAGGTTACCTTGACGCCAAGATTGCTGAAATTGAGCACCTGGCTGCCATTGGCAGTCATATCTACAATGCTGATGGTTTGCGCATCGCCGGCGGTGTTGGTGAGGGTAATCGTTCCGGCACCGCTGCTGGTGAAAGTATAGGTTGTGCCTGCCTTTGCTCCGGAGACGTCGACGGCTGTGACCGAGGTGGCGGTCGCGGTGGTCAGCGTGTCGCCCACCACCAGGTCGGCGCCGGTGGCGTTGGTGTCGTTCAGCGTGGTTTGCAGGCTGCCGGTTAGCACCGATTGACCGTTAAACTTGGTGCGGTCGGCGACGGCGTTGATTTCCGTCTTGAGCTGTTGCAGTTCGGTGTTGATGTAGCCGCGATCGGTATCAGAAATGGTAGCGCTCGCGCCTTGAACGGCCAGTTCGCGCATCCGCTGCAGCATGCTTTGTTGTTCCTGAATGCCGCCTTCGGCAGTTTGCAGCATGGAAATGCCGTCATTGGCATTGCGCACGGCCTGGTTGATGCTCTTGACTTGCGCCGACATTTTAGTGGACACCGCGAGTCCGGCGGCATCATCCTTGGCGCCGTTGATGCGCAGACCTGTAGACAGGCGCTGCATGGCGGTTGCCAGGGAATTCTGCGACTGACTCAGGGCATTTTGCGAAACGAGTGAATTGATGTTGGTATTGATCATTGAAGACATGTGAATCTCCTTAATAATGATGGTCAGGTTTTCGGCATAAGTACCGTTAACTTCGGCCGCCGCTCGAACAGGGAGTGGAAACCGCCGTTGTTTTTGTTATCGGAGATTAGTTGAAGAAGTTTAGGCCCACATCACTTGACCACACCACAGAGGCTTCGTAGGGGCAGGGCCGGTTACCGCCTACAGAGTAAATCCGGCCGACAAGGCATGTGGCTTCGTGTTAAAGCCAGCGTGGATGTCGGGCACGACCGTGGTGTAAACCGGCATCTTGATGGTGCATGCAGATGACCTGTACTTGGCGGTTTCCATGACTTCCCCAGGAACGTAGGCTCGATTGGCGAGGGCTGGCGCAATCCGGAATCAGTTCAGTGCCAGCATCTGCATAAAGTACCAATTGTTGCGTCTTGCCGTCCCTGAACAAGAGCGTGAATCCCCAGCTCAGTTCTTGATACGGGGCATGTCCTGGGGCGTTGGATCGATGAGAGGAGCGGTAAATACGCGGTTCTTGCCGGCTCTTTTGGCTTCGTAGAGCGCATCATCCGCCCGGCTGACGAGGGATTCTTTCGTTTCGCCCGGGCGTTGCAGGGCGACGCCGGCACTGAAAGTGATCAGCAGGCGTTCATTATTGTTGAGGAAAAAGTGTTTGGTGAGACTGCGCTGCAGTCGCTTGATGACATTCTCGGCTTCTTCTATCCTGGTGTCGGGCAGCAGAATCAGAAACTCCTCGCCGCCATAGCGGGCAATGATGTCGTGCGGCCGCACCGTGGCCTTGACGAGTTTGGCCATATGCACCAACGCTTGGTCGCCCGCCTGGTGTCCATGGGCATCGTTGAGTCGCTTGAAGTTGTCCAGATCCAGAAGTGCGATAGACAGGGGGCTATGGTTGCGTTTGCTGCGCGAAAGTTCGCGCTGGAAGGCATCGTCGAGGCCGCGCCGATTGAGCACTCCGGTAAGTTGATCCTCGCGCACCAGTTCGCTGGCCTTCACGAGCTCCGCTTCCAGATGTCGAATTTTATTGTCCGCGTCTTCGACGCGCGTACGGACCGTGACAATTGCATCTCGTGAGCGTTGGGTATCCAGTTGTATCTGTTGCGTCTCATGCCGCAGTTCGTCAAACACCTTGCTCAGGGTGGCAATGTCATCTGTTTCGTGAATGACCTTGGAATAATACTTCAGCTTGTCGTGGTAAAAGCCGGTGCTCTGAGACATCTCATCGAGCTGGTTAATGAAGTGCGACACCATGTCCTTGAGCGTGGATTTGGCATCATTCAGACTGTGCTTTAGCACAGCCTGTTTGAAGACGATTTCCTTGAGGGCACGCTCCGCTTCCTCGATTAGATGGATATCGTCCGGATCGGCGAGTACTTGACGCACCAGCGCCAATTGACCTTGCAACCAGTTATCATCGACCACCAACTCGTGGATGTTGTCCAATAACAGACTCAACAGCCTCAGGACCCCGTCACGCAGGCCAGAGTCGTTTTTCAAACGCTTGTCAAGGTGTATCCGGAATTTCTCAAGGTCGCGCGTGAGTTTGGGTAGTTTGTTCCTGTCGTCTAGTTGGCGAATGCGCGCGGCAAGTGCGTTCGCCTCCGCTACAAGGGCTTTATCAGGTTCAAGCTGTGCCGCGATGACGGATTCGAGTATGTCCGCGAACCGTTCGCGCAGGGACGCGATAATTTCGAACTCATAGGCAACGTCGGCAGGCGGTATCGCTGTGCGGTTTATTTCCGGCGCGCTTGCTTCCATAGACGCGAGCGGTGCGGATGAAGCAAAGCTGCAGACTTCCAAATCCGGGACGCCAATCGAGGACTCCGACCTGGACCAGCTCTGAATCAAGGCTATGATGCGGTTATGAAGGACGACCGGGCTGGGGGTGGCAAGTACCCGATCCAGGCTTTTGCGCTTTCTTGCTGCGGTCCAGCCAACTTGCCTTGCTTCCAGTTGTTTAATCAACTCTGTAATTACTGAACCCCACGCGATATTTTCCATCTGGGGAGGCGTGGAGGGCGTGGCGCTATCGATGCCGGCTATTTCACGGTAAACTTGACAATAGTTCTCTGGCGTTGGCGCCACCCTTTTCGACACCAGTTGGTGCAGGGTCTTTCGCGCCACTTCGGTTGCATCTTCGAACGAGATATTCTGATTTGCTACCGGAGTAGTCATCATTCGTGTCCGAATGTTGTTTATGGCGAGCAAAATGGCAGTTAATGCTGCGCGCTGACCTTTTATTCGCCATTTGCGGCCTGCATACACTGAATTAGCTCGGGTACAGTGACCTTATCGGTAGATTCGGATCAAATCTTGAGGATGGCTGCAAGAATAACCATGCTAACGTTGCATGATTCATGCATGGCATGTTCCTCCGAGCAACGCCGTGCGCAGGTCAAGTGGGCGGCTGGTGCCGTCTGGCGCCAGCACTTTGGAGCCGCGCCTTGGTGCGGATTAGGGCGTCAGGGCGTGGAGGCACAGTGCACCAGTTGGTGCTTGATGGCGTAATGGGTGATCTCGGTGTTATTACGGAACTTCATCTTGGCCATGACTCGTGCCCGGTACACACTGACCGTCTTAGGGCTGAGGGAGAGCTTGGCGGCCATTTCCGAAAGCGCGGTGCCCGAAGCAATCATGCAGAGGACCTGATATTCGCGATCCGAGAGTGTTTCATGCAACGGTTGGTCGCTTTCGGTGCCGAATGAATTCGCCAGTTCCTCTGCCAGCGCCGCGCCGATGTATTTTTTCCCCTTGGCAACTGTGCGCACAGCATTGACCAGTTGTTCAGCGGCGCTGTGTTTGGTCAGGTAACCCGATGCGCCGGCCTTGAGCGCACGCACACCGAATTCTTTCTCACTGTGCATGGTAAGTATCAGCACCGCGAGTTTGGGTTGGTCGCGCCTCAGCAGTTTCAGGGTCTCTATACCGTTGCGATCTGGCAGCGTAATATCCAATACGACTACGTCGAATTGATGCTCACGCGCCAGACGTATGGCCTGGGCCGAATTTTCAGCTTCACCAGCGACTTCCATGTCTTCGCTGTCCAAGAGTATCTGCCGCAGCCCTTGGCGCAGGATCGCATGATCGTCTACCAGCAATATTTTTATTTTTGACACGTGTATCTATAATCCAAACAGGTCAGGTTTCCGGTCTTTATCGGTCGCTAGACCTTAGTTTTGAGGGCTCAAGGACAATTAAAAGAGCATTTGCTGCGTATCTGCTTGATCGCTCTCTATAATAGCGCTTGGCAACGGAATGGTAACGCAGACGCGAGTTCCCCGATCGACATTGCCCTCGATCTCGATCTCTCCTCCCAAAGCCCCGACTCTTTCCCGCATGTTACGTATGCCGAATGAACCGACTTTGTCCATGTCCCGCGTGGCAATGCCATGGCCGTTATCCTCGACCTCCAGAAGCACCATTTCATCGTCTCCAATCAGCGTAACAATGACCTTGGTCGCATTGGCGTGCTTTGAGATATTTGTCAGCGTTTCCTGAAAAATACGGAATAAGGCGGTCGATGCATCAGCGTCGAGGCTCACGATATCGGCATGGCAGTGGAGCTCGCAAGTAATGCCGAGCCGCTCTTCAAATTCCTGAGTCTGCCACTCGATGGCGGCCTGCAGGCCGTAGTCCAGTATGCCCGGACGCAAGCTCTGGGAGACATTGCGCACGGTATCCATCGCATGATCAAGCAAACTTGATGCTGAATCGATCTTCTGCGCCAGATCGGCCCGCTCCGCGGGCAGCCCGCCGCGCAGACGCATCAGGTCGATCTTGATCGCCGTCAGCGTGCTGCCCAGGTCGTCATGTAACTCCCGCGCGATACGCGCCCGTTCCTGCTCTTTGGCGAACTGAAGATGGCTGGAGAGCTCGCGCAATTGCTCCTGCGATCTCATGAGATCCAGCTGCAAGGTCCGGTTCTTCGTGATGTTGCTCATTATTCCATCGGAAAGTATTCCTCCCGAGGGCATTTCGCGATTGTTCGCCCGTATATTGATCCATTTAATATCTTGATACGACGGTATGCGGAATCTGCCCTCCCAATTGACTGTGGCCTGGCCATTCAGGATATTGGAATACATTTGGTGCAACGAGGCACGATCTTCCGGCACAACCAGGTCAAATAGATGTGCGGACGATTCTTTCAGCATCTCCGCCTCGATACCCAGCAGCGGCTTACACTGATCACTGACATAGAGAAACCAGATGTCTCCGTCGCGAAGCACCAGTGACTGGTACACCATGCCGGGAAGATTGGCGGCGATCATCCGGTAGCGCGCCTCACTTTCCTGAAGCGCAGTTGTGGCCATGTGGTGGCCTTTGTGTGCAGCGCATTTCCTTAACTCCAGTTTAACCACTCCAGGCAGCTGCTCCAGATTGGATTTCATGGTGAAGTTGGTGGCCCCGGACCTGGTCAGGACCGCCGCGACTTCCTCGCAAACCATGTTTGAAGTAATGATAAAGGGCACTTCCTGACCCCAGTCCGAGAGGATATCCAGGGCCCTCTGCGCACTGAATTGCTGGAGGCTATAGTCGCAGATGATCAGGTTCCAGCCGCCTTGCCGCAATGCGACAATCATTTCCGCCTCGGATTCGATCCTATGCGCTTCTATCGCGAAGCCTCCGGCTTCCAGCGCGTTACACACCAGATCGGCATCGTCTTGTGAGTCTTCAATTTGGAGCAGACGCAACGTCATGCTTACAGGAAACATTAGCGGGCGGCGTTTTGTTTAGGTCTGACCAATATAACTCAAGCTGCCCGTGACCTGACTGGTTTTATCGGACCAATTCGATCTGGAGATTCGTAGCTTCGGTTGTCGAACTGATTTCGCTACTCCGGCGGAATTCTGCCAAAGTAGCGTACTGCAAACTTGAATGCGGCCGGACTTCATTGTAGTGAATCCGCCAGTCTTCAATGACAATCCTGGCCTCGATTCGGTTGCGAAACTATTCCATCGCCAGGCGCTCTTCCCGAAACTTGCCGTTGAAGCTTTCGTTGGTGCCGTTCTGCCAAGGCTTGCCAGGATCGATGAAGGCCGTCTCGATCTGCTGTTCCAGCGCCCACTTCATTAGCGCGGTACTGACGTATTCCGGGCCGTTTTTGGATCGAATATAGCGGGGTGCGCCATGCACGCTGATCAGCCGGCTCAGGAGATGGGCACTTTGCTTTGTACCCTATGCGTGACCGACCCGTCTGCATCAGCCCACACGCTCGTCGCTGGCTCAATCCTCTTTCTACTGAAAAACGAGTTTGTTCCCGGCGAACCTGTGCGCTCACCATTTTTTTGCAGCAATCTCCATCATCACTCCGATCTCAAGATCCCGCTCAACCACCAACTTCTTCAGCCGCGTGTTCTCGGATTCCAAAGTCTTGAGCCGCTTCACATCGCTGCTACCATCTCACCAAACCGCTTGCGCCAGGCGTAGATCGATGCCTCTCTGACTCCATGCCGTTTGGCGACATCAACTACCGAATCCCCATCTGCCTCGCACAATATCCTGACGATCCGCTCTCGTCGTATCTGCTCTTCTTCATGCCTACTTCTCATCTGAGGAGCCATTATCGCTAGATCAGCCTGGTCCGAAAATATCCGATCAGGTCAGTTTCAACAAACCCGAGAAATCCACCGGTTTTCCTAAGGGGCTGTTCGCGCAATTGGTTTATTCGCTATTAACGGATGACCGTGATGGACTTGGCCTGACCTCCTGTTACCAGCCGCATCGCTTCAAGTTTGTACTCCAGCATGTTGGCTGCCCGTTCCACCTGCTCTCTCGTTATCTCGCATCTCATGTTCCAGGTAATAGGAACAAGGTCAGCCAGCTAGATGATTTTCAGGTCCGAGATACGTGAACTACAGGGGCAAGAGCAGAGGTTTAGGGCTAATCAAGATTTGCAATTTACAAAGGGAGGGAGCCATCCGCATTCACGGCAGTGTTGATTCGCCAGCACTGCCATTTGTATGACACTGCTGGTCGATTTGGACCCTAGTTTTCTGAGGAAACTGGCTCTGTGGGCTTCAACTGTCTTGTGGCTAATTTCGAGCATTTGCGCAATTTGCTTGCTTGTTTTTCCCTCAGCGACCAAGTTAAGCACTTCCTTTTCTCTCTGGGAGAGGCTATCAAACTTTTCAAAGTACCCCGTCGTCTTAGCCTTGCTTTCTAACTGATCCTTACACACCTTTAGCGCCGAGTTGATTGCGTCCAACAGGTCCTGGTTTTGATAAGGTTTTTGCAGGAAATCGATAGCCCCATTCTTTATGGCATGAGCTCCCATATGCGCATCCCCATATGCCGAAAGAAAAATAATGGGCAGTTGAAAGTTTCTTTCCAACAATACCTTCTGTAGCTGCAAACCGCTCATATTAGGCATTCTGACATCGACTATAAGACATCCTAGTGAACAGCTAATATTCTCGTCTAGAAAGCTCTGAGCCGATGCAAACTCTTCAACCTTGAGCGACATGGAACCCACTAGCCAAGCTATAGAATGCCTGACCGATTCCTCATCATCAATTACGAAAATTCTCGCATTATTTGAATCCATCGTTATGGTCTCCTCTATATCGTCCTGCTGGTCCTCATGCCCTGATAATCTAGAATTATTCTTGTGGTATGGGCAAAGTAAAACGGAATATTGATCCCTTCTTACCTGCTCTCGAATAAGTCAGATCACCTTCATGTGATTCAATAATCGAACGGCAGATAGTAAGTCCTATTCCCATACCATTAGGCTTGGTTGAAAAATAAGGCTCAAAAACTTGCTTGGCGATCCCTTTCTCCATTCCCTCTCCATGATCCTGCACTTTCACTTGTATTGCATTTTTGTTGTTGAGTTCGCTGCTGACAATAATAATGCGGCTCTCATTCGGCATGCCACGCACAGCCTCGATGCTGTTCTTTAGAAGATTAAAAAGCACCTGCTCAATCTCGATTTTGCATAACGGCACCAAGGGCAGGTTTGTTGCCAATGATTTTTTTACATTAATATTATTGCGCCGGATATCAAAATCCAAAAAGTTAATGATATCGTCAATTAAATGATTAATATTAGTGTATGTTTTATCTGGTTTGTGTTTGCTCACAAAATCCCGGACGCGTCCTAGAATTTGTCCCGCCTGCTCAAGGTGTTTGATGGCCAATCCAACACTATCACTTATTTCATCAACGCCTTTTACATTCTGTAGACGTAGCTGACATCCCAGAAGATAGTTCAATGCTGATACCAAAGGTTGGCCCATTTGATGAGCAAGTGCGGCGCCCATTTCAGAGGTGGAGTCGATCCTGGCCAATCGCGTTAGTTCTGCAAGCCTCAACCTTTCCAGTTCTTCGATCTTCTTGCGATAAGTGATATCGAAAAATGCCGCAACCAAAACTTGCTGATCTTGCAAGGGGAGAATGGACGAGCTGACGCTCAGCCAATGCCGCTTACCATCGTTCTTGATGCGCATTCCCACTTCGACACAGTCGATATGGTCGTTCTGGTAATCCTTGTTCAGCCACGGGAGATTTGATTTGGGGATTTTTGTGCCATCAGCCGAAAAGAAATCCCGGGCGAGTTTCTGCCAGTTAGTTAAACGAGTATTTTTGCCAACGAGTTTTTTGAAGCCCTGGTTCGCTTCGAGAATTTGCCCATCCTGTGCGGTGATCGATATGCCAATCGGTAGCATATTGAACAACATACGATATTTCCTCTCACTCTCGTTCGCGATCTGCTCAGCTTTTTTGCGTGTGATAATTTCCTGGTTCAGGTTGTTGACATGTTTTGTAAGTTCGGCTGTTCGTTCGGCAACAATTATTTCCAGTTTCTCAACGTTAGCCTTCAATTTTTCTTCAAGGTTTTTGTGATCTGAGATGTCCTGTAGAACCCATATGACACCCAGGTTCGGACGGTTTCGATCGATGATTCTCCCTGATATGACGCACCAGATATATGTCCCATCCTTGCGGACCATGGGACGTTCAGCGATATAAAAGGCGTTATCGTTATTTTTGAAAAAGCTGCGATCCTTCTCCCCGATTATCCTGTACGTATAATAATCCGGATAGAGTATGCTAACTGACTTGCCATCGAGTTCTTTTCTGTCATATCTGAACAGCTTCTCGAAATGCGGATTGCATTTTATTATGATTCTTTTTCGTACATAGCAAATCCCCACTGGAGTGTTTTGGAATATGGCATTATTTATCTCATGCTCTAGCATGGGAACGCCTTCCATATACTCGGTTTCGTCTTTACCAATATCAACAGCGTGGGCATCTGTCACTATCAGGGGCGCTCTGCAAAGGGTGCTGCCTAATATATAAACACAAAATCAGAATAACAAGCTTTATTACGCTAATTTCAATATTGCCAATAATAAACTACCGATTTTAGTCTGTGAGTGTGGCCACTGCTGTCCGGGTAATGAAGGGGCAAATTTCTGAAAGTCATGATTGACGCGGATTTTCTGAGCGATGAGGGGGTCGATTTGAACGGTGCTTGCCAATTCGGGCAGTCTTCCGGGCTTTTGTCCGGAGGCCGCCATGAACACCGGCAAGACGCTGTCCACCCAACCCATGGATTTCCGCTCGGTCGGTGCGGCAGTATTCCGAGCTTTATCCACGTCTCCGACGGCAGGCTGCACGCCGTCCATGCTCTCGAACAAGCGCTTCTTTGTAGTCAGAGAATGCGGTCAAGACACAAATCTGGATCGCGGTATCGGTCTATGTCCTCGTTGCCATTATCAATAAACGACTGAAACTGGATGCTTCTCTTTACACTTTGCTACAGATTTTGTCAGTTACGCTTTTCGAGAAAATGTCCTTGCAGCAAGCTTTTCCGGGCAGGGACGCCGGTTCCGACAACATCACTTTCAACAACCAGTTGAATCTATTTGCGTTTTAAACGGACAGCAGTGAAGTATGACCATAAATGATCGCCCTACAAATGGCTGAAAACGCTATAATCCGCCGCCTGTCTTGGCCGTGAGTCTGTAAAGGCGAACGGAATAGGCAAATTCACACGCCCGGCGCCGAATGGGTGATCCCGCAAGGGTTTGCAAGCGGCCGGGCGGAGGTCTTAACCCATATCGGAGATATCCCATGAGCACTACCATGCGTGAAATGCTGGAGGCGGGCGTCCATTTCGGACACCAGACTCGCTTCTGGAACCCCAAGATGGCTCCTTATATTTTCGGCCATCGCAACAAGATTCACATCGTCAATCTCGAAAAGACACTGGCCAAGTATCAGGAAGCGATGGCCTTCCTCAAGAAGCTGTCGGCCAAGAAGGGCTCCGTGCTCTTTGTCAGCACCAAGCGTCAGGCCCGCGAGATTCTCGCCGAGGAAGCGCAGCGCGCCGGCATGCCTTATGTCGACGAACGCTGGCTGGGTGGCATGCTCACCAACTTCAAGACCGTCAAGTTGTCGATCAAGCGCCTCAAGGATCTGGAGCAGATGTCGATGGATGGCACTTTCGAGCGCCTGTCGAAGAAGGAAGCGCTGACGGCCAAGCGCGAACTGGAAAAACTGCAAAAGAGCATCGGCGGCATCAAGGACATGACTGGTTTGCCCGATGCGCTGTTCGTGATCGATGTTGGTTATCACAAGATCGCCATCGTCGAAGCCAACAAGCTCGGCATTCCCGTGATCGGCGTGGTCGATACCAACCATTCGCCCGCAGGTGTCGATTTCATCATTCCTGGCAATGACGATTCGAGCCGCGCGATCCGTCTCTATGCTCAGGGCGCGGCGGATGCGATTCTCGAAGGCCGCAATCAGTCGATCACCGAAGTGGTGCAGGCGATGGCCGGCGACGACGAGTTCGTCGAGGTCAACGAGGAAGCTGGCGAGTAAATAATCAGCCATGGAGCAGGGATCATGGAGAAGATCGATTCAAGGGTTTTCTCTGGGTCCTCTGTGATCTCTGTGGTGTGTCTGTTTTGATTCTGGAGCAAACAATGGCGGAAATTACCGCAAGCATGGTGAAGGAACTGCGCGAGAAGACCGACGCGCCGATGATGGAATGCAAGAGGGCCCTGACCGAGGCCGCAGGGGACATGGACCGGGCCGAAGAGATTCTTCGCGTCAAACTGGGCAACAAGGCCAGCAAGGCGGCGGCGCGCATCGCCGCCGAAGGCGTGGTGTCTATTCATATCGCTGCCGATGGTAAAGTCGGCAGCATTTTCGAAATCAACAGCGAGACCGACTTCGTCGCCAAGAACGACGAATTCCTCAAACTGGCGGCCGATTGCGCCAGGCTGATCGCCGAAAAGAATCCTTCTGACATCGCTGCCCTGGCGGCGCTGCCGCTGGGCGAGGGGACTGTGGAATCGACCCGTGCCGCGCTGGTCGGCAAGATCGGCGAAAACATGTCGCCGCGCCGCTTCACCCGCATTGAGGCCAAGGGCAAGCTGGCTTCCTATATCCACGGCGGCGCGAAGATCGGCGTGCTGGTCGACGTGGTCGGTGGCGACGAACAACTGGCCAAGGATCTGGCTATGCACATCGCCGCTTCCAAGCCGAAGTCGCTGGATGCCTCCGGTGTTCCTGCTGAACTGCTTGAAACCGAACGCCGTATCGCCATCGAAAAGGCGCGCGAAGCCGGCAAGCCCGAAGCTATGCTGGATAAGATCGCCGAAGGTACGGTGCAGAAATATCTCAAGGATGTGACCCTGCTCGGCCAGGTCTTCGTCAAGGCCGCGGACGGCAAGCAGACCATCGAGCAATTGCTGAAGGCAAAGGGTGCCTCGGTCGCCGCTTTCGCGCTGTACGCGGTCGGCGAGGGCATCGAGAAGAAGGTCAACGATTTCGCGGCCGAGGTTGCGTCTCAGGTCGCGGCCCAGGCGGCGGTCAGGAAAGACTAAGCCGATGCCAGAAGCCGGCAAGCCCGTCTACAAGCGCATCCTGCTCAAGCTCTCAGGTGAAGCCCTGATGGGCGATGATGCCTATGGCATCAATGGCGCCATGCTGGCCGGGATTGTTGCCGAAATCAGGTCGGTGGCCGAACTTGGCGTCGAGATCGGCGTCGTCATCGGCGGCGGCAATATTTTTCGCGGCATGGCGGGCGCCTCGACCGGTATGGATCGGGCGACGGCCGATTACATGGGCATGCTGGCGACGGTGATGAATGGCATGGCCTTGTCCGATGCCCTGCGTCAGGCTGGAATCAATTCGCGCGTGCAGTCGGCCCTTTCCATCGAGCAGGTGGTCGAGCCTTACATTCGTGGCAAGGCGATCCGCTATCTCGAAGAGGGCCGGATCGTCGTGTTTGCCGGCGGTACCGGCAATCCTTTTTTCACCACCGATACTGCGGCCGCCTTGCGCGGTTCGGAGATCGGTGCCGAGATCGTGCTCAAGGCGACCAAGGTCGATGGGATTTACACGGCCGATCCGAAACTGGATCCGCAGGCCACGCGCTACACGCGCATCAGCTTTGACGAGGCAATCAGTCGCAACCTCAGGATCATGGATGCGACGGCGTTTGCCTTGTGCCGCGACCAGCGCCTGCCGATCAATGTGTTTTCAATTTTCAAGCCCGGCGCGTTGAAGCGCGTCGTGGCCGGCGAAGACGAAGGTACTTTTGTTCACGTTTGACACTAACGGAGATTGGTGATGATTGCCGAACTCAGAAAATCAACCGAGCAGCGCATGCAAAAGAGCATCGATGCACTCAAGAGCGACTTGGGCAAGATCCGCACCGGGCGCGCCCATACCGGCATCCTCGACCATGTGCAGGTCGAGTATTATGGCTCCATGGTGCCACTCAGCCAGGTGGCGGGGGTGACCCTGATCGATGCCCGTACCATCGGCGTCCAACCTTGGGAAAAGCCCATGCTGGCCAAGGTCGATAAGGCGATTCGCGAGGCCGATCTGGGCCTCAATCCGGCCGCACAGGGCGACGTGATCCGCGTGCCGATGCCGTCATTGACTGAAGAGCGTCGCCGCGAGCTAATCAAGGTGGTCAAGCAGGAAGGCGAAAACGCCAAGGTGGCGATCCGCAACCTGCGCCGCGATGCCAACAACCACCTCAAGGACGCGCTCAAGAAAAAGGAAGTCTCGGAGGACGACGAACGTCGCGCCCAAGACGACATCCAGAAGCTGACGGATCGCTTTGTCATCGAAGTCGACAAGCTGCTGGCCGACAAAGAGAAGGATTTGATGGCCGTCTGAAGCGGTCATAACTCATGACTCACGTCAGTTCGACGCAGGAGATACCGGAGGCCAGCAGCATGCCCCGGCATGTCGCGATCATCATGGACGGCAACGGCCGCTGGGCGAAAAAGCGCCATTTGCCGCGCGCGGCCGGGCACAAGAAGGGCGTCGATTCGGTCCGTGCCATGGTGGGCGCGTGCATTGGGCGTGGCATCGAATACCTGACGATATTTGCCTTCAGTTCCGAGAACTGGCGCCGTCCCGAGGAAGAAGTGTCTTTCCTGATGGGACTCTTCAACTCGGTGCTCGAAAGAGAGATCGGCAGGCTGCACAAGAATGGCGTGCGCCTCAAGCTGATCGGCGATCTTTCCCGCTTCGAGCCGCGACTGGTGGAACTGATCCGGCATGGCGAAGCGCTGACCGCGGACAATCGCAAGCTCACACTGACAGTGGCGGCCAATTACGGCGGCCGCTGGGACATCATGCAGGCCGTCAATGCCCTTTGCCGCGAGCATCCGCAGCAAGCCGGCCAATTCACCGAGCAGGATCTGGCGCCTTATCTCGCGATGGCCTATGCGCCTGAACCGGATTTGTTCATCCGCACCGGCGGCGAGCAGCGGGTAAGCAATTTTCTGTTGTGGCAACTGGCGTATACCGAATTTTATTTCACCGACAAGCTGTGGCCCGAATTCAATGCCCAGGCTCTGGATGCGGCCATCGTTTCCTACCGCAGCCGTGAGCGCCGCTTCGGTCGTACCAGCGAGCAACTCATGGCGACTGCCGACGTGATAGCTGCCAAGGCTGCTGATAAACCGCTCGTCCAAAATGCTTGAGCAGCGCGTCGTCACGGCGCTGGTTTTGCTTGCCGTTTTAGTCTCGATCCTGTTCTTTCTACCCGCCGCCGGTGCGGTTGCCGCGTTTGCGCTTATCGCCACGCTGGCAGCCTGGGAATGGAGTCGTCTGCTGTTGGCTTCCAGGCAGGGCCGCGTGCTGTTCCCGCTTTGGATTTTGGCCTGCTGTGGTTTATGTCTGTTGTATCCCCAATTGCAGTTGTTGTTGTGTGCACTGGCCGCTGTGTTCTGGTTGCTGGTTCCCGTCTGGCTTGCGCGGCGCTGGCCGTTGCCGCATGGAGTGATGGGGTATTTGATCGGCACCGTTGTGCTGCTGCCGGCCTGGATCGCCATGACGCATCTGCATGATGCAGGCCCCTGGGTGTTGCTGGCGGCACTGGCGCTGGTGTGGGCGGCCGACATTGCCGCCTATTTTGTTGGCCGTGCGCTGGGACGTCACAAGCTGGCTCCCGCCATCAGTCCCGGCAAGACCTGGGAAGGGGCCGCAGGCGCGGTGATTGGCGGTCTGGTTTATGTGTTTTTATTGCGGCAATATGCCGGACTGTCCATTCCGGTAAACCTGTTCATGCTTGCGCTCGGAACGATGTTGCTGATTGCCGTCAGCATTGTTGGCGATTTGTTTGAATCGATGATCAAGCGCCAGGCGGGGGTCAAGGATAGCAGCCAGTTGCTGCCCGGGCACGGTGGCATTCTGGATCGTATCGATAGCCTGACTTCGACGTTGCCGATGCTGGTGGTTATAAGCAGTTTCTGGCAGCAGACATGACCCGCAAAAAAATTACCCTGCTCGGAGCTACCGGCTCCATCGGCGCCAGCGCGCTGGATGTGATCGCGCGCCATCCCGAGCGCTATGAGGTCTTTGCGCTGACGGCCCATCGGCAGAACGATGCCCTGTTCGACCTGTGCCATCGTTATCGTCCGGCCTATGCCGTTACGGCCACGGCAGAGGCCGCCATGGCCTTGCGCGCGAAGCTGATGGAAGCAGCCGTTGCGACGGAGGTACTGCACGGCAGCGAGGGCCTGACTGCGGTGGCACAGGCGCCCGAGGTGGATAGCGTTCTCGCCGCCATCGTCGGAGCAGCAGGGTTGGTGCCGACGCTGGCCGCGGTGAAAGCGGGCAAGCAGTTGCTGTTGGCCAACAAGGAAGCACTGGTCATGGCCGGGCAGCTTTTCATGACCGAAGTGGCCCGCTCGGGTACGGTGCTGCTGCCGATTGACAGCGAACACAATGCGATATACCAATCAATTACAAGATATATATCGAATAACCTATCAGCATGTGGCGTGCGCAAGATCATCCTCACCGCTTCCGGTGGTCCGTTCCGGACCGCTTCGCGGAAAAGCCTGGAGTCAGTCACCCCCGAGCAGGCCTGTGCGCATCCCAACTGGTCGATGGGCCGCAAGATTTCCGTTGACTCGGCGACCCTGATGAACAAGGGGCTGGAAGTCATCGAAGCGCACTGGCTGTTCGACATGCCGCCCGAGCGCATCGACGTCGTGGTGCATCCGCAAAGCGTCATTCATTCGCTGGTCGAATACGTGGATGGTTCCACCCTGGCCCAGCTCGGCAACCCGGACATGCGCACGCCGATTGCGTATGCGCTGGCTTATCCCGGACGCATCGATGCCGGCGTCAAACCCCTGGATTTGTTCGAGGTGGCGCAACTCACCTTTGAGCGTCCCGACCGGCAGCGTTTCCCCTGTCTCGACCTGGCTTACCAGGCGTTGCGTGCCGGTGCTGCCGCTCCTGCAGTATTGAACGCGGCCAATGAGATCGCGGTCGAAGCCTTTCTCGACCGGCGTCTGCCATTCATGCGAATCGCCGCGGTGATTTCCTCGACCCTCGATCAGGCAGCGGCTCATGAGGCACTCGGCATTGAGCAGGTGCTGGAGGTCGATCGCCAGGCCCGGCAGATAGCGACCGGGATGGTCCGGCGTTACGGCGCATGAGCATGCTCTGGACCGTGGGAGCGTTTATTGTGGCGCTGGCGCCGCTGATCATGGTGCATGAGTTCGGCCATTATCTGGTGGCGCGTTGGTGCGGGGTCAAGGTGTTGCGGTTTTGCGTCGGATTCGGCAAACCGCTATTGTCGAAGCGCTGGAGCAGGGATGGTACCGAATGGGCGCTTGCCGCCATTCCTTTTGGTGGCTACGTCAAGATGCTCGACGAACGCGAGGAGCCGGTAGCACCCGAGTTGTTGCCGTTCGCCTTCAATCGCCAGCCGGTTTTCAAACGCATGCTCATCGTGGTGGCGGGCCCGCTCACCAACCTTCTGTTTGCCGCTGTCATTTACTGCGGCATTTTCATGGCCGGCGTGACCGATCTCAAGCCGATACTGGGCGAACCGGCAGCCGGGAGCCCGGCGGTGCTGGCCGGTTTTCAGTCGGGTGATCGTGTCACCTCGATCAACGGGGAGGCGATTGCGACCTGGTCCGAGATGCGCAAGGCCCTGCTCGAAGCGATGATGGACCGGCAGCAGTTGGAAATAACTGTCGTTACCAGCGGCAATCATGCAGAGATACGAGCACTCAAGCCCGTGCTGACCCAGGACGGCGATCTTGAGGGGGATCCGGCGGAAAAACTCGGCATGACGCTTCTGCGTCCCCGGCTGGATCCGGTGATTGGCGCGGTGACGCCGGATTCCCCGGCGGCGTTGGCCGGACTACAGCCGGGCGACGTCGTGCTCTCCATTGATGGCAGCGTCATCGCGAATTGGGGGCAGGCGGTGGAGCGCATACGCCCGGCCTATGACAAAGTGCTGACGATCGACGTTATGCGTTCAGGTACGCAAAAACGATTCCAACTGGCCCCGGTCAGGATCATCGAGAATGGGCTGCCCATTGGAAGGTTGGGGATTGCAGTTAAGCCCGATCCGGAGCGCTACGCGCCGTTGATGATCGAGGTGCGCTATGGCTTGTTCCAATCCCTGGGGCATGCTGCGGTCGAAGTCTGGGATACTTCGGCGCTCAGCCTGCGCGTGATCGGGCGCATGATTGTGGGGCGGGTTTCGATCAAAAATATATCCGGCCCGGTGACGATTGCCGACTATGCGGGGCAGTCGGCAAAGATGGGTATATCACCTTATCTGCGCTTCATTGCGTTCATCAGCATCAGTCTCGGCGTACTCAACCTGCTGCCCATTCCAGTGCTGGATGGCGGGCATTTGATGTATTATCTGGTCGAACTTTTCAAGGGCAGTCCAGTCTCCGACAGTGTTTTGGAAGCCGGTCAGAAAATCGGTTTTGGCATTCTCGGGCTGCTGATGCTGTTTGCTTTGTACAACGACATACACCGTTTGATTGCCGGCTGATGACATGAAAAAAACCGTTATGGCGGGGCTGTTATCAGCCTTGTTTGCTTCCTCAGCCAGTGCATTCGAGCCTTTCGTCGTCAAGGACATTCGAGTCGAAGGTATCCAGCGCACTGAAGCCGGCACCGTATTTGGTTATCTGCCGGTCAAGGTCGGCGAAACGATGACCGATGAAAAAGCGGCACAGGCGGTCAAGGCCTTGTTCGCCACCGGATTCTTCAAGGATGTGCGGCTCGAAATCGACAATAACGTGCTTGTTGTCGTCATCGACGAGCGGCCGGCGATTGCCTCCATTACGTTTTCCGGCATGAAGGCGCTGGACGGCGACCAGCTCAAGAAGTCGATGCGCGATATCGGCATGGCGGAGTCGCGGATTTTCGACCGCGCCCTGCTCGATAGTGCCGAGAAGGAAATCAAGCGCGTCTATCTCTCGCGCGGCTACTACGCCGCCAACGTGACGACGACGGTAACGCCGCTGGAACGCAATCGCGTCGGCATCAGTTTCACCGTCGATGAAGGCGAGATCGCCAAAATCAAGCAGATCAACATCATCGGCGCCAAGGCGTTCAAGGAGTCGGATCTGCTGGATCGTTTCACGCTGAGGACGCCGGGCTGGATGACCTGGTACACCAAGAACGATCAGTACTCGAAGCAGAAGCTTTCGGGGGATATAGAAACGCTGCGTTCCTTCTATCTCGACAACGGCTATCTCGAGTTCGAGCTCGAGTCGTCGCAGGTATCGATTTCTCCCGACAAGCGCGATATCTACATCACCATCAGCATCAAGGAAGATGCGAAGTACACCGTTTCAGGAATCAAATTGGCGGGCAATCTGCTGTTGCCAGAAGCCGAGTTGAAGAAGCTGGTCACCATTACGGCGGGCGAAACCTATTCGCGGCAAAAGCTCAACGACAGCACCAAGGCCATCAGCGAACGCCTGGGAAATGAAGGCTATGCCTTTGCCAACGTCAATGTGGCGCCGGAACTGGATCACGAAAAACATAGCGCCGCGTTTATCATATTCATCGACCCGGGCCGCCGCGTTTATGTGCGACAGGTCAACGTGGTTGGCAACACGCACACCCGCGATGAAGTCATCCGCCGCGAAGTGCGGCAGATGGAAGCCAGCTGGTATGACGGTACCAAGATCAACCGTTCCAAGTCGCGTGTGGACAAACTCGGTTATTTCGAGGAAGTGGCGGTTGAAACGCCGCCGGTGCCAGGTTCTACTGACCAAGTGGATTTCAACGTAAAGGTAAAGGAAAAACCGACCGGCAGCGTCACGCTGGGCGCGGGGTTCGCCAGTTCCGAAGGCCTGATTCTTTCCGGCTCGATTCAGCAGGACAATATTTTCGGTAGCGGCAAAAGTATCGCGGTTCAGGTAAACACCTCGAAGTCGAACTCAGTCCTTTCCCTGTCCTATACCAACCCCTACTACACCATCGACGGCGTCAGCCGCGGCTTCGATGTTTATCAGCGCAAAACGGATACTGGTAAATTAAGCTCATTGGCGGCGTATGGGGTGTCGTCCTTCGGCGGCGGGGTTCGTTATGGGGTGCCGCTTTCCGAAGAAGATGGCGTGTCTTTCGGGTTGGCGGCGGATTCGAGCAAAATCGATTTGACCGCGTTTAGCCCCCTGATCTATCAAAACTACGTCGCACAGAATGGTTCCGAATTTTCAACGATCCGCGCTTCCGCCGGTTTTGGCCAGGACTCGGTCGACAGCCGCATATATCCAACCAAGGGCCGCATCCAGCGCGTCGGTCTGGAGACTACAGTGCCAGGCGGGACGGGGGCGTTAAAATACGCGCGTGCTAACTACCAGTATCAGGTTTTCTATCCGCTGTCGCGCATCTTTACCCTGATGCTGAACGGCGAAGCGAGCGTGGCGTCGGGCTATGGCGGCAAGGAGATGCCGTTCTGGCTCAATTACTATGCTGGCGGCATCGGGTCGGTGCGCGGCTTCGAGAATGGCACCCTGGGTCCCTTTGATGCAGCAACGGGCGAATATCTCGGCGGCACGCGCCGTCTTGTCGGCAATGCCGAGGTATTGTTCCCCATGCCGGGAATGGGCACCGACAAGTCGCTCCGCTTGAGTGCCTTCCTCGATGCTGGCCAGATTTGGGGCAAGAGCCAGAGCATTGCCCTGGGCGATTTGCGTTTCAGCACCGGCCTGGCGTTTACCTGGTCTTCGCCGATGGGACCGCTGAAGTTCAGCCTGGCTCGCGCTCTCAAGAAAGAAACCAACGACAAGGTCCAACTGTTCCAGTTCCAGCTCGGTTCCGTGTTCTGACGTAAGGAGACACAAGTTGAAGCATAAATACCTACTTCTCGCAGCGCTGGCTATCCTCTCCTTGCCAGCGGTGGCCGATGTGCGGATCGGCGTGATCAACATGGAGCGCGTCATGCGCGACTCCGAGCCAGCGAAGAAAGCAGCAATCAAGCTGGAAAAGGAATTCAAGAAACGCAGCCAGGAACTCGACAAAGGCCGGGAACAGGCTCAGGCATTGCAGGAAGACCTGCAAAAAAATGGCGCCACCATGCCCGACTCGGTTCGTGCCGCCAAGAGCAAGGAGTTGTCCGATATGTCGCGCGACTTGCAACGCAAGCAGCGGGAGTACAACGAAGACCTGAATACGCGTCGCAACGAGGAACTCCAATCCTTTGTTGAGAGAACCAACAGCGTGATCCGCGCGATGGCTGAAAAGGAGAATTTTGACTTGATGATTATGCAGGAAATTATCTATGCCAGCCCGCGTATTGACATCACCGACAAGGTGATCAAGGCGCTGAGCGAACCTGCTCCAGCCAAATAAGCCCCGGCAAGCGCGACTGTGATCACCGTCACTCTCGCAGAGATCATCGCTCGTCTGGGCGGCGAGGTCAGGGGCAAGGACTCGACCCGGATCAGCCGTATCGCAACGCTGGAAAATGCAGGGCAGGAGACGATCGCATTTCTTTCCAATCCGAAATACCAGAAACAACTCAGTCAGACCCGCGCCTCGGCCGTCATTGTCGCGCCGGATTTCGCCGGGCAGAGCCCGGTTCCCTGCATCATTACGCCGCAGCCCTATCTTTACTTTGCACGCTTGGCGCAGTGGCTGAATCCGCCGCCGCGTCCGGCGCCAGGACTGCACCCGACAGCAAGCTCTGAATCCGTCGTGCCATCCTCGGTGTCGGTCGGGCCTGGCGCGCGTGTCGGTCGCGGCGTCAAACTGGGAACCAGCGTGATGATTGGCCCCGGATGCGTTATTGGCGATGGCGCCGAGATCGGTGACGATTGCATATTACATGCAGCCTGTACGTTCTATGCGGGTACCCGCATCGGACGACGCGCCATTGTCCATTCGGGCGCAGTTATTGGCGCCGACGGTTTCGGTTTTGCCCGCGAACAGGATGGCAGCTGGGTCAAGATTCCGCAAACCGGCGGGGTCTGGATCGGCGACGATGTCGAGATCGGCGCCAGCACCTGCATCGATCGCGGAGCGATCGAGGATACGGTGATCGAGGACGGCGTCAAGCTCGACAACCAGATCCAGATTGCCCACAATGTTCATATCGGCGCGCATACCGCAATTGCGGGTTGCACCGGCATTGCCGGTAGCGCCATCATCGGCAAGCGCTGCACCATTGCCGGCGCCTGCAATATCATCGGCCATATCGAGATCGCCGACGATGTAAATATCTTGGTGGCTTCGATAATCACCAAGTCCATATCCCGTCCCGGCACCTACGCCGGGGCGGTGCCCTCACAACCATACGCCGACTGGCTGCAAAACTACTCCCACCTGCGTCATTTGGACGGCATGGCGGATAAAATACGCCGTCTCGAAAAACGTCTTACTGAATTAGAGAAATCGAAATGACTACCATGGACATCCATCAGATTCTGGAACATCTGCCGCACCGCTATCCCTTCCTGCTGGTTGATCGCGTGCTCGACATCGTGCCTGGCGAGAAAATCCGCGTGCTCAAGAACGTCACCATGAACGAGCCCTTTTTTCCCGGTCACTACCCACATCATCCCGTAATGCCCGGGGTATTGATCATCGAAGCGCTGGCGCAGGCGGCGGCCCTTCTCTCGTTCAATACCATGGGCAGCAAGCCGGATGAAAATTCGGTGGTCTACTTTGTCGGGATCGATAATGCTCGATTCAAGAGTCCGGTGAGTCCTGGCGACCAATTGATTCTGGAAGTCTCGATCCTGCTCAGGAAGCGCGGTATCTGGAAGTTTGCCGCCAAGGCGTCGGTCGATGGACAGACCGCCGCGGAAGCCGAGCTGATGTGCACACTGCGAACCATAGAATGAGCGGTTTGAATTCCATTCATTCCACTGCAATTGTTCATCCCGCCGCCAGACTCGGTAGTGACGTAGCGGTTGGCGCCTATTCGATCGTGGGTGAACACGTCGAAATTGGCGACAACACATCGATCGGTCCTCATGTTGTGGTCGAAGGTCATACCCGCATCGGACGCGACAACCGGATTTTTCAGTTCTGTTCCATCGGCGCCGCGCCGCAGGACAAGAAATATGCTGGCGAACCGACACGCCTCGAAATCGGCGATCGCAATACGATCCGCGAATTCTGCACCTTCAATTGCGGCACCGCGCAGGATGTCGGAGTGACGCGCCTCGGTAATGACAATTGGATCATGGCCTACGTTCATCTGGCGCATGACTGCCAGGTCGGCGACAACACCATTTTTGCCAACAATGCCACGCTGGGCGGCCATGTGCACATTGGCGACTGGGCAATTCTTGGCGGTTTTGTGGGAGTGCACCAGTTCGGTCGCATCGGTGCGCATAGCTTCAATGGTTTTGGCAGCATGCTGACTCAGGATGTGCCGCCCTATGTCACGGTATCCGGCAACCCCGCCAGTCCGCATGGCATCAACAGCGAAGGGCTGAAGCGGCGTGGCTTTTCGCCGGAAACCATCGCGGCGATCAAGCGCGCCTACAAGACGCTTTACAAGTCCGGGCTCAGGCTTGAAGAGGCTCGTGCTGCAATCGAAGCTGAAGTATCCGCATATCCGGAGTTGTCCATTCTCGTCCAGTTCCTTGCCGAATCCGGGCGGGGCATCATTCGCTGAATGAAAGCGCCGCGAATTGCGCTGGTCGCTGGCGAGGCTTCCGGCGATTTGCTGGCGGCTCACCTGATCGCAGCACTCAAGCAGAAATTTCCGCAAGCTACATTTTGTGGCATCGGCGGGCCCAAGATGGAGGCCACCGGCTTCGAGGCCTGGTGGCCTGCCGAAAAGCTCGCCGTGCGGGGGTATGCTGAAGTACTGCGGCATTATCGCGAGATCGCCGCTATCCGTCGCAAGCTACTCAAGCACCTGCTCGACGACCCGCCCGATATCCTGATCGGCGTCGATGCGCCGGACTTCAACTTGTGGCTGGAGAAACGCGTCAAGGCGGCGGGCATTCCCGCCGTGCATTTCGTCGGTCCTTCGGTCTGGGCCTGGCGGCGCGGCCGCCTCAAGAAAATCGGCCGCTCGGTGTCGCGCATCCTCGCCCTGTTTCCTTTCGAGCCACCGCTTTACGAGCAGCACGGCATTCCCGTCAGCTATGTCGGGCACCCGCTGGCTGATGTAATCTCCTTGCAAATCACGAAGGAATCCGTGCGCGAGCGTCTCGGGGTAAAGGCCGGGCCTGTGTTTGCGCTGTTGCCCGGCAGCCGCCAGTCAGAGCTGGCCTATATGGCCGATACATTTATTGATACGGCAAAGCTGCTGCAGCGGCGATTTCCCCAAGCTGCCTTTCTGGTGCCGCTGGTGTCACGCGAGACACGCAACCAATTCGAGGAAGCCATGTGGCAGCGCGGCGCGCAGGAACTGCCATTCAAGCTGTTGTTCGGCCATGCGCAGGATGCGTTGGCGGCTTGCGACGTGGCCCTGGTCGCGAGCGGCACGGCGACGCTTGAAGCGGCGCTGATCAAGCGGCCGATGGTGATTGCCTACCGCATGTCGCGCTGGTCATGGCAACTGATGAAGCGCATGGGTTATCAGCCCTGGGTCGGCCTGCCCAACATTCTGGCCGGACGGTTTGTGGTGCCTGAATTCCTGCAGGATGAAGCGACGCCGGAAAATCTGGCGCAGGCCATGGGCAATCTGGTGAGCGAAAAGAAACTGGTGGCGGAAATCGAGCGGGTATTCGGCGACATTCATGTGCGCTTGCGCCAGGACACCGCGGCAAAGGCCGCCGTGGCCATTGCCGACACGCTGGAAAATGCGCGGGCCGACAGGATGGCCCGTGCATGAATTCTGCTCTTATCTGCGGTGTCGATGAAGCGGGGCGGGGACCGTTGGCCGGTGCCGTGTTCGCCGCCGCAGTCATTCTGGATCCTGCGGCGCCCATTGCCGGCCTGAAGGATTCCAAGCAGCTTAGCGAACGCAGGCGCGATCATTTGGCGGCCTTGATCCGCAAACAGGCGTTGGCCTGGAGTATCGCCGTCGCATCCATTGAGGAAATCGATACGCTGAATATTCATCACGCCACGCTATTGGCCATGCAGCGCGCTGTTGAAGGGCTGGCCATTGCTCCCGGCGAGGTGTTGGTCGACGGCTTGTATTGTCCCCCTGTAGCGTATGCAGCGCGCCCCATCGTCAAGGGCGATGCGCTGGTGGCCGAGATCTCGGCGGCGTCCATTCTGGCCAAGACCGCGCGCGATGTCGAAATGCGCCAACTCGATCAGCGCTTTCCGCAATACGGCTTCGCCCGGCATAAGGGCTATCCAACCAAAGCGCATATCGAGGCCTTGCGCCGCCATGGCGTCAGCAGCGTACATCGACGCAGCTATGCGCCGGTGGCGGAACTGATTGATCTAACGCGCATGGTTGTCAGCGCCACCCCTGAGCATGAAAGAGCGTAAAGGCGAATTGAACGCCCCCCGTTCCCGCTCCAAGGCGGGGCTATTGATTGGCTCGCTGCGCTCGATTTGCACGAGGAGCACCGTTTCTTGGTCGTGGTTAGTTTTCGCGACTATGCCGCTTGCCTGTTTTTCGCGCTAACATGAAATCGATCAGCTCGCGCGACAATCCCGCCTACAAAAAACTGCTCAGGCTGGCCGGGGATGCGCGGGAATGCCGCAAGCAGGGCCGCACCTTGATCGATGGCCCGCACCTGGTTGCCGCGTACCGCGCGCAGCTTGGACTGCCGGAACAGCTTCTGGTCAGCGAATCCGGCGCCAATCATCGCGAAATACAGGACTTGATCGATGCGCATGCCGGCAGTGATGTCGTGCTGCTGAAAGATCCGCTGTTCAAGGCTCTGAGCGGCGTCGATGCGCCGCTGGGTATCGCTGCCGTGATTCGCATCCCGCAGGAAACGCCCGCATTCACGGGCGGCAGTTGCGTGCTGCTCGATGCCATACAGGATGCCGGCAATGCCGGTTCCATCCTGCGCAGCAGTGCCGCAGCCGGCATCCGCGATATTTTTCTCGGTCCCGGCTGTGCCGGCGCATGGAGCCCGCGCGTGCTGCGCGCGGCGCAAGGCGCGCATTTTCGCCTGCGCATCCGCGAGTCGGCCGACCTTGGGCAGTTCCTGCGCGATTATCGGGGCAAGTCACTCGCGACCGTAGTCGGCGGCGGCGTTTCCATTTATGACATTAAATTGACAGGAGATATCGCCTGGATTTTCGGCAACGAGGGTTGCGGCGTCAGTCCGGTCCTGGCGGCGCTTGCCTCGCAACTCATCACCATTCCGCTGGCGACAGACATAGAGTCGTTAAACGTCGCGGCGGCAGCGGCCGTATGTTTGTTTGCAATAGCAAGAAATTAACAACCTGTGGGGGGGGGGAGTCATGGATATGCGTTTGGTAAAGTGGCCGGTCATCGCCTCGTGCCTCATTGCGGCGTTGCCGGCTTGCGCCGATGAGGGACTGGAGTCGGCGGATTTGCCCATCGTACTTACAGCGTCGCGCATGCGGCAGCCCCTGGCTGAAGCGCCGGCGGCTGTCACCGTTATTGATCGCGACATGATCGAGCATTCCGGCGTGCGTCAGATTGCCGATTTGCTGCGCTTTGTGCCGGGTACCGTGGTCGGCTACAACGACGGCAACTGGCCGGTTGTCACGTTGCGGGGGATGACGGGCACCTTTGCTTCCGGGGTACAGGTGCTGGTCGATGGCGTTTCCATTTATTCCCCGGTTTTCGGCGGCATGTTGTGGGCCGAGATACCGCTTTCGCTTGGCGACATCGAGCGCATCGAAGTCGTGCGCGGGCCCAATGCTGCCAGTTACGGCGCCAATTCCTTCCAGGGCGTGATAAACATCATCACCCGCGATCCGGTTGCCGAGAATGCTACCGAATTGCTGGCCAATATCGGCGGGCTGGGAATTCGCGACGAAACTCTCCGCTTTACTGCGGGGCAGGGTGGCTGGCGTTATCGCGCGACATTGGGGCAGCGCTCCGACGATGGCTTCGCCAGTCGTCCCGATTCGATGCGCCTGAGCTATGCGAACCTGAAAATGGACTACAGGGTCAGCGCGCGCGACAGCATCGGCATGTCATTGCGCGGCGCCGACAAGAACAAGCAAATCGGCGAATTTAATCCGATAGACCCGCAGAACCAGGCCCACCCCCAGACCGGTGGCAGTCTCGAATTCCAGACCCGCTGGAGCCATGCCGAATCCACCGACAACGAGTGGTGGGTTCAGTATTACCACCAGCAATTCAAGCAAAGCGATCATCTGTTGATGGATCTAAGGGCGCTTTATGCCCTGGTGCCGCCTTTGGCCCCGCTGGTGCCCTTTTTGCCGCCAGTACCCTTTGTGCTGGAACAGGATTATTCGACCTGGCGTGACGGCCTAGAATTGCAGTCGAATTCGCGCTGGTCCGAACATTTGCGTACGGTATGGGGAGCGGAGGTGCGCCGTGACGCAGCACGTTCGGGACGTTTGTTTGCCACCCATGAGGAGAAAACCCAATTCCTGACACGCGCTTTCGGCAATGTCGAATGGACTTTCGCCGATCAATGGATGTTGCACTCGGGCGCGATGTTTGAACACAACACGTTTGCCAGCAGCGGTTGGTCGCCGCGCGTTGCCTTGATCCATGAGATCGCGCCTGGACATTCGCTACGTGCCAGCGTCAGCAGCGCGCGGCGAACCCCCAGCATGTATGAAAAAATAAGCAACTACGGTTTCAGTTTCCCGCTGCCTCCGCTGCCGGGCCTCCCTGCCAGCATTTCATATCCCATTGTGGCGGATAGTGGCAAGGTGGACTCTGAACGGGTTCGCTCAGGAGAGCTTGGCTATGTGTTCAGCATTCCTGAAGCGGCGCTTGGCGGCGATGTGCGCTGGTTTTGCGATCGTTACACCGGCCTGATCTCGTTCCAGGGGCAGGTCAAGTTTGTCAAGGGCGGCGATGCGGTTAATCTGGACAAGGCCAAAACCACTGGCGTCGACCTGACCCTGCAATGGCAGCCGCTGACCGATACCCATGTTCGGCTCGCGGCGGCGCATACCGAAACCACCTCGGGCGATGATGGTAGCGAGTACAGTACCAGCGTGCCGCGCGACACGCTGTCCCTGCTGCTATCACATTCGTTCTTGGACGGATGGGAAGCGTCCGCCAATTACCAGCGTGTCAGTGCGATGTTCTGGATCGATTCCGGACAAAAGAAAAAGAGCATGCCCGCCATCGATCATTTGAATATAAGGCTTGCTAAACGCATAAATTTCGGCGAATATAGGGGGGAAATTGCCGGCGTCATGCAGAATGTCCTGAGTCATTATCGTGACTACTATTTGGGTAGTACGGCTGGAACACCGGACAATGTTGCACGGCGAGTTGCCTTTTTACAGGTAAAGATCATCCACTGAGTCCTGTTGTGCGCCAAGACTTCAGTTTTCCGGATTGTGCTTACAGCGGCGCCATCAGGAGCAACTGGAGGGCGGTGTTGCGTCAATACGGACATTGGTTGCTGCATGCGGTATTGGTAGCTTTGATTGGAACCGTCAGCACCGGCGCTTTGGCCGAAGAACTGACGGTTCGGCTGGTCGTTGGCAGCGATAGTGCGTTCGCCAGCGAGACGGCGAGCCGCCTGCAAAAACTGCTTGAACAGTCCGCACCCGGTATTGCACTGGAACGAGTGGATATTGCATCCCTGCCAGCCGCTTCATCGACGAGCTCGGCAAGTCTGGTGGTGACGCTGGGTGATGTGGCATGGCAAGCGGCCGCCGCCGTGTCCGCCCGGGATAGTCCGGTGCTGGCCCTGATGCCACGCCACCATGCCTATGAAGCATTGATGAAACGCTCGCCACGCAGTGCTTCGGCGCTTTTTCTCGAACAGCCGATTAACCGCATGCTGAATCTGGTTAGTCTGCTCAAGCCGCGCGACACAAGAGTGGGCGTTGTGCTTGGCCCGGCCACGCAGGGAATGGCATCCAGGTTGCAGGAGGCATCGGGCGAGCGCAAACAGCGATTGCGGCTGGAGACGGTCAGCGAGGAAGCCGCGGTGGGACGGGCATTGGCCCGTGTGATTCAGGATGCGAACATATTGGTTGCCATCCCCGATCCGGTAGTGCATACCGCCAATACCGTGCAATCCATTCTTTTGATGAGCTACCAGGCTGATATCCCGGTGATCGGTTATTCAGCTGCATATCAGCGTGCCGGTGCCATGGTGTCGATATATACAACCCCGGAGCAACTCTCCCGGCAAGCCGCGGAAACGATCATTGCCTGGCGCCAGGGCAAAGGTCTGCCACCAACCCAGGAGCCGAAATATTTCACTATAGGCATCAACACCACTGTGGCGCGTTCGCTCGGGATCGAATTGCCGGACGCCGTCACTCTGGAGCAGAAACTGCGCGTGATGAAGGAATGAGTTCTTTCAATCAAAAAGATGCCAGTGCCGCCTGAGGCGATGATGAATGCGTTGTAATTTATAGCCATTCGGCCATTCGGCGGTTAATCAAAGCCGATACAATAGGATTCCAACGCTTCCGTAAAAATAGCCGTCTTCATGAACCGCCGCCAACGTTTGTCACATTATTAATAGGGGGGAACATGCAATTTGAATGGTGGCAGTGGCTGGTCGGCGCTGTGGCGCTGGCGTTGCTTGAACTCGCCGTGCCTGCCTTTGTGCTGATCTGGTTTGCGCTGGGCGCATTGCTGGTGGCGCTGGCGATGCTCGTTCTGCCTTCGCTGACGCTGACAGCGCAACTTGCCATCTGGCTGGCTGCCTCATTGGCCATGGTTTATTCGTGGTTCAAGGTGTTCAAGCGAGGCTTCCATAAAACAAGGGTTGGTACCGCCGCTGCCAACGTGCTTGGCGAAATCGGGCTTCTGGCTCACGCGGTAGCGCCGTTCGAAAAAGGGGAAGTGCGGTTCCAGAAGCCGCTGCTCGGGGCGGAATCCTGGCCCTGCATAGCGGATAGCGCCATTGCCGCCGGCGAGCGCGTCAAGGTTATTGCGGTTGAGGGCAGCATGCTCAAAGTCGCCAAGGTCTGAACATAAAAGGGGAAATCATGGAAGCCGGATTTACTGTCATCGTTGCGCTGCTGATATTTGCCGTTGTCACTCTTGCCAAGGGGGTGCGCATCGTGCCGCAGGGCGAGGAATGGATTGTCGAACGCCTCGGCAAGTACCACGGCACGCTGCTGCCGGGCCTCAACATCATCCTTCCCTACCTGGATCGCATTGCCTACAAGCTGGTCACCAAGGACATCATTCTCGATGTGCAGGAGCAGGAAGTCATCACGCGCGACAACGCGGTGATCCTCACCAATGCCATCGCCTTCATCAAGGTGACCGACCCGATCAAGGCCGTCTATGGCGTCACCGATTTTTCCGAAGCGATCCGCAACATGATCATGACTACGTTGCGTTCGATCATCGGCGAAATGAGCCTGGACGAAGCCCTGACCAACCGCGACAAGATCAAGGCCCGCTTGCGCGAAAGCATCGCCGACGAAGCCATCGACTGGGGCCTTACCGTCAAGTCGGTGGAAATCCAGGATATCAAGCCATCGGAATCCATGCAGAAAGCCATGGAAGCTCAGGCCTCCGCCGAGCGCGAACGCAAGGCCATGGTGACCAAGGCTGAAGGTATCAAGCAATCAGCCATCCTGCAGTCAGAAGCCAGGCTCGAAGCGGCCCGGCGCGATGCCGAAGCGCAGGTGACGCTGGCCGAGGCGAGCGCTGAATCCATTCGTCGCGTCGCCAGTGCCATCGGCCAGCAGGATGCTCCAATGCGTTACATGCTCGGCGAGAAATATCTTGCCGCCATGGGCAAGCTGGCCGATTCGGCGAATGCCAAGACCATTGTGCTGCCTGCGGATTTGCAGGAGAGCATCAGGGGTATTTTAGGCAGGTCGCGCGAATGAGACTTAACGGAATTTTGTTGGACTGACTATTTGGCGCCGAGGATGATCGTATGGCGAAAGCGTGCCGGAGCATGGGAAAATATAACGGACCAGGCGACAATTACCCAGAAAATCAGCGATCTGGAGGCCTCATGGGTGATCATCAGGCCGTATAGTGCAAGCTTCACAATGACAGCCAGACCCGCAACTTCACGCAGGTGATCGGGATTTCTCCACAGATCAAGGATCAGTATCGCAACTCCTGAACAGGCGACGGCGACAGGAGCATTGAAGGCACCGGCCGGGGCACCGAGCATGCTGGCTCCCAGTGCGATCACCGCAGCTATATGGAGTCCGCGCAGAACGACGTGAGCCCAGCGCCGAATCCTGGAACCTCGAAACGATGTCATGGCTGGCAATGAGGTCCGGGCACGAACTTGACCATGTCGCCGACGCAAACCGTAACGCCGGCGGGTATCGCCGCAACGCCATCCGCCCACACGGCGGACGATATGATGGCCGAATCCTGCGTCGGATAAAGGTCCAGTCCGCCTTCGGCATTGCGCCGCACACGCACGAACTCCATGCGATTGCCCTTTACGCTGTAGCTGAAGTCGGCACGCAACGACTGGGGCGGAGACTCGATCATTGAATAGCCCTGACAACGACGCAAGAACGGCGCAACCAGCGTCAGCAGGCCGCACCACACGGAAACCGGGTTCCCCGGCAAGCCGATGAAGGCAGCTTCGCGACCGTTGTCGCGAACCGATCCGAAGGCGAGCGGCTTGCCGGGCTTGGATGCAATCTTCCAGACATCGATGCGTCCTTCGGCGCGAACGGCGGCAATGACGTGATCCTCGTCTCCTTCCGACATGCCGCCACTGGTAACAATGACATCGGCGCGCGCGGCCGCATTCCGCAGTGCTGCCTGAGTGGCTTCCCTGTTGTCAGGGATGATTCCGAGATCGAAGATATCCACGCCGATGTCTTCGAGAAATCCGCGCATGACATATCGATTGGAGTTGTAGATGTGGCCGGGAGGAAGCGGCTCGCCGGGCGTTGTGAGTTCAGAGCCGGTAAAGAAAATCGCGACACGCAAACGGCGGTACACGGTGACGTCGGCAATACCCACGGATGCGGCAAGGCCGAGCGCGGCGGCTGAAAGTCTGCTGCCCGCGGGCAGAATAATCTGGCCTGTTTTTATAGCTGAGCCAATCAGTCGAACATGATCGCCGGGAGAAGGCACGGTATTGATCGTCACGCTGTCGCCATCGGTCGTGCAAAACTCCTGCATCACCACAGTGTCTGCTCCGTCAGGTATCTGTGCTCCGGTGAAGATGCGGGCGGCACTTCCCTGCGGCAGCGGTTTTGCCGCGTCGCCGGCAGTCACGCGCTGGCTTACCGGCAATCGCGTGCCACTGAACGCCACATCGCTGGCACGCAGTGCGTATCCGTCCATGGCGGTATTGGAGAAGGGCGGGACGGTCATTGGCGACACCAGATCACGCGCCAAGGCGCGGCTGAAGGCTGCGGCGAGATCAATCTCCTCGGTTTCAGAAACGGGCGTCGATGAGGTGAGCAGAGCAGCCTTGGCGGCTTCGAAGGGCATTAAGCTCATAGAGAGTGAAATGAGAATGATCGATGGTGTGACTGACGGTCGAGATCATGCCACGAACGCTGGCCAATTGATGTGATCCTGACAATGACTGTTTCTTACTTGTGTGCTGCTGCCCAGGCGCGAACCGCATTGAGCGTGTTCTCAACATGTTTGTCGGGTGACATGGCGCTGTAGGCGTAGATGATCTTCCCGTCTGGTGTGATGACATAAGAAACACGGTTGGCCCAGCCGCTTTTCCAGGCCAGCACGGAATCATAGCTCTTGGTGATGCGTCCATCGGGGTCAGCGGCAACCGCAAATTTACTGCGGCATTCACTGACCGAGAACCTGTTGAGCGTGTCGATGTTGTCGGTGGAGATGCCGATCACCGTGGCGTGCTGTTCCTTGAATTTATCGACTGCCTCGGCGAAGTTGTGGGCTTCGATGGTGCAGCCGGAGGTGAATGCCGCAGGATAGAAATACAGTACCACCGGGCCTTGCTTGAGAGTCTCCGCCAGCGAGAAGCCAAATACCTTGCCGCCGAGGGAGGCTTGCGTCGTGAAGTCGGGCGCCATGTCGCCGGGCTTGAGCTCGGCAAATGCGTATGCCGGGAGGAGGGCGATCAGTGTAAGGAAGGCAAATAGTCGTTTCAATTTTGCTCCTTCGTCAAAAACAAATAAGACCGGTCGTCAGGCTTCAAGTTTCGCTGTCAGATGCGGAGCAATGGTTTGCACCAGTTGGGCAAAGACCTTGGGGGTACCACCGATGATATTGCCGGTGTTCATGTAATCATTCTCGCCGGAAAAATCGCCGACCAGGCCGCCAGCCTCGCTGATGAGCAGGGTGCCGGCCGCCATGTCCCACGGCGCAAGGCCGAGTTCCCAAAAGCCGTCGAGACGGCCGCAGGCGACGTAGGCGAGGTCGAGCGAGGCGGCGCCGGGGCGGCGCATGCCCCCGGTTTTTTTCGCGAGCTCCTTGAAGATGGCGAGGTAGGCATCGACATGGTCGAACACGCGATAGGGGAAGCCGGTACCGATCAGCGAGTCTTCGAGCTTGGCGCGTTTGGAAACGCGAATGCGTTTGTCGTTGAGAAAGGCGCCGCCGCCCTTGCTGGCGGTGAACAATTCATTGCGGTTGGGATCGAAGACAACGGCATGGGTCATGACGCCCTTGTGGGCGACGCCGATCGAAATTGCATACTGCGGAAAACCGTGAATGAAGTTGGTGGTGCCATCGAGCGGATCGATTATCCACTGGTAGTCCGATTTGCCCGCCGCGCCTGCTTGCGCCCCGCTTTCCTCTGCTAAGATCGAATGGTCGGGATAGGTGTCTCGAATGGTGGCGATGATTTCATCCTCCGCCGCGCGATCCACCTCGGTGACGTAATCGCTTTGTTGTTTGGTGCTGACCGTAAGCTGGCTGATGTCGCGGCTGGCGCGGCTGATGATCTTGCCCGCGTTGAGCGCGGCTTTTTTGGCGATATTCAGGGTGGGATGCATGGGGAAGGGGGAAGCAAACTGCGCCGGGGTCGGCCGAGGCCCGAATTCTATATGAAGCCACTACTGTGATCCCACCTTTGCCGCTCGAGCGCATTCGCGTTGTGCTCTCCCATCCCAGTCATCCGGGCAATATCGGCGCAGCGGCGCGCGCCATGAAAACCATGGGCCTGTCGCAACTGGTGCTGGTAAATCCACGCCGCTTTCCCGATCCACAGGCCGAAACGATGGCCGTTGGTGCTGATGACCTTCTGATCAATGCGCGAGTCGTCGATACCCTCTCCGCAGCCTTGAGCGGCACTCTGTTCGCGACTGCCATTACCGCTCGCCGCCGCGAACTGGCGGTGGAGCCGCTGTGGGCGCGCGAGGCAGCGGTGGAGCTGGTGAATGAGGCCGCCAGCGGCGATGTCGCACTCGTGTTTGGCAACGAGACTGCAGGGCTTTCCAACGACGAGGTGGCGCTATGTCGGCGCTGGGCCTCGATTCCGGCCCAGTCCGGCTACAGCTCGCTCAACCTGGCGCAGGCGGTGCAGGTAATGTGCTACGAACTGCGCATGGCGGCGCTCGACCCAGGTTCGCCGCCACCGATAGCCGATGCCGGCCAGCCAGCCAGTCATGACGATGTGGAGGGCTTGCTGGCGCATATCGAACGCACTGCCATCGAGACCGGCTATCTGAATCCGGCCCATCCCAAGCGCTTTCCGCTGCGTATGCGGCGCCTGCTGGCCCGTGCACGCATTGAGCAGGAGGAAATCAGCATGCTGCGCGGCATGCTGACGGCCATTGCAAAACTGACGAAAAAGGTTGACTGATATGCGTGGTTTTTTTACAGTCAAAGACCTTATTAATTGAGGGAAATATTTGTGTTCTCACATTTGCGCGAAGATCTCGCCTGCGTATTCCAGCGTGACCCTGCTGCCCGTACCACTTGGGAGGTTATCACCTGCTATCCGGGTTTTCATGCGCTGACGCTGCACCGGTTCTCGCACTGGTTGTGGGGGTTGCGTTTGCGCTGGCTGGGGCGTTTTGTTTCGCATTTCACGCGCTGGCTTACCGGCATCGAGATACATCCCGGCGCGAGCATCGGTCACCGCGTGTTCATTGACCACGGCATGGGTGTGGTGATCGGTGAGACCGCCGTGATCGGCGACGACTGCACGCTCTACCATGGCGTCACGCTGGGCGGGACTTCCTGGAACAAGGGCAAGCGCCATCCCACGCTGCAACAAGGCGTTGTCATCGGTGCCGGGGCGAAGGTTCTTGGTCCGATTGTCATCGGCGCCGGTGCGAAAATAGGGTCAAATGCGGTAGTCGTCCGAGACGTAAAACCCGGCGCGACGGCTGTCGGCATTCCGGCCCGGGTGATCGAGTCGGTAAAGGATCAGGTTCGCGAGGACAAGGCGGAAAAACTCGGTTTCTCGGCTTATGCGGTCACCCGTAACGAGGACGACCCGCTGGCACAGGCTATTCATGGCCTGCTGGATCATGCGGTCGAAACCGACCGCCGTATTGAACGTCTGCTGCACTACATCGAGCGTGCCGGCGTTTCGGTCGAGGATGATATGGCGACCGCAAACAAGTTCGATCCGAATTACCTCTCAAAAATAGTTGACTAAGTTAGTCGGGAACTTATACACTTATAATCGTCCTATCAACTATGACTCAGTTGTAACTGAGTTACCAAGCGAGGTGTGCTATGAGATTGACAACCAAAGGCCGTTTTGCCGTAAGTGCCATACTGGATCTGGCCATGCATCAACAAGAAGGCCCGGTGACGCTCGCCGGGATAAGCGAGCGGCAGCATATATCCCTATCCTATCTCGAACAATTGTTCGGCAAGCTGCGCCGCCACAATCTGGTGACCAGCGTGCGTGGTCCGGGTGGCGGTTATTGTCTGGGGCGCGAATCCGCAGAAATTTCGGTCAGCGATATCATTCGCGCCGTGGATGAGGTGCTCGGCTGTGATGAGGCCAATTGCCGCGAAGAATATGTCTGTATTACCCACAAGCTCTGGTCAAAATTGACCAATCACATGTACGAATACCTTGACAGTGTATCGCTGGCGGATCTGGTCAAGGAGCAGTATCCGGATGCCGTGACGGTGCTGCATGACCAGCGGCCGGCGCGCAGACCAGCCAAACGCAGCGAGGTAATGGCAGCCGCCTGAAATCATGTTCGCTCCGGTCTATCTCGATCACAACGCGACAACGCCCGTACACCCCAGGGTGCTCGACGCCATGTTGCCGTGGTTTTCCGAGCGCCCCGGCAATGCATCGAGCCGCCACGAGTATGGCCGTGCCGCGCGCAAGGCGCTCGACGAGGCACGGCAGCGCGTCGCGACCGCGGCGGGTGCGCATCCAACGGAAGTGGTATTCACCAGCGGTGGTTCCGAAGCCAGCAATCTCTTCATCAAGGGCGCCGCGGCCTGCTTCAAACCCGGTTTGATCGCGGTGTCTTCGGTGGAGCATCCCAGTGTGCGCGAACCCGCTCTGGCGCTTGGCCGGCAAGGGTGGAAGGTGCATCAGATCGCTGTCGACGCAGAGGGACGCGTCCGCCGCGACGATTATGCCCAGATGCTGCGGGACCAGCCGCTGTTGATTTCGGTCATGCTGGCCAACAACGAGACCGGCGTAGTGCAGGATGTCGCCGATCTCGCGGCGCAGGCAATGATGACGCATGCATGGTTTCACAGCGATGCGGTACAGGCCTTCGGCAAGATGCCGGTGAACTTCCGCGATCTGAATGAGCATGGCGTGCATGCACTGACGATTTCTTCGCACAAGATTCGCGGTCCAAAGGGCGCCGCAGCGCTGATTCTCGACAAGCACGTCGAGTTGCGGCCGCTGATCTCGGGCGGGGGCCACGAACGCGGCCTGCGCTCGGGCACCGAGAATGTGCCCGCCATCGTTGGTTTCGGCATGGCATGCGAAATCGCGGTGCAGGACATTGAATTGAAAGCGGCACGCTTGCGTGCCCTGCGCGATGAACTCGAAGCTGGTCTTTTTGCGCAGGGCGCCACCATTTTTTCGCAAGCTGCGGAACGCCTGCCGAATACGACTTATTTTGCGTTCAGCGACATCGATGGCGACACGCTGGTGGGCAAGCTCGATCGTGCCGGCTTTGCCATCGCAAGCGGGGCAGCCTGCTCCAGCGCCAATCCGGAGCCATCGCATGTCCTGCTGGCGATGCAGGTCGCGCCGGAACTGGCGCGTGGCGCGGTACGCGTGAGTCTGGGAGCGGACACGACAGCAGCACAGGTGCGTGGCTTCCTGGCGGCGCTGCAACATACCCTTTTTCAATTGAAACGACTGACAGCCGTGGCTGTCTGATGCAACAGGAGACATAGATGCTCAAGTTCCCGATCTATCTCGACTATTCCGCGACGACTCCGGTCGACCCGCGGGTGGCCGCAAAGATGATTCCTTATTTGACCGAACATTTCGGCAATCCTGCTTCGCGTTCCCATTCCTACGGCTGGGAGGCGGAGAAGGCAGTGGAAGAGGCGCGCGAACAGGTCGCGGCGCTGGTTGGTGCGGATGCAAAGGACATTATCTGGACATCGGGCGCTACCGAGTCGAACAATCTTGCCATCAAGGGTGCGGCGAATTTCTACGGTCCGAGCAAGGGCAAGCACATCATCACCGTGTCCACCGAGCACAAGGCAGTGCTGGATACGGTGAAGGAACTCGAACGCAAGGGCTTCGAGGCGACTTATCTCGAACCGCAGGAAAACGGCCTGATTACGGTTGAACAGTTCCAGCAGGCACTGCGTCCCGACACTGTGCTCGCCTCGGTGATGGCGGTGAACAATGAGATCGGCGTGATCCAGCCGTTTGCCGAACTGGGTGAAATCTGCCGCGAGAAAGGCGTCATTTTCCACGTCGATGCGGCGCAGGCTACCGGCAAGATGCCGATCGACCTCAAGACCTTGAAGGTGGACCTGATGTCCTTCTCTGCGCACAAAACCTATGGTCCCAAGGGTATCGGCGCTCTGTATGTGCGGAGAAAGCCCAGAATCAGACTCGAAGCGCAGATGCACGGCGGCGGTCATGAGCGCGGCCTGCGTTCGGGTACGCTGGCCACGCACCAGATTGTCGGCATGGGCGAAGCCTTCCGCCTTGCGCGTGAGGAAATGGCGATCGAAAACGAGCGCATCCGCATGCTGCGTGACAAGCTGTTGAGCGGCCTGCTGGATATTGAGGAAACCTATGTCAATGGCGACCTTGAACAGCGCGTGCCGCACAACCTCAATATCAGCTTCAACTTCGTCGAGGGCGAATCGCTGATCATGGCGATCAAGGATATTGCCGTGTCGTCGGGGTCGGCCTGCACCTCGGCTTCGCTCGAACCCTCGTATGTGTTGCGCGCGCTGGGTCGTTCCGACGAACTGGCGCACAGTTCTATCCGCTTTACCATCGGCCGCTTCACGACGGAGGAAGAGATCGACTACGCGGTCAAGCTGTTACACGCCAAGCTGAACAAACTGCGCGAATTGTCGCCGTTGTGGGAAATGTTCAAGGACGGCGTCGACTTGAATTCAGTGCAGTGGGCAGCACATTGATTATTCAGTGAGGAGTGAGGAGATGGGAGTGAGAAGTAAACCCTGCCGCGCGCAGCGCACTGATGTCGACTCCTCTCTCATCACTCCTTGCTCCTCCCTTTAAGGAGACAAACATGTCTTACAGTACAAAAGTCATTGATCACTACGAGAATCCGCGCAATGTCGGTTCCTTTGCCAAGGATGAAGATGGCGTTGCCACCGGCATGGTCGGCGCGCCGGCTTGCGGCGATGTAATGAAGCTGCAGATCAAGGTTGGCAAGGACGGCATTATTGAGGATGCCAAATTCAAGACTTACGGCTGCGGTTCGGCGATCGCTTCGTCGTCGCTGGTCACCGAGTGGGTCAAGGGCAAGACCGTCGATCAGGCGCTCGACATCAAGAATACCCAGATCGCGGAAGAACTCGCCTTGCCGCCGGTGAAGATTCATTGTTCCATTCTTGCCGAGGATGCGATCAAGGCGGCTGTTGCCGATTACAAAAAGAGGCAGACCAAATAATGATTACATTGACCGAACAGGCGGCCAGTCATGTCTCGAAATTCATTGCCAAGCGCGGCAAGGGGATCGGCCTGCGCCTCGGCGTCAAAACCTCAGGCTGCTCCGGCATGGCTTACAAGCTTGAATTCGCCGACGATGCAAATCCCGAGGATATCGTGTACGAAAGTCATGGCCTCAAGGTGTTGATTGATCCGAAGAGCCTGCCTTATCTGGATGGCACCGAGCTCGATTACACCAAGGAAGGTTTGAAGGAAGGCTTCAAGTTCAATAATCCGAACGTCCAGGATGCGTGCGGCTGCGGCGAGAGCTTCAAGGTCTGAGATGACAGGCGCGGCTCAGGATTATTTCGTGCTGTTTGAACTGCCGCGCCGGTTTGCGATTGATGGCAGCGAACTGGAACGCCGCTATCGTGAGTTGCAGTCGAAAGTGCATCCTGACAAGCATGCACATCTTGGTGATAGCGAGCGGCGTCTTGCCATGGAGTGGGCAACAGAGGCGAACGCGGCATTCAAGACGCTCAAAGATCCTTTGCAGCGCGCTGTTTATCTGCTGCATCTCGCCGGTCAGGATGTAGCGTTTGAAAACAATACGTCGATGCCGTCGGGCTTTTTGATCGAACAGATGGAACTGCGCGAAGCAGTTGCCGATGCGCGTGCTGCAGGAGAAGAATCAGCCCTGGAAAGATTGCGCGCCGATCTCAAGTCGCGCATGACAGCGCAGTATGCGTCCCTTGGCACGATGCTGGATGAGCACAAGGATTACGCTGCCGCTGCCGACATGGCACGGCGCTTGATGTTTCAGGAAAAACTTTTGCAGGAAATCGACGATGCTCAGGAAGCTATCGAGGCATAAGCAATTCGGCCACTGAGTGGCTTTATTCAAAAAACAACAATGGCACTATTGCAAATTTCAGAGCCGGGTGAATCGGCAGATCCACATCAGCATCGCCTCGCGGTCGGTATTGATCTCGGTACGACCAACTCCCTGGTGGCCACCGTGCGCAGTGGCGTGGCCGCCGTGCTTAACGACAAACAGGGCCGCTCCTTGCTGCCTTCCGTAGTGCGCTACGGTGCCGAAGGCAAAATTGATGTGGGCTACGAGGCGCAGGCGAGGCAATCGCTCGACCCGAAGAACACCATCGTTTCGGTCAAGCGCTTCATGGGACGCGGGCGCCGCGATATCGCCCATGTCGAATCCATGCCCTATGATTTCATCGACAGCGAGGGCATGGTCAAGCTGCGCACGGCGCAGGGCATCAAGAGTCCGGTCGAGGTGTCGGCCGACATCCTGCGCGTGTTGCGCCAGCGTGGCGAAGAGTCGCTGGGCGGCGAATTGACTGGGGCAGTGATTACGGTACCGGCCTATTTCGATGATGCGCAACGGCAGGCGACCAAGGATGCGGCGCGACTGGCCGGGATCAATGTCCTGCGCCTGCTTAACGAGCCGACCGCGGCGGCGATTGCCTACGGTCTCGATAATAGCTCCGAAGGCATCTACGCCGTGTTCGATCTCGGCGGCGGCACCTTCGACATTTCCATTCTCAAACTTTCCAAGGGCGTGTTCGAAGTGCTCGCCACTGGCGGCGATTCGGCCCTGGGCGGCGATGATTTCGACCAGCGCGTGTTCTGCTGGATTATCGAAGAGGCAAAGCTGGCGCCGCTCTCGGCACAGGATGCGCGCTTGCTGCTGACGCGTGCCTGCGAGGCCAAGGAATATCTCACTTATCATGGCGAAGTGCCGATTACCTTGAGACTCGGTAGCGGCGAATATGTGGACCAGAAAATTACCACGGAAGTCTTTAGCTCCATCACGCAAACACTTATTGAAAAGACATTGAAGCCGACGAAGAAAGCGCTGCGCGATGCCGGCCTCTCGGTAGATCAGGTGAATGGCGTGGTGATGGTCGGCGGCGCGACGCGCATGCCGCAAATCCAGCACGCCGTGGGCGAGTTCTTCAAGCAGGAGCCGCTCAACAATCTCGACCCGGACAAGGTGGTGGCCCTCGGCGCCGCGATCCAGGCCAACCTGCTGGCCGGCAACCGCAGTGCCGATGATGACTGGCTACTGCTCGACGTGATTCCGCTCAGCCTCGGCATCGAAACCATGGGCGGCCTGGTCGAGAAATTGATTCCGCGCAACTCAACGATTCCGGTGGCGCGGGCGCAGGAATTCACCACTTTCAAGGACGGCCAGACCGCAATGGCGATCCATGTCGTGCAGGGCGAACGCGAACTGGTCTCGGACTGCCGTTCGCTGGCGCGCTTCGAATTGCGCGGCATTCCGTCCATGGTCGCCGGCGCGGCACGCATCCGCGTGACCTTCCAGGTAGACGCCGACGGGCTGCTGTCGGTCTCTGCACGCGAGCAGACCACGGGCGTCGAAGCGCACGTCGAAGTGAAGCCTTCCTACGGCCTTTCCGATGGCGAGATTGCCAACATGCTCAAGGACAGCATCAGCCACGCGGCGGACGATGCTTCGTTACGCGCGCTGCGTGAAAAGCAGGTCGAGGCACGCCGCTTGATTGAAGCGACGACTTCAGCGCTCAAGGAAGACGCCGAATTGCTTAGCGCCGGTGAACGCGCAAGAATCGATAGCAATATCCAGACGCTGGAAGCCAGCATCAAGGAAGATGACAGCCGTGCGCTGTCGGTGGCGATGGATGCCCTGATCGCCAGCACCGAGTCGTACGCTGCTCGCCGCATGAACTACAGCGTAAAGAAAGCACTCGCCGGCAAAACAATCAAGGAATTGGGTTAACGCGCATGCAATGTTGCTGCACCACTGATGATAAAAGAGCGCAAAGGCCAATTGAACGCCCCCCACCCCCATCCCCCGCCCCGGGGCGGGGCTACCAATCAGCTCGTTACGCTCGGCTAATACAAATCGCTTCACTTTACGTTCTTTCACGCTAATGACTCAGGTAATCGTTCTGCCACATCCCGAAATCTGCCCCGATGGCGCTGTCATTGATGTGCCGCCGGATCAGTCCCTTTGCTATGCACTGCTGCAAAACGACATCCCGATCGAGCATGCCTGTGAAATGTCCTGCGCCTGCACCACCTGCCATGTCATTGTGCGCGAGGGCTTTGCATCGCTCGACCCCTCGGAGGAAGACGAGGACGACCTGCTTGACAAAGCCTGGGGTCTGGAACCGAATTCCCGCTTGTCCTGCCAGACTTATGTCAAGGACACGCCGCTGGTGATCGAGATTCCGAAATACACCATCAATCAGGTCAAGGAAGGAGGAAAGAAATGATCTTTCCCCCTTCCTTGAGGGAAGCACAAGCGCTTCCCTCAGGAAAATTGATGGACCCACCCCCTTCCCCCGCCCCAAGGGCGGGGGCAACTAGTCACCTCCCCCTCGCGGAGGGGAAGGCAGGGTGGGGGAGCATATATTTCCACGCTTGTGCGGACGGCCCTGCGGAGGCGGCAAAATGAAATGGACCGATACGCTCGATATTGCGATTGCATTGATCGATGCGCATCCCGACATTGACCCGACGAAAATCAATTTCGTCGACCTGATGCGCTGGGTGGTTGCGTTGCCCGGTTTCGAGGACAACGACAAGCACTGCGGCGAAAAAATCCTCGAAGCCATACAAATGGCATGGATCGAGGAAGTCGAATAAAGATTCAAGATGCAAGAGGAAAGGTTCAAGCAACACCCTTGTGCCTTGAACCCTGAGTCTTGGCCCTGAATCTTGTTAATCGATACCCACTGCCACCTCGACGCAACAGAATTTGATGCCGACCGCGATGCCGTGATGGCGCGTGCGCATGCCGTCGGTGTTATGCACATCGTGGTTCCAGCCGTGGAACGGGCCAATTTCGACAGGGTTGCCGCGCTGTGCCGGCAATACCCCGGTTGCAGCCCCGCTTACGGCATCCATCCGATGTATGTTGACCGCGCACTGGCCGCAGACCTGGACGTGTTGCGCGAAACCCTGCGCCGCGAACAGCCGGTCGCCGTGGGTGAAATAGGGCTGGATCGTTTTGTCGCCGATCGCGATGACGTCCGGCAGGAGTTCTACTTTGTCGAGCAACTCAAGATCGCACGCGAATTTGAGTTGCCGGTACTGCTGCATGTGCGGCGTGCCATCGATCCCATCCTGAAACACCTGCGCCGGATTCACGTGCCTGGCGGCATCGCCCATGCCTTCAACGGCAGCCGCCAGCAGGCCGACGAATTCATCAAGCTGGGCTTCAAGCTCGGTTTCGGCGGCGCGATGACCTGGCCGCGCGCCAGCCGTCTGCGCGAACTTGTCGTGGTCCTGCCGCTGGAATCCATCGTACTGGAAACCGATGCGCCGGACATTCCGCCAGTATGGGTGGGCCGGGAGCGCAATGAGCCAGTGGAAATCGCTGCGATTGCGCGGGAGATTGCCGCACTGCGTAAAATCGATGTGTCGGCGTTGGTCGCCGCCACGATGGCCAACGCCAAGGCCGTACTGCCGCGCTTGTAAGCTTTACACTAAGGAATTACCGAACAAGCCCGTTCGCGCTGAGTCCTTCGACTTTGCTCAGGACAGGCTTGTCGAAGCGCAAGCCGCTCCAGCACTGGGCTTCGACAAGCTCAGCCCGAACGGTAAGGTACTTAATTGGCATTTCCCTAAACGCATGGATAAAATTGATATCGAGTTTCTGCAAACATGGGTCGGACGGAAAAATTTCGTCGCTGACGATCTGAATCCGTTTGCGGCGCGCGCGCTGGCGGCCGCGCTGGATCATCCGACTTCGCCGGGCAAGGGCGATCCGCTGCCGCCTTCGTGGCATTGGATGTATTTTCTCGATACGCCATCGGCTTCCGGCACTGGGCACGACGGGCATCCCAAGAAGGGCGGCTTTCTGCCTCCGGTGCCCTTACCGCGCCGCATGTGGGCGGCAGGTAAACTGGAAATCACACAGTCGCTGATGCTGGGGACGCCGGCCATGAAAAAATCGACGATTCGTTCGGTCGACCTCAAGGAAGGCAAGTCCGGCACACTGGTTTTCGTCACTATTGAACATGCGTTATACCAGAATGACAAGCTCTGCATTCTCGAAGAACAGAATCTGGTTTACCGTGACATGCCCACCGCGCCAGCGCCATTGCCACCTGGCGATGCCGCGCCCAAGGATGCGGATTGGGTAAAGACCATAGTGCCGGATCCGGTGCTGCTGTTCCGTTTTTCGGCGCTGACTTACAACGGACACCGCATCCATTACGACCGCGAGTACGTGACGCGGGAAGAGTTTTATCCCGCGCTGGTCGTACAGGGCCCGCTGTTGGCGACTTTGCTGCTTGATCTGGTCGGCGCGCAGGTGGCCGACAAGCGCGTGGCGAAGTTCAGCTTTCGCGCCGTGCGTCCTGCCTTCGACACTGCCTCATTCACCGTGTCGGGCAAGCGTGAGGGCGATCGGGTGGGTTTGTGGACTTCCGATCAGGAAGGCTTTACCGGCATGACGGCCCAGGCAGTTCTGGTCTGAACGCGTGTCAGACTGACTCAGAACCTTAAACCGGCTGCCGCTGCCAGCCAGCTTCGATCGCGGGCATTATTGAAATAACCGCCCCAGGTCGGGGTCCACGTCACGTCGCCAAAGTACATTTTGCGATAGGTCGCGCGCAACGACATCCCCAGCGTTCGCCGGCCCTCGTTGAAACCGTTGTCGTAAGACCAGCCGCGCACGTCGTGAGTAAAAGTCATGGCGGGCGTGAAGTCGACCTGGTCGATGATGTTCGGATAACGCAAACCGGCTCTCAGGCGGTAACCCCACGCCCGTCTCGAAACGTAACCCTCCTGGCTGCACTGAATGGCCGCTGAACCCGGTTCGCAAACGCCATTCACCGGGCCGACGCCGAAGGCGTCCTGGCGGCCGTAGCGGCGCGTTGCCTGATCCGGCAGGTCGTTCATGTATTTCAAACCGGCTTCGGCGGCCAGCATTGCTTCCTCGGCCCCGAGCAGGGAATGAAACTTGTTGCTGACGGAAAGCTGGGCTTGCGTCACTTTCCGTCTGTCATAGCCGTGGAATACTCCGCCCAATGGGGTGGCGGTGCCATCCGCGCGCAGGGTGGTCGGGGCCGTGTTCGAGACGAAAGCGCGCAGCAACTCAGTCGCATTGAAGACGACAGGTTGGTTGGGACGATAAGTCAATTCGCCTGCTATTGTCAGATCATCTCGCTTTGTCGAGAAGGTGAGGCCGAGCATGCGAATCCGCTCCGGATACTCGGTGAAGTAAAGCGGGTTTTTCCCGTCGGGATCGTTCGGCAGAAATGGGAAAGGCGGAATGACGCGAGCCGTCTTGATGGCGCTCGCGACCGGCAGCCGGCTGTGATATTCCGCAAGGAGAATGCCGAAATCAGTGTCGAGTTCCGGAATCTTGCGGGTCAATGAAAGGCCGAATTCGCCACTATCGGAAACGTCGGGTGTTGGGGCTCGCTTGGCCAACAGTCCCGCAGAGACTGCGGTGCGATCTGATATTGCGGAGGAAGGTACGACTACGACGCCATTGCAGCCTGGCGCCAGATAATCGTAGGTCGAGAAAAAGGTGCCGCACCCATCAAGCGCCGTGGGACGGAAACGAAACTGATAAAAGCCTTCAAGCGCGGTGCTTTCATCAAGCGCGAGTTTGCCGTATAGCGCAGGGATGGGAACCAGCATTTCTTCTGGCAGCGCGCCGGCACGTCGGACGGCGGGCAGGTCAACTGGATTGAGCGCCGAGATTCCGCCGGTGATGGTCCAGCCCGAACCCCAGGGCAGGAACTGCTGGCCGAGGCGCAGTGCAAGCGGTTTGTCCCAAGGCTCGAACGAACCATAAACGTAAACATCCTGAAGGACGGCGCCTGAAAACTTGGCGCGTTCCGAGAAGCCGGTATCGCGTAATGGGTGGTTGGCAGAATAGCCGTTTGGAAGGTTGCCGAATGCGGGGTTGGAATCGCCGAGGGTGAGTTCATGCCACAGTTTCGCCCTTGCCGCGACCCCATACTTGCCTCGCCTGAGATCGACGCTGCCGACGGCCTTGGCGACGGTCGATACCGTGTCTCCCTTGTTGAAGTTGAGTTCGCCATCGTCGGTATTGCTGCCGCCCACGGCAGTGCCGGTTACGCCGACGCGGCTGCCGTTACCGCGTTGAATCAAGGCGGAGTCACGGTTGTCGGTGCGGATCGTGGTGCCATAAGTCAATCCGCCATGAAACGTGAGATCCAGTCCGCCGGCATTCAGATCAATTGCGTTGCCTGGCACGGAATGGGCGGAGCATGCTGCGATAAAGGTGGCGATAAGCCATCGGGGAAAGTCCGGACGGCTGCTTGAATGGCAAGGGTTGGATTTGCAAATAATCGCCGTGTTCAATGTAAACCTTTCAAATTGAAGTCCTGCATGTCCCATGAGTCGGCAGTTTGCAGCGACCGTACGTAAGCCGCGACATCCGGGTCCTGAATGAAGTCCGCCGCCGAACTCATCGTCAGCAACTGATCGAGCGGCAGAGGGCGGCAGATAACAAATCCCTGCACGTGATCGATACCGATACTCACCAGTGCTTTCAGGGTATCGAGGTCTTCAACCCATTCCGCGATGCTTTGCATGCCGAGGTTACGCGAAAGATCGCTGATCGCGCTCACGATTGCCATGTTGGCCGGGTGCGAAATGGCGCCAATAACAAACTGGCCGTCGATCTTGATGGCATCAGCGGACAGCTGGCGCAGGTAAGAAAACGATGTGTAGCCGGCGCCGAAATCGTCCAGTGCGAGCCTCGTTCCGAACTTGTTGGCGCGTTCGACAAAGCGCCTCGAATGCTCGATATCGTTCAGGGCGACGCTTTCGGTGATTTCTATGCAGAGCTTGCGGGCTGCATTGGGATGATCCGCCAGCATGGCAAAGACATCCTCGACGAATCGGGCATCATTCATGGAGCCACCGCTCAGGTTCACGTTGGCGACGCGCGTGTTCCCCAGTTGATTATGATGATTCTCCAGCCACTCAAGAGCTGTCAGAAAAACCCATCTGTCAATGAGCGCAATGCGCCCGCTTATTTCCGCTATCTTGATCATCTTGAAGGCCGAGATGATGTCGGAGGTTTCGGAATCCTTCATGCGCAGCAGGAACTCGAAATTCAGCGATTGGTATGGTTCGCTCAAGGACATGAACGGTTGTGCGTACAGCAGCAAGTCCTTGGGGAATTCGTTTTGCTCAATCTGCTGCATTATGCGCAGTTCTTCGGCACGTTCCGCAAATTCCGCCGCATTCTTGCGATACACCACAACGCTATTAGCCCCAGTTGCCTTTCCGCTCCGGCAGGCACGGTCGGCAGTTGAAATCGCATCGCTGAGTCTGGTGGCTGGCGCAACTTCGATAAGACCGATGGATGCGTTCACCAAAAACGCCTTTTCATCGGCATGGAACAATTGATTGAAAATGTGGCCGATGATGTCGTGGCATTGCGTTTCGCATGCGGCAATATCATTGCTGTCGAAAATGATCACGAATTCGTCGCCGCCGACACGTCCCAGATGCTGCATCCCCGGCTGCAGCATGGCGTTGATCTGTTTGCATATCTGCTTGAGAACGGCGTCTCCCGTGCCATGCCCGTGCAGATCGTTTATCAGCTTGAAGCGGTCAAGATCGATATAAGCCAGCGCCAGCGTTCGGCCGCTCAGTCGATTGAACATTGCCTCAAGACCGCGGCGGTTCAGCATGCGGGTGAGGGGGTCGTGTTCGGCGAGAAACTGCAGTTGCTCGGTTGCCAGTGTCCGCTGTGTGATGTCCTGCAGGGAGCCTTCAATCTGGTCGTTGGCGGACGTCGCCCGAACCAGAAAGCTGCGTTTATGTTCGCCATCAGTCAGCGATATTTCCATTTCGCAGGTGGTTTCCAGTTCCAGCGCCCGGGCAAGCTTCTGCCATGACTCCATGCCGAATATATCCGCCCAGATCACGTTGGGAGTGGCAGGTCCCCCTACCATCGCCTGCAACGAGGGATTGATGCGCAAAAAACTCCCATCCCTGTCAAGCGTGAACAGACCAATCGGCATGGCATCATAGGTTTTGCGCAGTTCCGCCTCTGCCTTGCGTTTCGCAATCCGATCCTGGCGTATCTGTTCTGCTATCGCCAATGCCGCCATAAGGCTTGAAATCAGTGCGGCAGTAACGCTGTTGAAAATTCCGATCAGCGCCCCGATGCCGATCGAGGCGGCTATGACTTCATTGAAGTTCGCCGCTACGGTTGTGGCGATCGACAGTGCATACCATATTGCCACTGTGGACTGTGTGACCATCAGGATGCGGGCAATCGCAAAAATGATGCTGCCAACCGAAAAGACCGAAAGTGCCCAGAACACCGGCAGAAAGTATCGGTAAGGCATAATCAGGGCACAGATCAGCAGCGGAAAAATGGACCACCGTACCCAGGTCAACAGCCGGGAACAGCCGACCTGTTTCAACTCGGTTGCAAACAGGCGGCTGAACAGGATGATCGTCAGCGCGCAGTAGCTTGCCATCGCCATGCGCCGCAGCGGGAATATCCAGTCGAGCGGGATTTCCTGTCCGAACCAGAGGGTATCGAAGCCTGCGGACAAGGCTGCTATCCTCAGGTTGGCAACCATCCATGCCGCAAACAAGACATGAATCCACTCGCGGTTGATCAACGCGGTGAGGGTAATGAAAATGGTGAGGATGGCCAGGCCGCCATCGAGCAAGCCGCTATCCCTATCAAACGCTCCCTGGGATTTAATGAAGCCGTTTAACGGCCATTGTTGAACTGTGATCCGCGCCGGACCTGAAAACTGTGCATTGCATATCAAGCGGGATGTTTTGTCCGTCGAGAGTGCAAGTGCGAAGTCGGCTTTGGCACGCACCAGCATGCCTGTCGTGCCGATTTGTCCGGCTTCGCCGAGGGGGATCAGGGTATCGGCATCCCAGCATGCAATGCGCAACGCATGACGTGAAGGAAAGGCCAGAATCGAGGAGGAAGCCGCCATCCCGGCAGCGGGTGAGAACAGCAGCCAGAACGGTTGTTCGGAAAGGTGGGTCTGCATCTCGTACACATTACCAACGTCCATGTTACGGAGTTGATACCTTGCTGCCGCAGGATCAAAGCCAATGCCCGTTTTCGGTTCTTCCAGGGCCAGAAACGGAATTGATGCCGCGCTGCTGAATTCCTTGTAATGCGCAGGCCATGCAAGCGCGGCAACGAAGGTCATGATGGTGATCGCAGCGGGAACCAGCAGGGCGGAAAAACCAAAAAGCAAGCTGTCTGCGACAGACGTTTCCGCCCACATGGAACAACTTGTCAGCTTGCCGAAAATCCCCCTGATTATGCGTTTTAACGACACTCGAAAGGTTCTCTTGTATTGTTTTCTCCATGTAAATTTAACAGTTTATTAGTCCATTGCGCGACAAGAATCGGCACCCGGCGATCAAATAAAATGCCGCATATCCATTGGCATAACTCAATATGGATATGCGGAAATGCGAAACGCATCAGGTGCCGGCGAGATGCGGCGTGAAGCCTGATTTGGCGGGGGTTTGCAGCGGGTAGAAGGTTTCCATAATTGGACTGGGTGTTTGCAGCACAGGATAGCCTTCAATGTCGATATCCGGATGTTCGGTGAGGAAAAACAACTTGTACAGAGGGTGTGAAAGGGCGCGCCAATGGTTCTCGACTGTGGCTACCTCGATAGCCATGACCTTGTGCGGTATATTTCCCACATGTGCCATAGGGACGTAGCCGGCTTCAGGCAGAATGTCCTGGAACGTGAATGTTTCATACATCTGATCCAGCGGCGGGCGGGCGGTAATCACGATCCAGTCCACGCCAACATTGCGGCAATAGGCCAGTACCGCTTTGAAAAGCAGCGATTTGACCAGGCTACCGCGATCCCGCTGGGTCACACCCAGGCGGGTCGCTTCGACCAGCAAACTCCCGTCGATCCAGCTCGGAAGCGCCACCGAATGCTCTACGCTCAGTTGCCTGGATTGGTTGGACTGTATGCGCATCGATCCGATTGGCTGACCATCGAATTTCGACTCGGCCAGGAAGACCGTGGTCGTCGGGTCGAAATCGCATGCCTCCGGTTCCTTGAGCTTCCCAGCCAGTTCGGGGACATGGCGACCATACGCAACATGGCGAATGGCAACAGCCTTGCGGATGTCGGCTTCGCTACGTGCAATCCGTATCGTGAAGGGAAGGCGTTCTTCGGTAATCGTGGATGCGGCGGAAACGTGCTTGATGGACTCCAGCTTCATGGTGATTCCTCCTGATTAAATTTGGCTACTTGGATGAAAGTTGGCCGACTAATGTGAAATCGAGCCGGTTAAACATGCAACTACGACATAAAGACTTTATGTTTTCAAAGCCTTGTCGGTCAAAGTACAGACTCTTTGTTAACAATTGTCAATGGCCGGATGTTGTATGTCTGCATGCCGGGTAGTTGTCCGCGGCCGGCAATACACTATTTCGCTAATACCAGGACTTGAAAAAACATCGGACAGCCCCAACTCAAACCGGTTGTTCAATTCTGTGAGGATTTGCCATGTCACAAGCTGCGTCCGCAACCCGCGAAACGCTGGGATTCCAGACCGAAGTGAAGCAACTGCTTCACCTGATGATTCACTCCCTTTATTCCAACCGTGAGATTTTCCTGCGCGAGCTGATCTCGAATGCCTCCGATGCCTGTGACAAGCTGCGCTTCGAGGCGCTCGACAATGGTGCTTTGTTCGAGTCCGACCCCGAGCTCAAGATACGCATCGGTTTCGACAAGGCGGCGCGCACGTTGACCATTATTGATAACGGCATCGGCATGAGCCGCGACGAGGCGATCGCCAATCTGGGCACCATCGCCAAATCGGGAACGCGCGAATTCTTCTCCCATCTCACCGGCGACCAGAAGCAGGACGCCAATCTGATTGGCCAGTTCGGCGTCGGCTTCTATTCCTCGTTCATTGTCGCCGACAAGGTGACGGTGCTCAGCCGCCGCGCCGGCCTGCCCGCCGATCAGGGCGTGAAATGGGAATCGGGCGGCGAGGGCGATTTCAGCGTCGAACAAGTGGAACGCGCCGCGCGCGGCACCGAGATCACACTCCATCTGCGCGAGGGGCAGGACGATCTGCTATCGGGCTGGAAACTGCGCGCGCTGATCCGCAAATATTCGGATCATATCGTCCAGTCCATTGTGATGAAGCAGGAGAAATGGGACGAAGAGAAAAAGGAACAGGTCGTCACCGAAGAGGACGAGACGGTCAACCAGGCCAGTGCGCTGTGGGCGCGGCCCAAGAGCGAGATCAGCGACGAGCAGTATCGAGAGTTCTACAAGCATGTCGGCCATGACTTCGAGGATCCGCTGGCGTGGACCCATGCCCGCGTCGAGGGGCGCAGCGAATACACGCAGTTGCTCTACATTCCCGCACATGCGCCATTCGATCTCTACGACCGCAACCAGCGCCATGGTGTCAAGCTCTACGTCAAGCGCGTCTTCATCATGGACGATGCCGAGCAACTGTTGCCGGCCTACCTGCGCTTCGTGCGCGGCGTGGTCGATTCGAGCGACCTGCCGCTCAACATCTCGCGCGAGATATTGCAGGAAAGCAAGGATATCGAAGCGATCCGCAGCGGCTGCACCAAGAAGATTCTTGGGTTGCTCGATGACCTCGTGGCCAACGATGCCGAGAAGTACAAGAAGTTCTGGCAGGCCTTTGGCCGTGTGCTGAAGGAAGGCGTCGCCGAGGATATGGTCAACCGCGACAAGGTGGCCGGTCTGCTGCGCTTTGCTTCAAGCCATGCCGATACGACGGAAGAAAACGTTTCATTGGCTGACTACATCGCACGCATGAAGGAAGGCCAGGAAAAGATCTACTACGTTACGGCGGAAAGTTTCAATGCCGCGAAGAACAGCCCGCATCTGGAAATCTTCCGCAAGAAAGGTATTGAAGTGCTGCTGCTGTCCGACCGTATCGACGAGTGGGTCGTGACGCATCTGCACGAGTTTGACGGCAAGCCGCTGGTGTCGGTGGCGAAGGGCGGGCTGGATCTGGGCAAACTCGAAGACGAGGCCGAGAAGCAGGAGCAGGAACGCGAAGCCGGCGAATTCAAGGAACTGTTGGAGAAAATCAAGAAATCCCTGGGCGAGCGCGTGAAGGAAGTACGCATCACCAATCGCCTCACCGATTCACCGGCTTGCCTGGTGGCCGATGAGCATGATGTTTCCGGCAATCTGGCGCGCATTCTCAAGGCGGCCGGGCAGAGTGCGCCGATAAGCGCGCCCAACATGGAGATCAATCCCAAACACCCGGTGGTATTGCGCCTGCGCTATGAGGAAAGGAAATTCGACGACTGGGCGGCGGTGCTGTTCGATCAGGCACTCCTCGCCGAGGGAGGGCAACTCGATGATCCGGCCACCTTCGTCAAGCGCATCAATGATCTGATGCTCGCGATGTCGCTTGCAAGCTGAAATTCATATCCTTTCAATTTCTTTGCAAAGACTGATCGGGTTCTTCGTTTGCTCGGAGCCCTTCGACTCCACCCAGTACGGGCATTTCGAAGGGCGTGGCTAACTACTATAATGTTGAGCGTAATGTCAGCGTGTGGTTGGACAGGTTCACCGTGAACCAAGTTAATCATCACACGCTGACGATAAGGTCCTGCCGGAATACTAACTGCAGCCATTCCTGAACGTGATTTTCATCACTGCACGATTGTCTCGATTTGCCGACTCAATATATCGTTGTTATTAAAGCGTGATTTAAAAATGCGTCAAAATTTGTCGGCGCCAACCGACAGCCAAGACTCAATCTCGTTTGAATCTTCTTGATTGGATATTGATTTAAAAGCGTTTGTTGTTCTGGCATGGACATTGCGGAATTAAGGTGACCATTTTTTGGTCGTGATTTGAATATTCAAATCGATTCTCAATCCATCGTTCCCGCTAAAGTTCGTCGGGAGCAACGAAAAAAGGAACAAAAAATGAAACTCTTCAATGGCTACTCGAGAGCATTGACATGGTTTGCGGCTTCGCTGTTTGCCGCCCTTATGGTCGGATGTGGAGGTGGGGGTGGTGGCGGGGGTGGTGCGGCGTCAGGCACCCTGGGCGTATCCCTGACCGATGCGCCATCCTGCGGCTTTGATGCGGTGAATGTGACTGTCGTCAAAGTGCGGGTTCACCAGAGCAGTTCTGCTTCTGATACCGATGCCGGCTGGACCGATATAACGTTGAATCCGGCGCGGAAAATCAATCTGCTAAATCTTACCAACGGAGTACTCGACAACCTTGGCGAAACACCATTGCCGGCGGGACATTACACGCAACTGCGCCTGGTGCTGGACCCGAACACCGCGGCAGGCATGACCAACTCCGTTGTTCCCGCGGGCGGGGTCGAGACTCCGCTCATCACCCCGAGCGCGGTGCAAAGCGGGATCAAGCTGATCAATGAGTTCGATGTCACATCCGGGCAGCGTGTCGACCTGGTGCTGGATTTCGACGCTTGCAAGTCAGTCGTGAAACGCGGAAATGGAACCTATGCGCTGAAGCCGGTGATCAAGGTAGTCCCCTTCGCGGTGAATGGCATTGACGGTTTTGTCGATACAGCATTGCTCGGCAGCAACGTCATGGTCACGGCACAACAGGATGGCACTGTAGTGCAGACTTCGGCCCCGAATGCACATACCGGCGAATTTTTCCTCGCTCGCCTCGCGCCCGGAAACTACGATGTGGTTCTTACCGCAGACGACCATGCCACGGCAGTTATCGCCGCAGTGCCGGTGGCGAGCACCACCAGTACTGTCAACGTCAGCGATAACGTGACGCCGATCACGCTGCCGGCGTCTGCCACCCACGTCGTCAGCGGTGCGGAAACCTTGAATCCTGCGAGCTCAACCACGACCGCCTACGTGGCAGCAAAACAAACATTCGGCAGTGCTCCGATCGTGACGGTGAAGTCCGTCGCCGCGGATGATTCCGCGTCCGGTGCCTATTCACTGACCTTGCCCGTTGACGCGCCACTGCTCGGCCAGTACAGCGCGACGCTCCCAATTGCGCTTGCACCCCAAGTCAGCGTGGCAGGTCAATACACCATCGAAGCGTCGGCGACAGGCTACCAGACCCAATCGGTCAGCCAGGGCCTTTCAGGCGATGTAACAGTGAACTTTACTCTGGTGCCGTAAACTAACCCGCGCGAGACAATAAGAATCCGGAGTTGCTCAACAAAGCCTCGGCAGCAGCCGGGGCTTTTTCTTGCCTGAGGCTTTCCGGTCTTCCATGTCCCGGCCTGATCGCGTCGCAGCCCTCTCACGGCAATCTGGACCATTCCCCTTGAAACTCGGACTATGACTTGAAGCCGCGAAGGCACTGGCGATGGGCTTTGCCGCGCTTGTCCTTGCAGGCCTGCTCTGCCGCCTGCCGCGTCTCACACTGAATCGCATTCGGCGCGTGGCTGCAATCCGGTGGCGGCATTGCTTCACGGAGGCAGGCACCGCGGGCCTGCCCCTGCAGGCTGCTACAGGCTTCGCGGGCGGCTTGCAGCGCCGCGCAGCGGCGCGGGTCGCGGGCAATGCTGCAATCTGCCTCGTTGCCGAAAGCGATGCCGTATGGCGTCGCGATGACGATGCCGAACAAACAACAGAAAAACAGACGTTTCATGGTTGCGGTCTCCAGGGGAAAGCGTTGCTGTGACAATATCATAACCCGTGTCGATATTGGCTGATGGCCGCATCTCGGCTATAGTGCCGTGATGAATAAAGTTCTCGAATCGGCAGTACCCAAGGAGCATCGTCTCACCCTGATCGAGGTGCTGGACGCGCTTGTCGCCGGCGGCTTGGTGGCGGCTGATGCCGGCGAGAAATTCAAGCAGGAGCGGCGCTACTTCAAAGGCGATTCCCACCCGCTGACCATCATCGCCGAACAGCGCTGGAAATCACTCAAATTGCCGCACAAGGTGCTTGATCTCGAAACGCTGACGCAGTGGCTCGCCGAATGGGTGAACATGGCTTACTTCCACGTTGACCCGCTCAAGATCAATTTCTCGGCAGTGACCGAGGTGATGAGCAATGCTTATGCCGTACGCTTCCGCGTCCTGCCGGTGGAAGTGCGGCAGGATGAAGTGGTGATCGCCACGGCCGAACCGTTCCAGCGCGCCTGGGAGGCTGAACTCAAGTCGATCCTGCGCAACAAGGAGATTCGCCGCGTCATCGCCAATCCCAATGACATCGCGCGCTATCAGGTCGAGTTCTACAACCTGGCCAAGTCGATCAAGGGCGCGGCGAGCAAGGCGGAATCAGGCAGCGGCAGCAACTTCGAGCAATTGGTCGAACTGGGCAAAACCAACAAGCAGTTCGATGCCAACGATCAGCACATCGTCCGCATTGTCGACTGGCTGTGGCAGTATGCATTCGACCAACGCGCTTCGGATATTCATGTCGAACCGCGGCGCGAATTCGGTGTCGTGCGCTTCCGTATCGACGGTATTCTGCATCAGGTCTATCAGATCCCGATTTCGGTGCTGAATGCGATGACCAGCCGCATCAAGATTCTCGGCCGCATGGATGTGGTCGAGCGGCGCCGCCCCCAGGACGGGCGCATCAAGACGCGGACCCCGGACGGGCAGGAAGTCGAGTTGCGGTTATCGACCCTGCCGACGGCCTTCGGCGAAAAGCTGGTGATGCGGATTTTCGACCCCGATGTGCTGGTGAAGGACTTCACCGATCTTGGTTTCGGCGAAGACGACCTTGTGCGCTGGCGGCAAATGACCGTGCAGCCCAATGGCATCATTCTCGTCACCGGCCCGACCGGTTCGGGCAAGACGACCACGCTGTACACCACGCTCAAGCAACTGGCCACCGAGGATGTGAATGTGTGCACCCTGGAAGACCCGATCGAAATGGTCGAACCTTCCTTCAACCAGGTGCAGGTGCAGGCCGATATCGGCATGGGTTTCGCCGAAGGGATACGCGCATTGATGCGGCAGGACCCGGACATCATCATGGTCGGCGAAATCCGCGATCTTGAAACCGCCAACATGGCGATCCAGGCGGCACTCACCGGCCACCTGGTGTTATCCACACTGCATACAAACGATGCCCCGACGGCGATCACGCGCCTGCTCGATCTTGGCGTTCCCTATTACCTGATACAGACTACCGTGCTCGGCGTCATGGCGCAGCGACTGATACGCACGCTGTGCCCGAAGTGCAAGCAGGCTGCCGGTCTGCGCGAGGAAGACGAGATCGCCTGGAACGGCATGGTGGCGCCGTGGAAATCGGCCAAGCCGACGACGCTGTATCGTCCGGTCGGCTGTCTCGACTGCCGCCGTACCGGCTATCAGGGCCGTATGGGGCTCTATGAAATATTTACCATGACGCCGGAAATCCGCAAGCGTATCGATGAACATACGGACCTTGCCGCCGTGCGCGAACAGGCGTTGCGCGAGGGCATGAAACCGCTGCGCATTTCCGGCGCGCGGAAAGTCGCCGCCGGTCTCACCACCATCGAGGAAGTGCTCAAGGTCACGCCCTCGTAAGAGGACTCAAATGATGGGGCCGAGTTCGACCGGGAACTGAGTTTTAAACCTTGAAACCGCAGTAGTTTGAATATCGAAAATCCGCTCATCCTTCGACAGGCTCAGGACGAACGGATTTTCTTTGCGTCACCTGCTGGGTGATTCTACCGTTCGCCCTGAGCAGCCCGCGCAGCGGGCGTGTCGAAGGGCTTGCCCGTGGGCAACTGAGGTTTTTGTGTTGAAATGCAGCCAATCCGGTATCGCCAAGGCGCGCCGTCCCCAATCTATAGCTTCGTTAGCTTCTGGGGTTTACTATTGCGCTGTGTAGCCTGAATGGCCTTTTCAATCTGGGCAACGATTTCTGTTGCAGTCGATGAGTCGACTAGAAAGCTGCCCTTCATCTTGGCCACCGCGGTTAGCTGTGTGGTGGTAGCAGTAAGCGCTTCAATTTCAATTTCGATGTTACGGTCACCCGCCTTCGCATTGATCCGTTCGCCCTGGGCCACCTTTTCGGTCGAACCCAAAGTCATGGACATTTGTTTCAGGGCCAGTCGTGCCGCAACGCTTACTTTTGGCAACGGTTCGCTAAAGGTGCGATGCACATATCCACTGAGTCGATGTTGCGCGGCAGCGCCACCCCCGATGCTGGCTGCCGTGAAAGCAATTGGGGCACAAGCGGACAGCGCAAACAGAAGCAGGATCGGTGTGAGTTTCATAGGATGCGGCAACGTATCATGGGCCTATCCTTGGTATCGAGCACATTCAAATACCAATTGCCAATAAACTCACGTTCTGCACGAGTCTTTTGGCTGCCGCTATAACAGCGAACGCAAGATAATCGGTGTCCGGGCTATATGCCCAATAATGGCCAGAAACGAAAGCTTGATAGTGCGTTCAAAAGTGTTTAAAAGCAGAAAGAGCCAGGATGACACCCGAGAGAATAAAAGCCGCAGAAAAGTTTGGCGCTGCCTTACACGATCTTACTAACGAAGTAGAGATGTGGCAGACCAATAAGAATCGAGCCGCCGCAGCTTCCTTCGGTATTGCACTGGACCACCACGCGGCGATAGTGTTCCTTATGAAGAACACGTTTTATTCGTCGAGCTTTGCGTTGTTGCGGATACTCTTCGAAACCTACTTGCGTGGGCTTTGGCTGAAGCATTGTGCTACCGACGCGCAGGTGTCGGGATTCTTTCGAGGAGACGAACCACCTAAAACGATGATCGTAGAAATCGAGTCCACTGAGGCGTTCAAGAGCGGGGTTCTATCGCGTATCAAAAAAGCTAATTGGAATGCTATGTGCGATTTTACGCATACCGGTGGGCTCCATCTTCAACGGTGGCAATCACAAGATGCGGTTGAACCGACATTTGAACCAGACGAACTAGAAGAATGTCTGAATTGTGCTGAGTTATTCGGAGTAATGGCTGGGTTAGAGCTCGTTCAACTGAGCAAGTCTGGCTCTGATGGAGCTGACGTTCTGCAATTGATGAAGAGTAGATGGCCGTAACAGCTCTCATGCAAACGTTGAACGTCTGCAAATTAGCAGCCATGAAGTCCGGTTTGGGCACTTCGGAGACATAGCGGTTTCTGGAGTTCTGAGGGAATCAAGGCGAATCCGCCGCACCATAACATGCCATCACAATATCAATCACGAATTGCCGGTGGCCCTTATTATTTGCTCAATTGCCGCATTGCCCGCTCCAGCCCGGCCAGCGTGAGCGGGAACATGCGTTTGTCCATGATGTCGTCGATCAAGTTGATCGACTGGCGGTATTCCCACAGGCGTTCCGGTTCGGGGTTGAGCCAGGTTGCCGAGGGGTAATGATCCAGTAGCCGCTGCAGCCAGACTGCGCCGGGCTCTTCGTTGCTGTATTCGATGGAGCCATTGGAGTGGGTAATCTCATAGGGGCTCATGGTGGCGTCGCCGACAAAGATGAGCTTGTAGTCATGGCCGAACTTGTGCATGACATCCCACAAGGGAAATTTCTCGGACCAGCGCAGATGATTATTGCGCCAGACGAAGTCGTACACGCAGTTGTGGAAGTAAAAGTATTCGAGATGCTTGAATTCCGACTTGGCTGCGGAAAACAATTCTTCGCAGACTTTGATGTGGTCGTCCATCGAACCGCCGACGTCGAGAAACAGCAGCACCTTGATCTTGTTGTGGCGCTCGGGCCGCATGCGCAGGTCGAGCCAGCCGGCGTTCCTCGCCGTGTCGCGGATGGTGCCGTCGAGATCGAGTTCCTCGGCCGCGCCCTCGCGGGCGAAACGACGCAGGCGCCGCAACGCCACCTTGATGTTGCGCGTGCCGAGTTCGACGGAATCGTCGAGATTGCGGAATTCGCGCTGCTGCCATACTTTCACCGCGCTGCGGTTCTGCGATTGGCCGCCGACGCGGATGCCTTCCGGGTGGTAACCGCCGTTGCCGAAGGGGCTGGTGCCACCGGTGCCGATCCACTTGCTGCCGCCGTGATGGGCTTCCTTCTGTTCCGCCAGCCGCTTGGCGAACTCTTCCATCAGTTTGTCCCAGCCGAGTTTTTCGAGAGCGTTTTTTTCTTCCGGCGTGAGATGTTTTTGCGCCATCGCCTTCAGCCATTCTTCGGGCAGGTCGACATCGAAGCCGGGCAGGGCGGTGATGCCTTTGAAGTATTCGCCGAAGGCCTGGTCGTATTTGTCGTAATTCGCTTCGTTCTTGATCAGGCAGGTGCGCGACAGGTAGTAGAAGTCGTCGATGCTGTGGCCGCCGACGCGCGCCTGCAGGGCCTCGATCAACGTCAGGTATTCGCGCGTCGATACCGGCAGCTTGCGCTGCTTGAGATGCAGAAAAAAATCGATCAGCATGATGGTTTTCAGCTACTGGTAGAGCAACACAGTGATGTCGAAACATGCAATAAGTGACCGTCATTCCGGACGCCGCGTCTGCGGCAAGCCGGAATCCAGCGACTTTTTAAGACCCTGGATTCCCGCTCCCCGACTAAAGCATTCGGGGACAGGCTCCGCGGGAATGACCAAAGGGAATCCTCGTGGGATGACGTTTCAAAATTAACGTGTCTCGACACTAGGATTCCATCACTGAAACTTTAGCGGCCCTGTGCGGCCATGAACATCAGGCGCTCGAACAGATGCACGTCCTGCTCATTCTTGAGCAGGGCGCCATGCAGCGGCGGTATCGCAATCTTGCGGTCGGTGGAGCGCAGAGCTTCCGGCGGAATGTCTTCGGCCATCAGCAGCTTGAGCCAGTCGATCAGTTCCGAAGTCGAGGGCTTCTTCTTCAGTCCGGGTACGTCGCGCAAGTTGAAGAATACTTCCAGAGCTTCACGCAGCAGCGTTTTCTTGATGTCGGGGAAATGTACGTTGACGATCCTGGTCATCGTCTCCTTGTCGGGGAAACGAATGTAGTGGAAGAAGCAGCGGCGCAGAAAGGCGTCGGGCAGTTCCTTCTCGTTGTTCGAGGTGATGAAAACCAGCGGTCGTTGTTTGGCGCGCACCGTCCGCTGCGTCTCATAGACATGAAACTCCATGCGGTCGAGTTCGCGCAGCAGGTCGTTCGGAAACTCGATGTCGGCTTTGTCGACTTCGTCGATCAGGATCACGTTTTGCGTGTCGGCCTCGAAGGCCTGCCACAACACGCCGGGCACGATGTAGTTGGCGATGTCCTTGACCCTGTCGTCGCCGAGTTGCGAATCGCGCAGGCGCGACACTGCGTCGTACTCATAGAGGCCCTGCTGCGCCTTGGTGGTGGATTTGACGTGCCATTGCAGCAATGGCAGATTCAGCGCGCTGGCGACCTCCTCGGCGAGCATGGTTTTGCCGGTGCCGGGTTCGCCCTTGATGAGCAGCGGACGTTGCAGGGTGATGGCGGCATTCACTGCCATCATGAGGTCAGGTGTAGCGATATAAGTGGAACTGCCGGTAAATTCCATGGCGGGCGGGGGGAAATGATTAGCGATAGGCAATTATCGCCCGAATTAACCCAATCATTGAAGTTGTTGCCAGGACAGATTTCGAAATGCTGTTTTCCTGATATTGATCAACTACCGCACATGCCCACACCCCATGAGTGGTGTTACGGTGAGATAAGTCAGCCCGGTTCAGGGGCGGCACTGGGCTTATCAGGTAAAATTACAAGTTCGCGAAGGTGGCGGAATTGGTAGACGCACTGGATTTAGGTTCCAGCGGGGAAACCTGTAAGGGTTCGAGTCCCTTCCTTCGCACCATATCAACCGCCACTGCACATATAACAGCCTTTCGGGAAATTCTATGCAGACTCAGGAACAGATTGCCGCGCCCAGTGCGCTGGAGCGCCGTATCGATGTCATTGTTGCCCTCGCCGATGTAGAGCGCGAGGTTGAGCAGCGCCTCAAACGGATGTCGAAGACGGTCAAGATGGCCGGCTTCCGTCCCGGCAAGGTGCCCTTCAAGATGGTCGCCCAGACCTATGGCGAGCAGACTCGTTCCGAAGCCATCGGGGCGGCGCTGGATCACGCCTTTGGTGAGAAAGTGCGCGAACAGAAATTGCGTGTTGCCGGCTATCCGCGCATCGAACCGAAGCCGACTGCGAATGACAGTCAGCTCGAGTTCTCCGCTGTGTTCGAAGTCTATCCGGAGGTGGTGCTGGGTGATGTTTCGGCGCGCGAAATCGAGAAACAGACTCTGGTCGTCGGCGATGTGGAAGTCGACAAGACCATCGAGGCCTTGCGCAAGCAGCGCGTGACCTATGCTGCCGCCGCGCGACCGGCGCAGAAGGAAGACCGCGTGGTCATCGATTTTCTCGGCCGTCTTGATGGAACCGAATTCCCGGGCGGCAAGGCCGACGATTTCGCCCTGGTGCTGGGCGCGGGGCGCATGCTGCCGGATTTTGAAAAGGGCGTGGAAGGCATCAGTGCTGGCGAAAAGCGCACCATCGATGTGAACTTTCCCGAGGACTATAACAACAAGGAACTGGCCGGCAAGACCGCGCAGTTCGAGATCACTTGCAAGAGCGTCGAGGCGACGCAACTGCCTCCGATCGATGCGGAATTCGCCAGGCAGCTCGGCATCGCTGATGGCGATGTGGCGAAAATGCGTAGCGAAGTGCGGGCCAATCTGGAGCGCGAAGTCAATAAGCGTCTGCAGCAGAAGATCAAGACCAGCGTGATGGAAATCCTGCTCGACGTGACGCCGGTCGACGTGCCAAAATCACTGGTCGAATCGGAATCGCGCCAGATGGCGGAACAAATGGTGCGCGACATGGAAGCCCGCGGCATGTCGGCCAAGGGCATGCCGCCGCTCGATCCTGCCCTGTTTATCGAACCGGCCATCCGGCGCGTCAAGCTCGGCCTGATTTTTGCCGAGTTAGTCAAGGCCAGGGAACTGCATGCCAGGCCGGAGCAAGTCAAGACCGTAGTGGAAGATTTTGCCGCGACCTTCGAGGATCCCAAGGAAGTCGTGCGCTGGTATTACTCTCAACCGCAGCGACTGGCCGAGGCCGAGGCGCTGGCGGTGGAAAACAATGTGGTGGAATGGGTGCTGGCAACGGCCAAAACCAGGGAAGTGCCGGCAATCTTTGACGAGTTGATGGGCAATGCGGCATGATGCTGCCAAAGTGCAAGCGCAGTAATTACTGACAGGAAATCGACATGAAACAGCAACGGGATTGGGATCCCCAAAACCTCGGCATGGTGCCGATGGTGATCGAAACCAGCGGCCGCGGCGAACGTGCCTACGATATCTATTCCCGGCTGCTGAAGGAGCGCGTGGTGTTCCTGGTCGGCCCGGTGAATGATGCGACGGCGAACCTCGTCGTGGCGCAGCTGCTGTTCCTCGAATCGGAAAACCCGGACAAGGATATTTCCTTCTATATCAACTCGCCGGGCGGATCGGTGACGGCGGGGCTGGCGATCTACGACACCATGCAGTTCATCAAGCCGGATGTGTCCACGCTGTGTGTCGGCCAGGCGGCATCGATGGGAGCTTTCCTGCTCGCTGCGGGCGCCAAGGGTAAACGTTTCGCGCTGCCCAACGCACGCATGATGATTCATCAGCCATCGGGCGGGTCCCAGGGACAGGCTTCGGATATCGAAATTCAGGCGCGCGAGATCCTGTATCTGCGCGAGCGCCTGAACGGTCTTCTGGCCAAGCATACTGGCCAGCCGATCGAACGCATTGCCAAGGATACGGATCGAGACAATTTTCTTTCGGCAGAAGCCGCCGTCGAATATGGCCTGATCGACAAGGTGCTGGCCAACCGTACCGAAGCTGGATGATTATTCTTTTGCCGAGAACCAAGAGAACTGCGCGGAGAACACCATGACGGACAAGAAGGCAGGTAACGAGAAATTGCTGTACTGCTCCTTCTGCGGCAAGAGCCAGCATGAAGTGAAGAAATTGATCGCCGGGCCGTCGGTGTTCATCTGCGATGAGTGCATCGAGCTTTGCAACGATATCATTCGCGACGAGATCAATGCCGATACGGGTGGCAAGACCGCGCGCGATCTGCCGACGCCGAGCGAAATTTTCAGCCTGCTCGACCAGTATGTAATCGGTCAGCATAAGGCCAAACGCATACTTTCCGTGGCGGTGTACAACCACTACAAGCGTTTGCGTTACCAGCAAAAGGGCGATGCCGACGTCGAATTGTCCAAGAGCAACATCCTGCTCATCGGCCCGACCGGCTCGGGCAAGACGCTGCTCGCGCAAACCCTGGCGCGTCTGCTCAATGTTCCCTTCGTGATGGCCGATGCGACGACGCTCACCGAAGCCGGCTACGTCGGCGAGGATGTCGAGAACATCATCCAGAAATTGCTGCAGAAGTGTGATTATGACGTCGAGAAAGCGCAACAGGGTATTGTGTATATTGACGAGATCGACAAGATCTCGCGCAAATCCGACAACCCGTCGATTACCCGCGACGTGTCGGGGGAGGGCGTGCAGCAGGCGCTGCTGAAGCTGATCGAGGGCACCATGGCGGCGGTGCCGCCACAAGGCGGGCGCAAGCATCCGAATCAGGACTTCGTCCAGGTCGACACGACCAATATCCTTTTCGTTTGCGGCGGGGCGTTCGATGGTCTCGACAAGGTGATCCGCAATCGCTCCGAAAAAGCCGGCATTGGCTTTTCCGCCACGGTGCGCAGCAAGGATAATCGGGATGTAACGGAAACCCTGAAGGGTGTCGAGCCGGAGGATCTCATCAAGTTCGGCCTGATTCCGGAATTCGTTGGCCGACTGCCGGTGGTTGCCACGTTGCAGGAACTCGATGAGGCGGCTCTGGTCCAAATTCTGGTTGAGCCAAAGAATGCGCTGGTCAAGCAGTATGAAAAGCTGTTCTCGATGGAAGGCGTGGAGCTCGAAATCCGCCCGGGCGCGCTTCAGGCTGTTGCGAAAAAGGCCTTGAAACGCAAAACAGGCGCACGCGGCTTGCGCTCCATTCTCGAAAATGCACTGCTGGACACGATGTACGAACTGCCGGCACAGGAGAATGTGACCAAGGTCGTGATCGACGAAAACACGATCGAGGGCAACGCCAAGCCCCTTATGATCTACGCCGACCAACCCAAGTTTTCCAGTTCAAATTAACGCGCATTGTCGCTAGCACCACCCTCGAGTATGAAAATGCGTAAAGACAAATTGAACGTCCCCCACCCCATACCCCGCCCCAGGGCGGGGCTGCCAATTGGCTCGTTGCGCTCGATATCACAATGGGCTCTGTTTCTGCTTTTTCACGTTAATTCGAATAAACCCAACTCAGGGTAGGGTAAATCGGGGCGGGCTTGAATAAGCCCCGGGCGCCCCCAACTAGAGCAAGCAACTTATACATACAAGGATTAGCCATGTCAGGCGAACTCGATCTGCCCCAGGAAAAACTTCAATTGCCATTGCTCCCCCTGCGGGATGTGGTGGTGTTTCCGCATATGGTCATTCCGCTTTTTGTCGGCCGTCCCAAATCGATCAAGGCGCTCGAGATGGCAATGGAGTCCGGCAAGAGCATCCTCCTGGTGGCGCAAAAATCCGCCGCCAAGGATGAGCCGGATACCAGCGATCTGTACCAGATCGGCTGCATTTCCAACATCCTGCAAATGCTCAAGCTGCCGGACGGCACAGTCAAGGTGCTGGTCGAAGGTGCGCAGCGCGCCAGACTGGAGTCTGTGACGGATCAGGGGACCGTGTTCATCGCCGAGGTGACGCCGGTGCAGACCGACGAGCAGGGCGGACATGAAGTCGAGGCCATGCGCCGCGCCATCCTGGCGCAGTTCGACCAGTACGTGAAACTGAACAAGAAAATACCGCCGGAAATCCTGACCTCGCTGGCCGGGATTGAAGAAGCCGGCCGTCTTGCCGACACCATTGCCGCCCACCTGCCGCTCAAACTCGAACTCAAGCAGGAGGTGCTGGAGATGTTCGAGGTTGCCGATCGTCTCGAAAAACTGCTTGGTCAGCTCGAAACCGAACTCGACATCCTGCAGGTGGAAAAACGCATCCGCGGCCGCGTCAAGCGCCAGATGGAGAAGAGCCAGCGCGAGTACTACCTCAACGAGCAGGTCAAGGCCATCCAGAAAGAACTCGGCGAAGGCGAAGGCGGCGCCGAGCTCGACGAGATGGAAAAGAAGATCAAGACCGCGGGCATGAGCAAGGAAGCCATGACCAAGGTCGAGTCCGAACTGAAGAAACTCAAGATGATGTCGCCCATGTCGGCCGAGGCCTCCGTGGTGCGCAACTACATCGAGACGCTGCTCGGCCTGCCGTGGAAGAAGAAGTCGCGTATTTCGAAGGACATCGCGGCCGCCGAGAAAATTCTCGACAAGGATCACTATGGTCTGGAGAAGGTCAAGGAGCGCATCGTCGAATATCTCGCTGTGCAGCAGCGCGTGGACAAGCTCAAGGCGCCAATCCTCTGCCTCGTCGGCCCGCCCGGCGTGGGCAAGACCTCGCTCGGCCAGTCGATCGCCAGGGCCACCAACCGCAAGTTCATCCGCATGGCACTGGGCGGTGTGCGCGACGAAGCCGAGATTCGCGGCCATCGCCGTACCTATATCGGTTCCATGCCGGGCAAGATCCTGCAGAGCATGAGCAAGGGCGGGGTCAAGAATCCGTTGTTCCTGCTCGACGAAGTCGACAAGATGGGCCAGGATTTTCGCGGCGACCCGTCGTCGGCGTTGCTGGAGGTGTTGGATCCAGAGCAGAACCACACCTTCCAGGATCACTATGTCGAGGTTGACTTCGACCTTTCCGACGTCATGTTCGTCGCCACGGCCAACACGCTCAATATTCCCGCGGCGCTGCTTGACCGCATGGAAGTGATTCGCCTCTCGGGTTACACCGAGGATGAAAAGGTCAACATCGCGCAGCGCTATCTGCTGGCCAAGCAGATGAAGACCAATGGCGTCAAACGCGACGAGTTGACCGTCACCGAGGATGCCATCCGCGACATCGTGCGCTACTACACACGCGAAGCCGGCGTGCGTGCCCTTGAGCGCGATTTGTCGAAAATCTGCCGCAAGGTGGTCAAGGCGCTGGTAGTCAGGCCGCGCAAGAACCGCATCGTGGTGAATCCGAAAAATCTCGATAAATATCTCGGCGTGCGCCGCTACAGTTTTGGCATTGCCGAAAAAGACAATCAGGTGGGCCAGGTAACCGGTCTGGCCTGGACCGAAGTCGGCGGCGAATTGCTCACCATCGAAGCCGTGGTGTTGCCCGGCAAGGGCAATACCATGACCACCGGCAAGCTTGGCGAAGTGATGCAGGAGTCGATCAAGGCGGCGCTGTCGGTAGTGAGGAAACGCTCCAAGTCGCTCGGCATCAAGGATGATTTCTACCAAAGCAATGACATCCACATTCACCTGCCGGAAGGCGCGACGCCGAAGGACGGGCCGTCTGCCGGCATCGCCATTTGCACGGCGCTCACTTCGGCGCTGACCGGCATTCCGGTGCGCGCCGATGTGGCGATGACGGGCGAGATCACGCTGCGCGGCGAAGTGCTGCCGATCGGTGGCTTGAAGGAAAAGCTGCTGGCCGCCGTGCGCGGCGGGATTCGTCTTGCTCTGATTCCGGAAGAGAACATCAAGGATCTCGCCGAGATTCCGGATACGATCAAGAACAAGATCGAAATCCAGCCGGTGAAATGGATCGACAAGGTGCTGGAAATCGCGCTCGAACGCGCGCCGACCCCGCTGCCCGACGAACCTGTCGTCGAAGCGGTGGCCGCGGTTGCGCCGGCAGCAGTGGCCCCAGTGGAATCCAAGGGCCCTGGTTTTCACTAAAACAGGCTGTGGCACAAAAGCAAACGCCGCCTGCGGGCGGCGTTTGCTTTTGTGCTGAAAAGTGTTGATGCCGGGTTCTGCCTGATTCAGCTCGAATGGTGCGCTAATGCCGCTTTCACATAGGCAATAAACAGCGGATGCCCGACGCGCGGGTTGGAAGTGAACTCGGGGTGGAACTGCACGCCGACGAACCAGGGGTGCTGGTCCTGCGGCAGTTCCATCATCTCCGGCAGGTTTTCGGTGGGTGTGCGTGCCGAGATGATCATGCCTTTGGCTTCGAGCTTGGGTACGTAGGTATTGTTGACCTCGTAGCGGTGGCGGTGGCGTTCGTTGACTTCATCGCCATAGATCGAGGCGGCCATGGTGCCGGCCTTGATCGGACAGCGCTGCGCGCCGAGACGCATGGTGCCGCCGAGATTGGAGTTCTCGTCGCGGTGCTCGACCATGCCTTCACGGTCCAGCCATTCAGTGATCAGCGCCACCACCGGATGCGGCGTTTCGGGATCGAGTTCGGTGCTGTGTGCGCCGGCAAGGCCTGCTACGTCACGTGCATATTCGATTACCGCGAGTTGCATGCCGAGACAGATGCCGAGGTAGGGCACCTTGTTTTCACGCGCATAGCGGATCGCAGCGATCTTGCCTTCGGTGCCGCGCTTGCCGAAGCCGCCTGGCACCAGTACAGCATCCATGCCCTTTAACGCAGCGCAACCCGTGCGCTCGATTTCCTCAGAGTCGACGTAATGAATCCTGATCTTGCAACTGGTGTGCATGCCGGCATGGAACAGCGCTTCGGTAAGCGACTTGTACGACTCGGTGAGATCGACATACTTGCCGACAAAGGCGATATTCACTTCGTGCGCGGGTTTTTCCAGCGCGCTGACCAGTTTCTCCCACACCTTGAGGTCGGCAGCGCGGGCCAGGATGCCGAGCTTGTGGCAGACGATCTCATCCAGCATCTGGTCGTGCAGCATGGCCGGAATCTTGTAAATGCTATCGGCATCAACCACGGATATGACGGCGTTCGGCTGCACGTTGGTAAACAGCGCAATCTTGCGTTTCTCTTCTTCCGGCACCGGCCGGTCGGCACGACAGAGCAGCACGTCGGGCTGGATGCCGATTTCGCGCAGTTCCTTGACCGAGTGCTGGGTCGGCTTGGTCTTCAGTTCGCCCGCGGTGGGGATGTAGGGCAGCAGTGTGAGGTGAATGTAGCAGGCGTTGCTGTGGCCTTCCTCAAATCCGATCTGGCGGATGGCTTCGAGAAAGGGTAGCGATTCGATGTCGCCCACGGTGCCGCCGACTTCGATGATCGCCACATCGGCGCCTTCCGCGCCACGCTTGATAAAGAGCTTGATTTCATCGGTGATGTGCGGGATCACCTGCACCGTCTTGCCGAGATATTCGCCGCGCCGCTCTTTCTTGATCACCGACTCATAAATCTGGCCGGTGGTGAAGTTGTTGCGCTTGCTCATTTTGGCGCTGGTGAAGCGCTCGTAGTGGCCGAGATCGAGATCGGTTTCGGCGCCGTCTTCGGTAACGAATACCTCGCCATGCTGGAACGGACTCATGGTGCCCGGATCGACATTGATATAGGGATCGAGCTTGAGGTGGGTGACCTTGATGCTGCGCGATTCGAGAATGGCACCGAGCGATGCAGCGGCAATGCCTTTGCCCAGCGAGGACACGACACCACCGGTAACGAATACGAATTTAGTCATGAGAACTACTGCCGCTGGAAAGTCGCATGATAGCGGAAAGGGTTGTATGCCTCAATCCGTGTGCCCGGAAACACGCAAAAAATCGCGCGATGAATCGAGTAAAATCATTGTCCCCACGCTGCGTGGCGCTTTGCCGGGCGGTCGTAAATTCAACTCCAGGAGTCTTTATGAGCTCATCGATTTTCGCCGCGGTGGAGATGGCCCCGCGCGATCCCATCCTCGGACTGACTGAAGCCTTCAACGCCGACACCCGCGCCACCAAGGTCAATCTCGGCGTTGGCGTGTATTACGACGAGAACGGCAAACTGCCTTTGCTGGGCGCCGTCAAGGCCGCGGAGAAGGTGCGTCTCGAAGCTGCCCCGGCACGCGGCTATCAGCCCATCGAGGGTCTCGCTGCCTACAATCAGGCAGTGCAGAACCTGGTCTTTGGTGCGAACTCGGCTGTAGTGCGTGAAAACCGCGTGATCACCTTCGAAGCACTGGGCGGCACCGGCGCGCTCAAGGTTGGCGCCGACTATCTCAAGCGCCTGTTGCCCTATGCCAAGCTCATCATTAGCGATCCAAGCTGGGAAAACCATCGCGCCCTGTTCGAGGGTGCCGGATTCACGGTCGACACCTACACCTATTTCGATCCCGCCACACGCGGCGTGAATTTCGCGGGCATGAAGGCCTCGCTCAATGCGCTGCCGGCTGGCAGCATCGTGCTGCTCCATGCCTGCTGCCACAACCCGACCGGTGCCGACCTCACTGCCGCGCAGTGGAAGGAAGTGGTCGAGATCGTCAAGGCGCGCGATCTTGTGCCTTTCGTCGACATGGCCTATCAGGGCTTCGCCGAAGGCATCGAACCGGATGGCATTGCGCCGCGCCTGTTTGCCGATGCCGGGCTTGATATGTTCGTTTCCAGCTCTTTCTCAAAATCCTTTTCGCTTTACGGCGAACGTGTCGGTGCGCTGTCTATCGTCGCCGCCAGCAAGGACGAAGCGGCGCGCGTTCTGTCGCAGGTCAAGCGCGTGATTCGCACCAATTATTCCAATCCGCCCACCCACGGCGGCGCCATCGTCGCGGCCGTGCTGTCCAGCCCCGAACTGCGCCAGCAGTGGGAAGGCGAACTGGCCGGCATGCGCGACCGCATCCGCGCCATGCGTACCGGCTTGGTCGATAAGCTCAAGGCGCGCAAGGTGGCGCAGGACTTTTCCTTCATCGCCCGGCAACGCGGCATGTTTTCCTACACCGGCCTTACCGTGGATCAAGTGGAGCGGCTCATGAGCGAGTTCGGCATCTATGCCGTCAGTACCGGCCGTGTCTGCATGGCGGCATTGAACTCGCGCAACATCGATTATGTCGCCGACGCCATTGCCGCCGTGCTCAAGGCATGATTTTTTTGTGGCGTTTCTTGCAGTGACAAGGGCCTCCGGGCTATAATCCGCGCCGCTTCCGATCCCCGATAGCTCAGTCGGTAGAGCGCCGGACTGTTAATCCGTAGGTCCCTGGTTCGAGCCCAGGTCGGGGAGCCAAGGAATTTTTGTGGTTCTTGCACTTAGCCCAGCCATCGCGGTTGGGTTTTTGCATTTTTGAGCCCGGAAGCGAGATTTTGGGAACCGTAGGCGATCGCAATAGTGAAAGTCCGGTGGTCGGTATAGGGGGTAGTCCGGCGGTGGCTATCGACACTAGGGCTTGGATCCGGGCATATCGGCCGCACATACCAAGTCAGCCGACAACGAGGTATCGCGATGAATGTCCTGTTCAACAACCCGCTGCTATACGTGATCGATTATCCGGGACATGCTGCCTTGGAGATTTTGGATAAGCGCAATGGTCGGATGGGTTTGTTGCGTGGCTCGACTGCCGACCGCATGCGCGGCGAATTTAGCCAGTTCCTGACGCAAGAGCACGATCAGGAGGAATTTGAAGATTTCATTGATTCCTATGAGGCCATCCTCGATCATTCGGTATCGCGCCACTGATTTCGCCCAGACGGATCCCGCCAGACTCAATTTATGCCCCAAACCGCCTCCACGTCCCAAACCGCCTATTGCTACCACTGCGGCAGACACCATCCTGTGGAAGAGATGCGCCAGATTGCAACCAAGGCAGGAAGAAAATGGCGGTGCCTCAAGAGCATTGAAGCCACCAAAGCAGGAATAGCTCAAAGGGATGCATTTGGACGGCGGGTTTCTGAAATCAATAAGGCGGAAGCTCAAGCAAAGCTGAGAATCATCAAAGAGATTCAAGGGTGACGACCTGCTCTTGGGTGCTTTCCTGAACGCTTGAGCCAAATCAGGCTTTGTACGATGCCCTGTAGGACCCCTGAGCTTAAATTATCTACAGCTTCCAAAATCAGAAAATTGCTAAGCAAGAAATAAAGTACTCGCTGACCATCAACCTAATGCACCCGAATCTTTCAGAGCAACACGAGCGATACTTTCTGCTCACTCTCGCGGGTATTCAGTTCAGTCACATTCTGGACTTTATGATCATGATGCCACTCGGACCAATTCTCATGGCCGCGTTCGGTATAGGTACGCACGAGTTTGGCTTACTGGTTGCGTCATATAGTTTCAGTGCCGCAATATCCGGAATACTCGCCGCAACCTTTGTCGACCGTTTCGAGCGCAAGCGTTTGCTACTGATCGTGTTCGCCCTGTTTGGCCTGGCTACACTAACCTGTGGCCTTGCTCCAGGCTATGCCACCCTTATCATTGCCCGAGGTTTGGCAGGGGCTTTCGGCGGAATAATGGGTGCGTTAGTTCAAACCATGGTGGCTGACGTTATTCCCTATGGTCGGCGAGCCAAAGCCAGCGGTACAGTGTCAGTTGCATTCTCGATTTCGACTGTTGCGGGGGTTCCGCTATCGCTATGGATGGCAAACCAATTCCAATGGCGTATCCCCTTCATTTTTATTGCTATCCTTACGATATTGCTCATTCTCGTCGGCCTACGCTTTTTGCCGGAGATGCGCCATCATTTGAGTGCAGAGAAGCGTGCCCATCCCTTCTCAGCAATATTCACCGTACTTCGCGATCCTAATCATTTAAGGGCGTTACTGTTTTCGGCTCTCATCATCTTCTCCGGCTTTACGGTTATTCCCTACATTACCGTTTATGCCGTAGGCAATGTCGGCATCTCACTATACGATATCCCTCTCGTTTATCTAGTCGGAGGCACAGCGACGCTTTTCACAGCACGGCGGATTGGACATTGGGCGGACTTGGGTGGAAAGGCCAAGGTTTACCGCTTAGTTGCAGCTAGTGCGATGTTGCCGCTAATCGTTGTTACTCATATCGGGGCCATACCTCTTTGGGCATGGGTGACCTGCACAACCGCATTCTTTGTCATGGTTTCTGGAAGGATGATTCCTGCAATGGCCATCATCTCCTCTGCGGCACAACCCAAACTACGTGGCACGTTTATGTCGCTCAACGGTACAGTGCAATCCCTTGCGATGGGTCTTGCAACTACGCTGGCAGGTTTTATGATTACCCAAAACAGTGAAGGCAAGATTGTTGGTTACGGTTGGGTTGGCATCGTAGCGGTTGCAGCGAACTTGCTGGCAATCTGGTTCGTCACTCGGATCGTTGTACATGAACCACATGCTGCTGTTCCTGTTGTTGCGCCGAAATAGCATGAGCCCGGATCATCACGCTCGGCCTCCAATCCTCATAGTGGTTCGACTTTGATGGCTTGGCTGTATCCAGCTGAGGGATTCGTTGGGCCAATTCTCCATCTTGAGCCAATGATTTACAGGTTTGCCGGTTACTTATGGCAACCATGATGGACGATCTGGCAATGTTTGCTTTGGCGTTCTGCTGATCCGAGAATAGATACATTACATTTTCCGACTAGATTGCATTTCAAGTAAAGGCAACATATGGCAACCAAGGGACTCAATCTGCAAGATTTGTTTCTGAACGCTTTGCGCCGCGAGCACATTCCAGTATCGATGTTCCTCGTCAATAGCATTAAGCCTTCAAGGCCAAGTGGAATCCTCCGATCAGTATGTGGTTCTTCTTAAGAATAACGGCACTCAGGTGGTCTATAAGCATGCGATTTCGACAATACTACCCGACGACGCGCTCCGTTAACAGAGCCGGCCCCGTTTGATTGGACAGGATTTCCACGGAGATAAGTGGAGCCTTGCGGTGTAGCGATATCCACGGCGCGGCCCGCCGAAGGTTCCTCTAGACCGTAGGTGGGTTGCACGGTGGATATCGCGCATCATGCAGCGATGCTTTCCTGCGGCAGACTGGCGAAGTAAATCGCATCCGGTGTCTTGCCGTCAAATGACTGATGCGGCCGGCGGATGTTGTAGAAGTTCAGGTAGGCCCCCAGGCTGGCCTTGGCGATCGATACCGAATCGTAGGCCTTGATGACGCTCTTCCACAGCCGCTCGATGAAGGCGTTGTCGCGCCAGCAGCCCTTGCCGTCCATGCATGCTCTTGCTCCATTTCATGGCCCTGGCGGGCCGTGGGTTGAGCAAAGCTATCACTTATCTCCCTGTCCGAATTCCCGGGGCTGGCTCTGAAGCAGGCTGGGAAACAGAAACGGCTCCAGCTTGAGTCTACCTTTGGCGATCTAGGCGCCTACTGAATCCGCCAGGATTAATTTTCCGGCGAACTCATTGCAGCCTTATTGACAGCCTGGAGGGTGTTGCGGAACTGATCAATATCGGTTCTGTTTACCCCTGAAAAAATCTCCGTTTCGATTTGATCGATGATCTTGTCGCAGCGACCAAGAAGGTCGTGGCCCATTGGTGTCAGGCTGACGAGAAGAATTCTCTTGTTATCGGGGTTTTCTTCCTTTGTGATCAAGTTGCTCCGCTCAAGGGCGCAGATAGTTTCATTCATCGATTGGGGCGTCACGCTATAGCGCCGCGATATTTCCGCGGACGACAGCGATTTTCTGCCTCGCAGCATGCTCATCACCGTGTATTTCACCGCCGTCAGTTTGCTTGCGGCAAGTTTGCTGTCGATTTTTTTCCGAAGCGCGTAGTGCAGCCGCGACAAAAGATAGATGGTACGGGGAGATGCCATTCCACAACTCCGTTGGGACACGCCTTGCTAGATTTTTTAAGTATATCAGAAGCCCTGATATTAGCGTTTCCGGATATTGCCGCCGGTTCCTTCCGAGTACCTCGGCAGATTTTCCTGAAGGCGTGTCTCACAGAGTTGACAAGATTGGTGGTCATTGGTATTCTTTTCATAAGATTCGGGTATACCAAATAATATACAATGCATTCCAATCATATCTAGAGGAATAATACATGAAAATCAACAGGGTCGAGCTTATTCCCATCTCCATCCCGACTAAGCACGGTGGCACCAAGATGATGAGGGGCATCGCCATGCCGGCGTTTACCGAGAGCTTGGTGTTGAAGTTGCATACCGACGAGGGGGTGATGGGATTCTCCGAGTGCGGCGATACCTCGTCGTGGTACCAAGGCGAGACGCAGAGCTCGATCATGACCATGATCCGCGACTTCTTCGCGCCGAAGATTCTCCTGGGGGAGGATCCCACCAAGATCGAGAAGATTGTCGGGCTGATGGACACGATAGCGCGTGACAACAACCAGGCCAAGGCGACGGTGGACTTCGCGCTGCATGACCTGGTCGGCAAGATCCTCGGCGTGCCGGTCTCGACCCTGCTCGGCGGCAAGACGATAGACCGCATTCCGCTAGGCCTGGTGATCATGGGGGCGACGCCGCAGGCAGCGGTGGACAAGGCGCTCAAGGTGCTGAAGGCGGGCTTCCACTTCGTCAAGTTCAAGTCCACCACGGTGGTCAAAGATGACATCGCCATTGTCGCCGAACTGCGGGCGGCAGTGGGCGATGATGTGGAACTGTTCGTCGACGTCAACGGGGCGTGGACCTACGACCAGGCGCTGGTGGCCATACGCGGCATGGAGAAATGCAACCTGTCGAAGATCGAGCAGCCTTTGCCGGAGTGGGACATCGAGGGGATGGCACGGCTGCGCGGCAAGGTGTCGATGCCGATTTATGCCGACGAGTCGGCGCGCGAGCTGCACCACTTGCACGACATCATCACTAAACGGGCGGCAGACGGACTGATGCTCAAGCTCCAGAAGGCCGGCGGCTTGCTCAAGGCGCAGCGCTGGCTGACGATGGCACGCTTGGCGAACATGCCGGTGATCTGCGGCTGCATGGCCAGCACGGGGGTCGAGGCGAGTCCGGCGGCACATCTGCTGGCGGCGAACGAATGGATATCCCGTTTCCCGCAGGAGAACGCTGGGCCGTTGCACCTGCATCAGTGCCTGAACAGCAGGGACATCAAGGACGACCTGGCGCTCAATCCGCCGCGCTACGAGGATGGGTTCCTGTATCCGCCAGAAGGTCCCGGCCTTGGCGTCGATCTCAACGAAGAGCTTTTGCAGCGATGGATCACGCCCGGTAAGAAGATTCAAGTTATCGAGGCCCGATGATGGCCGCTCAGCGTATGGAGGAAGGCAAATGAAACCGTATCGATCCCCGTGGATGAACGAGGAACTGGATGCACTGCGGGTCACGGCGCGGCGCTTCTTCGAAAAGGAAGTGGCACCTTACGCCGAGAAGTGGCGGCGGCAGGGCAAGATCGACCGCGAGGTGTGGCGTAAGGCCGGAGAGTTGGGCCTGCTGTGCATGGGCATCGCGGAGAAGTACGGCGGTGGCGGCGGTACCTTCGCCCATGAAGTGGTGATGATCGAGGAGCAGGCGCGCGTGGCCGACACCGCCTTCCCCTTCGTGCCTGGTAGCTGCGGTGGTCCCTACGGCTTGCTGCGGAGTGGCTCGGACGAGCAGGTCAAGAGGTGGATGCCCAAGCTGGCAAGCGGCGAGCACTTTATCGCCGCCTGTATCACCGAGCCCTCCGGCGGTAGCGACGTGCGCAGCCTGCGCGCGACGGCGAAACGCGAGGGTGACGAGTATGTGATCAACGGTAGCAAGACTTTCATCACGATGGCCAGCCAGGCCGATCTGGCGATGGTCATGGCGCGCGACTCGGAAACCAACGAATTGACCTCGTTCATGGTGGAGGTAGCCAAGTCGCCTGGATTCAAGCTCGGGCGGCGGCTGGAGAAGGTAGGCCAGCACGGCATCGACACCCATGAAGTCTTCCTCGAGGATCTGCGTGTGCCCGCGGAAAATGCCTTGCGCGGGCGCGACCGGGGCTTCGCCTCGGGAGAGATCACCGGTTTCAACCGGGAGCGAGTGGTGATTGCTTGCAGCGCGATCGCTACTGCCGAGCGGGCGGTGGAACTGGCGGTGGAATATACCAAGCAGCGCAAGATGTTCGGTCAGACCGAATGGGACTTCCAGAACACGCGCATCAAACTGGCGGAGTGTGCGACCGAGGCGCGCATTGGTCGGGTCTTCATCGATTACCTGATCAGCCGCGTCATGGCCGGTGAGGTGATCGATGGGGCGGAATCGGCCATGGCCAAGACCTGGTGCACGGAGAAGCAGAACCGCATCATTGATGAATGCCTGCAATTTTTCGGTGGTTACGGCTACATGATGGAATACCCGATCGCCCAGCTGTTTGTCGATGCGCGCGTGCAAAAGATTTATGGTGGTGCGAACGAGGCGCTCAAGGGCGTCATCGCCAAGGCCCTCTGAGAACGGTTGCGGGCGGGATAGCGGCCATGGTAAACGCCCGGCGCTGTTCCGTGGCGGTTCGCTGTTTCAGATAAACATGCAGTATTTACGCATGCCGCTACATTGTTTAGTGATGCCTTATTTTACTTATTGTATATTTTAAATATATTTATGTAACAGATATTGACAATAATGGTATTCTTACTTAGGCTTATAAGTATACCTGATACTAACAACTGAATATGGAGTGGACATGAAAATCGCAAACTCGGACAAGAAAAACAACCTATGACCCACTTTATGACGACGGGAGGATTGAAAGGCCTGCGCGTGCTCGATCTCGGACACGCGCTGGCGGCACCGTTCTGCAGCCAGATGCTGGCTGACCATGGCGCCGACGTGATCAAAATTGAACCGCCCGACGGCGACATGTCGCGTCGCATTGGTCCCTTTACAGATGACGACAATACGCGCGAGTACGGCGGCATGTTTCAGTCATGCAACCGCAATAAGCGTGGCATGGTCATCGACTTCAAGAACGCCGAGGGACGGGAAGTTTTTTTAAAGATGGTGGACAATGCCGACGTCCTCATCGAGAACTTTCGCTCCGGCGTGATGGAACGGCTGGGCCTAAGCTATGAGGTGCTGTCTAAACGCAATCCGCGCCTGGTCTATACCTCGATCCGCGGTTTTGGCGATCCGCGTGGCGGCAAGACTGCCTATACAGACTGGCCAGCTGTGGACATCGTCGCCCAGGCGATGGGTGGCCTGATGAGCATCACCGGTCCTGATGCAGGTTCGCCAATGCGTGTCGGCGGCGGCCCCGGCGATACCATACCGGGGCTGTTCGCAGCCTACGCGACCCTGGTGGCGGTACTGGAGTCCCGCATTTCGGGCAAGGGCCAGTATGTAGACGTATCCATGATCGACAGCATGGTTGCGCTTTTTGAACCATTGACTGTCACCTACACGTACACCGGCGTACCGGCGCGCCCTGGCGGCAGTCGCATGCCCGGCATAGCCCCCTTTGGCCGCGTCGCCACCAAGGACGGCTTCGCCGTCATTGCAGTGTCGGCTGGGCGCGGCTGGGAATTGTGCTGCGAGATTATTGGTCGGACAGATTTGATTGCCGATCCACGTTTTTCGACCCATGCCGCGCGCGGCGCCAACCCGGACGAGGTCTATGCGGCCATTGAGGAATTTACACGCCAGCATACCTGCGCCGAGCTGCTCGCCTTGTTCGGCGGCAAGATTCCGTTTGCGCCGGTCTACGATTCCGTGGACATCTTCAATGATCCCTATTTCAAGGTGCGTGAGATGCTGCCTCAGGTCGAGCAGCCAGGGTCAAAACGGAAGGTGACCGTGGCCGGCGTGCCACAGAAGCTAAGCCGCACGCCGGGGGGGGTATACCAGCGCGCCCCGACCCTGGGCGAACATACCGACGACATACTGGGCGAGATCGGCTTGAGTGCCGAGGAGATCGCTTTGTTGCATCAGAGCGGTGCCATTGCCTGACCTGAGCCGGAACAAATCGCAAATGCTAGGAGAAATCTGAAGATGACACCGTACCGCTCCCCGTGGATGAATGAAGAGCTGGAGGTCCTGCGCGCAACCGCACGCCGCTTTTTCGAGAAAGAGGTGGCGGCCCACGACCTACGCTGGCGCAAGAACGGGAAGATAGACCGTGAAGTCTGGCGCAAGGCCGGCGAACTGGGTCTGCTTTGCATGGGCATTCCCGAAGAGTTCGGCGGCCATGGCGCCAGCTTTGCTCATGAAGTGGTAGTGATCGAAGAACAGTCACGGGTGGCCGACACAGCTCTCCCCTATGTTCCCGGCAGCTGCGGCGGGCCCTATATGCTGTTGAAGAACGCCACTCGAGAGCAGACGCTGAAGTGGATGCCGAAGCTGGTCAGCGGCGAGCACTTCATCGCCGTGTGCGTTACCGAGCCGGGTGGCGGTAGCGATGTCGCGGGCATACGCAGCACCGCCCGCCGTGTCGGTGACGAATACGTGATCAATGGCAGCAAGACCTTTGTCACCATGGGCAGCCAAGCCGATCTGGCCATCGTCGCTGCGCGCACTGGCGGTCCCGGCAAGGATGGCATGTCCATGTTCATGGTCGAAGTCGCAAAATCGCCTGGTTTCCAACTTGGGCGCCGGTTGGAAAAAGTCGGCCAGCATTCGATCGATACTCATGAGGTATTTCTCGAGGATCTGCACGTACCGGCTGAAAACCTTCTGGGCGGAGTAGAAGGCAAGGCCTTCGCCGGGGCCATGAGCGGTTTTCATCGAGAACGCCTGGTCATCGCCGCAAGCGCCATTGCCACCGCCGAGCGGGCAGTTGAACTGACGGTCGAATATGCCAAGCAGCGCCAGATGTTCCAGCAGACCCTGTGGAATTTTCAGAACACCCGCATCAAGCTGGCCGAGTGTGCAACCGAAGCACGAATCGGACGTGTCTTCCTGGACAGCCTGATCAGCCGTGTACTCGCCGATGATCCCCTGGATGAGGCGACCTCAGCTATGGCCAAGTGGTGGTGCTCCGACAAGCAGAATCGGATTATCGATGAGTGCCTGCAGTTCTTTGGTGGCTATGGCTACATGATGGAATACCCGATCGCCAAGCTGTTCGTGGACGCGCGGGTGCAAAAGATTTATGGCGGCGCCAACGAAGCGCTCAAAGGAATCATTGCCAAATCTCTCTGAGAGACGCGGCTGGAACGAGGCAAGGGGTACGAACAAGCGGTCGGGGAATGGTCCCGATCGCAGCATTAATAATAGATAAGGAGGATTGATGATGGCAGCAACCATACTGGGCAATCTTGCACAGAAACAAGGATGGATCGGTGGCTGGGCGGACTTGGGCGGCGCTGTCCTCCCGGTCAATGAGCCTGCCACCGGCGAGCTTATGGCCGAGGTCGCCCTGGCCAATCCTGCTGATGTCAGGCGCGCGGCCAAGGCGGCCCGCGAGGCGCAGTGCGCTTGGGCATCGCTGCCCTTCCTCGACCGGGCGGCGATCTTTCGCCGCGCTGTCGTGGTGCTGGAACGAGAGCAGGAAGAGCTCGCCAGTTGGATAGTACGCGAGACTGGCGGCATCCTGCCGAAGGCGCAATTTGAAATTGGCTCGGTGATCAATCTGCTGCACGAGGCAGCGGCCATGCTGACACAGCCTCGTGGCTTGATCCTGCCGAGCAATGAGGGCACCCTGAGCTACGCGCGCCGCGTTCCGCACGGCGTGGTTGGCGTGATATCACCGTTCAACTTTCCCTTCCTGCTTTCTGCCCGCGCCTTGTTACCGGCGCTGGCGACCGGCAACGCAGTGGTGCTCAAGCCCGATCCGCGCACTCCGGTCAGTGGTGGACTGCTCCACGCGCTGTTGTTCGAAGCTGCGGGTCTGCCGGCTAATGTGCTGCAGGTCTTGCCTGGCGAAGCCGATGCCGGGGAGTCACTGGTTACCGACCCGGACGTCACCATGATCTCCTTTACCGGATCGACAGCTGCCGGACGACGCGTTGGAGAACTGGCCGGCAAGCATTTGAAGAAGGTCGCGCTGGAACTCGGTGGCAAGAATTCGATGATCATTCTCGACGATGCCGACCTCGATGCAGCGACTTCCTGCGGCGCCTTCGCCTCATGGATGCACCAAGGGCAGGTATGCATGAGCGCCGGCCGCCATCTGGTCCATGAGAAGATCGCCGCAGAGTATGTCAAACGCATGACGGAAAAGGCCAAGCATCTGCCGGTAGGTGACCCATACCGGGAGAATGTTGCTCTCGGTCCGCTGATCACCGCCAAGCAGGTGGAGAAAGTCACTCGCATCGTCACCGAGTCCGTTGCCGCCGGTGCAAGGCTGCAGGCCGGTGGCACCGCCAAGGGTTTGTTCTATAGCCCGACGGTGCTCGACGGCGTTACGCCCGGTATGGCGGTGTTCCGCGAAGAGATCTTCGGACCGGTTGTTGCCGTGACCACTTTCTCCACTGACGAGGAGGCAATCCAACTCGCCAACGATACCGAGCACGGTCTGTCCGCGGGCATCATCTCCAATTCGCTGATGCGGGCCCGGGCAATTGCCGAGCGCCTGAATGTCGGCCTGGTGCACATCAATGACCAAACTGTTCAGGACGATGGACTGATGCCGATGGGCGGACGTGGCTCCTCAGGTAATGGTTCGCGTCATGGCGGGCCGGCCAACTGGGATGAATTCACCCAGTGGCAGTGGGTGACCTACAAGAATGCTCCGCCCCCGTACCCGTTCTGAACCGCGCCTTTTGGTGAAAGATAACGTCTTGCAAGCAGATCCCGACATCGACGCTGTTGCCAGCACCTTGGCCGGTTTTCTTGCCGACCGGCACCGGCTTTTCATCGGTGGCAAGTGGCTGTCCGCAGCTTCAGAAGCGACCATGGATGTCGTCAATCCGGCTACAGGGCGGGTCTTCGCCAGTGTTGCCTCGGGCGCGGCGGCTGATGTCGATCTGGCGGTGCGTGCGGCGAGAGCAGCCTTCGAGGCCGGCCCTTGGCCTACCCTGCAGCCGAGCGAGCGCGCCCGGCTGTTGTGGCGGCTGGCCGACGCGCTAGAGGCGCACGGGGACGAATTCGCCTTGCTCGAGACGCTCAACAACGGCATGCCCTTCAAGACGGCGCGCCTCAAGACGATTCACTCGTCTGTCGAATCCCTGCGCTACAACGCTGGCTGGGCGACCAAGCTGGCTGGCGAAGTACCGTCGTTGTCCCTGCCTGGAGAATGGCACGGCTATACCCAGCGTGAGCCGATCGGCGTTGTGGCGCAGATCGTGCCGTGGAACGCGCCGCTGGCCATCTCTGTTGGCAAGATCGCCCCGGCCCTGGCTGCCGGCTGCACCATCGTCCTCAAGCCAGCCGAACAGACACCGTTGACAGCATTGCGTCTGGCGCAATTGGTTGAGAGCGTCGGCTTCCCGCCCGGAGTAGTCAATATTGTGACCGGCTCAGGTTCGGTTGCTGGCGCCGCGCTGGCCTCCCATCCGGACGTAGACAAGATTTCCTTCACCGGTTCGACGCGGGTTGGCAAGGAGATTCTCGCTGCGGCAAGCGGCAATATGAAACGCGTCGCCTTGGAACTCGGTGGCAAATCGCCCGTGTTCATATTCTCCGATGCCGATATTGAGAGTGCCATTGAGGCTACGGCTCTGGGTATTTTTTCAAACTCCGGCCAGATATGCGCCGCCGGGTCCCGCATGTACGCTCACGAGAGTGTATTCGACCGGGTAGTCGATGGTATCGCCGAGAGGGCCGCCAGGTTAAAGGTTGGGCCGGGGATACATCCCGAGACCGAGATCGGACCGGTCATTTCCAAAGAACAACAAATACGCGTGAGCGACTACATCGCTAGTGGCCGGAGAGAAGGCGCCAAAGTGGTTGTCGGCGGCCACGCCATCAAGTGCGATGGCTTTTTTATCGAGCCCACGGTATTGACCTGCGCAACTTCGGCGTTTACCGCCGTGCGTGAAGAAATCTTCGGCCCCGTTCTGTGCGCCATGAGCTTCGACGGCGACGATCTGGAAGGCCTAGCGCGCCAGGCCAACGACACAGTGTATGGGCTTTCCGCGAGCATCTGGACACGAGATCTGAGCATGGCGCATCGCTTCGCGCGCAGGATCAAGGCGGGCAACATCAGGATTAACGCGCCATCCATAGCGCTCGATTTGGCGCTGCCCTTCGGTGGCTACAAGCAGTCTGGATGGGGACGAGAGTTCAGTCGCGAAGGCGTCGAAGCTTACACCGAACTCAAATCTGTGGCCATACGTCTATGACGGTTGGTTCATCGAATCGGCGGGTGAAGTTTTTGCTGTAGGAAGTTGGAGGGACTGTATAGAAAAGATTTTGTCAAGAAAAGGAGGAGTTGGGTTGCAAAGCATTGATGTCTTCACTAAACCCGGGGCCGGCACATGCTCATGCCTGACCCCAGACAGTCTCCGGCGTTGCCGGAAATAATTAACCAGGAGGAGAAGCATGAATACAGAAACACGGCAGTCGAAATTAATAGGCATCGCGTTGCGCCCGCTAACAGCGGCGATGTTGGCCTGTGGCCTTATCGGTAGCACTTACGGTTTCACAATCAACACCGATAATCCAGACATCACCGCAAGTTGGGGCAATACGCTGCGCTACAACATTGGCGTACGGACCCATAAACGTGATCCTGTCATCGCCAATACCATGACCAACGATGAGAGCGAGTATTTGCACGACAAGGGCGACGTGGTCACCAACCGGCTCGACCTGTTGACAGAGTTTGACTTCGATTACAAAAAACAGATAGGCTTCCGCGTCAGCGCGGCGGCTTGGGATGATGTGGCTTTCCACAATAACGTACACACCGCCCCCGGGTTGACGAATGTGGGCAGCTACACCAACAACCAGTTTTCATCCTACATGAAGCGCTACTACAGGGGTATCAGCGGCGAGTGGCTTGATGCCTACGTGTATGGCAACTTCGACTTGGGGTCGATGCCTGGCAACCTGAAGGTTGGACGTAATGCGGTACTCTGGGGCGAAGCGATATCGCTGTCCAATCACAGCGTCTCGTATAACCAGACACCCAGCGACGGCAGGAAGGCTATTGCCAATCCAGGCATTACCGCGAAGGAGGCGGCACGGCCCATCGGTCAGGTTTACGCAACCTTGCAGCTAAACCCGGAACTGGTGCTGGCGGGACAGTACTATTACGAATGGGAACAGAACACCGCGCCGGAAGGCGGCTCCTATCTCGGCGTTGCCGATTTCATCATGCGCGGGCCAAACCGGTTTTGTCTTTCTCCAGCCGGTCCTTGCCTCGCCAATGCTGGCTTGAAGAAGCCGGATCAGTCGGGCGACTGGGGCCTCAGTTTGCGCTGGAAGCCGGACTGGCTAGGTGACGGAACGCTAGGTTTTTACGCCCGTGAGTTTGCCGAACGCAACGCTTGGACTAACGTCAGTCCACCGACCGGACGGTACATATTCTCCTTCGCGGAGGGTACCAAACTCTATGGAGTCAGCCTGTCAAAAAATATTGGCGGGGTCAGTGTCGGTGCGGAACTGCTCACCCGTCATAACACGGCCCTGCAGGCGGCGTCCACCGATGCGAATCTCCAGGGACCGCGCGGTAATACCACACACGCGCTGATCAATGGACAAATCCAGTTTGGAACGACGCCGGTATGGAGTTCCGCAGTTCTTTCGGCGGAACTGGCCTACGCCAAACTAAGAAGCATCACGTCCAATGAAGCCCGGTTCAAGAAATGCGTCAACGGCCAAAATACCAGCTCCGGCTGTTCGACAAACTCCAACTGGGTGACGGCCTTGTCGTTCAGCCCGACTTGGACTGCCGTCTCACCGGGTTGGGACCTCACCGCGGCGGCCAGGCTGGTCTACGGTCTCAGTGGGAATACGCCTGTCCTCAGCAATTCTTCCGGACGGGAGCGTGCCGGTTCGTACTCTTTATCGCTCGCCCTCGATTACAACGCACAACACAATTTCGCCCTGGCGTATAACGGCTATCTTGCGACCTACAAAGCGAATGCGGCCCACACGGCGATTGCCACCAGCAACGGTGACCAGTTGCAGGATCGTAACTGGGTGTCATTCACATACCAAACATCTTTTTAATGCGGCAATAGGAGGAATACAGACATGAAACGTACAACAACCCTAATCATGGCAGCGGTGATCGCCGTTGGCACGGGTGTAGCCCGGGCGGAACCAACTGCCGAAGAAATCAAGCAGCTTGGAACAACGCTGACCCCGTGGGGGGCGGAAAAGGCTGGCAATAAGGACGGCACCATTCCAGCCTACACCGGCGGCCTGACCAAGCCGCCAGCCAACTATAACAAGAGCAATCCTGGCTGGCGTCCCGATCCTTTCCCCGAGGACAAGCCCCTCTTCTCCATCGACGCGAAGAACATGGACAAGTACGGCGACAAGCTGTCCGAGGGCGTCAAGGCCATGATGCGCAAGTATCCAACCTTCCGCATCGACGTCTATCCGACCCGGCGATCGGCGGCCTATCCGCAGCATGTGATAGACAACACGCTGAAAAACGCCACCCGCTGCAAGCTGGAAGCGGATGGGCTGGGCATCAACCACGATTGCCAAGGCGGTTTCCCCTTCCCCATTCCGAAAAACGGCTACGAGGTGATGTGGAACAAGATCGCCCAGTACCGCGGCCCGGCGCAGATAAACGAAGAATGGCCGACCTATGTGAAGCCCGATGGCGAGGTAGTGAACACTGCCAAGAATAATCACTATATCGAGTGGAGCCTATACAACGAGCGCAATCCCGGATGGTTCTATGCGACCCGTACCGAGTATTGGGCGCCTACCCGTCTCAATGGGATGAACAGCCTTTACTACGACCTCAAGAAAAACAGCCAGCGGCGGTCCTGGACTTATGTGCCGGCTGCCCGCCGGGTGCGTCTGGCGCCGGATACCGCAGCCGACACGCCGATTGCGCCGATCGGGGGAGCCGCCGTCTATGATGATTCCAACATGTTCTCCGGCAAGATGGATCGCTTCGATTTCAAGCTGGTCGGCAAGAAGGAGATGTACATTCCTTACAATAGCTACAAGCTCCACTACCCGGATAAGGGTTCGGCTTGCGACGGCAACAGCAAGTATCTTCCAGGTCATGTGAAGCCGGAATGCGTGCGCTTCGAATTGCATCGCGTCTGGCACGTCCACGCCACCCTCAAACCGGGCAAGCGCCACATCTATGAGAAGCGCGATTTCTTCATTGATGAGGATGCCTGGTACGGTGGCATAGCAGAGACCTACGATCATGCCGGGAAGATCTACCGCGTGCTCTTTCACGGTATCGCACCGCAATACGACATTCTTGCGCCGGTCAGCGAGCAGGGGCTGATCCACGATTTGAGCAGCGGGGTCTATACCTACATCCAGATGGGGCCCCATGGCTCCGTGCCGGTCAAACCCTTGTCGCCGGAAGACATGTCTTCCGAATCACTGACCAAATCGGTTCTCAAGTATTGATCTCATGAGTTAGACCTGCACCTGCGGCTGAATCGCCGCAGGTGCATGACTGTTCATGAACTGAATGGGGGACAAGTGATGTTTTTTCGATGGCGGATACGGTTCGCGATCTTGCTGATTTGGGCTTCGGTTTCTCTGCCTGCAGAGGCGGTGTTTTTGACCCCGCTAGATACGCCGGCCCACATGAGTCCTCTTGCGCAGAAAACCCGTCTGTCGGCGGTAGCACGCGCCGGCAGGCGCCTTGTGGCGGTGGGACCGATGGGCCACATCCTTGTATCCGACGATGCCGGAAAGAACTGGAAGCAGGTGGCGGTTCCGCTTAGTTCAGACCTTGTGGCAGTACAGTTTCCTACAGCAAAACAGGGTTGGGCAGTCGGTCACGACGGGGTGGTGCTGCACAGTGATGATGGAGGACTCAGCTGGGTCAAGCAGCTAGACGGAAAACGCGCGGCCGAGATTATCGACGCCTATTACAAAAAGTTCTCAGCTGGTCCCGATGCCGCGAAGTGGCAGGACGAAGCCAAACGTCTGCTCGAAGAAGGGGCGGACAAGCCGTTTCTTGATGTCCTGTTCGTCAATGAACTTGAGGGCTATGTTGTCGGCGCCTTCAATCTCGCCTTGCGAACTAAGGATGGTGGCAAGAGCTGGGAGCCACTGATCGATCGGATCGCCAATGAACAAGGTTTTCATCTTTACAGTCTCGCCGCCTCGGACAGCGGTGTATTCATCGCGGGCGAGCAGGGCCTGATCCGCCGCTGGGATCTGCAGCATGAGCGTTTCATGGCCTTGGCATCCCCCTATCAAGGCAGTTTCTTCGGCATCCTGGCCAAGGGGGAGACACTGATCGTCTTTGGCATGCGCGGCAACATATTACGGAGCACGGATGGCGGGCAAAGTTGGCGGGCGGCGCATAGCGACGCTACTGACGGCATCACGGCGGGAACCTTGTTGGAAGACGGACGCGTCGTGTTGGTGACCCAGGGTGGTCAAATGCTGGTCAGCAAGGACGGTGGCGATTCCTTTGTGAGCGTCAAGGTAGAAAAGCGAATGGCGTTCTTCGGTGTGGCGCCAGCGGGTAAAGACGCCGTGGCGGTCGTTGGTACCAACGGCGTTCGCATCGAAACCATTGAGTAGCGATAGAGCAAACATATGGAAACATCCTCGGAAAAGATAAGGGAAATGCCGGTTGTGCGCGATCCGGAGGATTTCAATAATCGCTCCGGCAATGTGCTGGAGCGACTGGTATTCAATCACCGCTTCTGGTTTATCGCGGCGTGCACGCTGATTACCGTGATGCTCAGCCTTCAGGCAGCCAAGCTTTCTGTCAACACCGGCTTCGACAAGATGATTCCGCAGAATCATCCTTATATCCAGAATTACTTCGAAAACCGCGGCAAATTGGGAGGCCTGGGCAACATCGTACGGATCGTCATCGAGAATAAACAGGGTGACGTGTTCGATCCTGCATTCCTCGATATAACCCGGCGGGTCAACGACGAGGTCTTTTTGATGCCGGGGGTCGCGCGCTCCTTCATGAAATCGATCTGGATGGCGTCTGTACGCTGGACCGAAGTGACCGAAAATGGCTTTCGTGGCGGCCAGGTCATGCCGGACGATTACGATGGCTCGCCTCGGACAATTGAAGATTTGAAAACGGGGATTCGGCGCGCCGGTATCGTAGGCAACCTGGTTTCGAACGATTACAAGTCGATCATGATCGTCGTGCCATTGCTTGAGAAAAACATGGAAACCGGCGAGCGGCTGGACTACGGCGCTTTTTCACGGCAGTTGGAAACGCAAATTCGACAAAAGTACGAGTTACAGGGGGCAGAGGGCAAAGGACCGCAAGTCAAGATACATATCGTCGGCTTTGCCAAGCTAGTGGGTGATCTGATAGATGGCCTGATGCATGTCACGAACTTTTTCGGCATTGCGTTTGGGGTCTCGGCCCTGATCATTTTTTTGTATACGCGGTGCCTGCGAAGTACGTTGCTGGTGCTGAGCTGTTCGCTGGTTGCGGTGGTCTGGGAGCTGGGCATTGTTAAAACGCTGCATCTCGATCTCGATCCCTATTCGATCCTGGTGCCGTTTCTTGTCTTCGCCATCGGCGTGAGCCACGGCGCGCAGAAGATGAACGGAATCATGCAGGATGTCGGGAGGGGAACCCACAGATACGTCGCCGCCCGATATACATTCCGTCGACTATTTCTGGCTGGGGTCACGGCGCTGCTTGCCGATGCGGTGGCATTTGTCGTCCTTACTGTCATCGACATCCCGGTCATCAAGGAACTGGCGCTGGTTGCTAGTATTGGGGTGGCATTGCTGATTGTCACTAACCTGCTGCTTTTGCCGGTGATGCTCTCGTATCTGGGGGTCAACCCGGTGGCGGCGGCACGCAGTCTGTCGGGCGAGGGGGCGAAACAAGGCCCTGTCTGGAGATTTTTCAATCACTTTACGGAAAGGCGCTGGGCGTCAGGAGCGATTCTAGTGTCGGCAGTGCTGGCCGCTGGCGGATACGCGATCAGTCTTCACCTCAAGACGGGGGATCTTGATCCGGGCGCACCGGAATTACGCGCCGATTCTCCCTATAACATTGACGTCGCGTATATCAACGGGCATTACGGATTGTCCAGCGATCAGTTCGTCAGCATCGTCAAGACGCCAAAGGACGGCTGTGGCGAGTACAAGAGCGTCAAGGAAACGGAAAGGTTCGCCTGGACGCTGCGGCAAGTGCCGGGCGTCCAATATACGATGGCGCTGTCCGACAATATCGCCAAAGCCGTGGCGGGGTCGGCCGAGGGTAATCCGAAATGGTTGTCGATCCCGAACAACCCGTCAATGATCGGTGCCGCCGTCGAACGGACCTTGAACGATAATCCGGATGCAGTTGACAAGGGCTGCTCGACAATCCCGGTGATCGCGTACCTCACCGACCACAAGGCGGAAACCCTTCACCGCATCGTCACCACCGTCGAGGAGTTCGCTCAGCAGCACGATGACAAAGACATCCACTTCCTGTTGGCGGCGGGTCCCGCGGGAATCGAAGCGGTAACCAATATCGTCGTCGAGAAATCCAGCCGGACGATGCTCGCTTACGTCTACGGCGCAGTGATCATTCTGTGTTTCATCACTTTTCGAAACTGGCGCGCAGTCGTCGTCGCTGTCGTGCCACTGATGATCACCTCGGTGCTGTGTGAGGCGCTCATGGTCATGTTGGGTATCGGCGTAAAAGTCGCCACCTTGCCGGTAATCGCGCTTGGCGTCGGCATTGGTGTCGACTACGCGCTGTATCTTCTCAGCGTGCAGCTCAGCTTTCAGCGTGCCGGCATGCCCCTTGCGGAGGCGTATAAGGCTGCGGCGGCATTCACTGGCAAGGTCGTGGCCCTGGTCGGATTGACGCTCGCAGCCGGCGTCGTTACCTGGGCCTGGTCACCCATCAAGTTTCAGGTCGACATGGGCATCCTGCTCACCTTTATGTTCCTTTGGAACATGGTTGGCGCGCTGATTCTTGTCCCGGCGCTCTCCTGCTTTCTCCTCAAGACTCCGCGGCAGGTTGAGATCTCGATTGATCAACCCTCAGAGGTGAATCATGTTCCACAATCTGCTTGTTCCCACTGACGGCTCAGATTTGTCTCAGCGGGCCATAGAGGCAGCCGTGTCGTTTGCCAAGGAGGGCGGGGCGAGGATCACATTTTTTTACGCAAAGCCGGACTACGCAGCTTCCATCTATGGCGAATTTGAGTTAATGGAAGCGGCCGCCCCCAATCTATTGTACGAATTGACGGAGTCGCGGGCGCAAAAAATCCTGTCCAGAGCGACGGCGGTTGCAATGGCTGCCGGTGTACCGAGCGTTGCCTTCGCGGAGACGGCTGACAAGCCCTATGAAGCGATTATCGCAGCCGCCAAGCGAGAAGCATGCGACCTGATATTGATGGCTTCCCATGGGCGCGGCGGAGTGAGTGGTGTTCTGCTTGGCTCCGAGACCCATAAAGTGCTGACCCATTGTGAGTTGCCGGTACTCGTTTACCGATAGGGTGGAAACCATGCCGACGGGGGATGCAGAATGCCTAAAGCGTTGGATAAGGAATTGTTGAATCAGGAGACCGAGCAGCCGGTTCTCCACCCATCGGTAGCGCAGAAGTTGGTAGTGGTATGCGGTGCTGCGCTTGGCCTTTCATGTGGTTTCGGTCCCATGTTCTTCTCGGTGACCGGGATATTCCTGAAACCCATGGCGTCCTCATTTAGCTGGGGGCGTGCCGATGTGGCATTGCTCCCGATGCTGGGCATGGTCGGTGTGGCTGTCGGCGCTCCCATCATGGGACAAATTGCAGACCGGGTAGGCTGGCGCAAGGTGATCGGCTACTCAATTTTCCTGTTCAGCCTGGCACTGCTGACTTTGGCAATGGCTCCACCCAGTCGCGCATATCTGGCCGCAGTCGGGTTCGCCGGTGGCGTGCTGGGAGCAGCAACGACGGCGGCAGGCTATCTGGCTATCCTGCCCCGTGTGTTCGACAGGAGATTCGGCATGGCGCTGGGGTTCGGCATGCTCGGTTCTGGCCTTGGCGGGGTGGCTGCCCCGATTCTGGCCAACGCTCTGATAGGGATCATGGGCTGGCGGCAGGCATATGCCGTACTTGCCCTAATTGCGCTGCTTCTTGGCGCCTTCGCTCACCAAATGATCTTCCGGACTTTGCACCATATTGAATCGGCTCCCGACTCGGTTAAGACTCGCCGCAGTCTCCCCGAGAGTATTGCCATTGGTGACGGGCTCACCCTGTCGCAGGCGCTGGCAACCTATCAGTTTTGGCTGATCGCTGTTGTTATCTTCCTCGTCTCATGCGTCATACTCGGCGGGTATATTCATTTGGCGCCTTTTGCCAGCGACAAGGGCATGAGTTCCGAGTATGCCGCCAAGGCGATGGCATTGGCTGGCCTGGGCTTGGCTGTTTCGCGAGTCGCCATCGGCGCGGTCCTGGATCTTGTGTTTGCGCCCTTGGTCGGCCTTATCGCGTTCATCCTGGGGGCGGCAGGCTTTGCCATGCTAGCCTACGCCCCAGCCGATATTCCGGGCCTGTTGATGCTGTCAGCATTGCTGCTGGGTATTTCCACAGGTACGGAAGGCGACCTGATCCCGTTCTTGGCCAGGAAATACTTCGGGCAGAAGTCCTTCGGTAGTATTTATGGGACCTTGTTCGGGATTGCAACCATGGGCGGCGCTGTGGGCCCCTACGTGTACGGACTGGCGTTTGACGAGGCCAAGACGTATACGCTGATACACGAAGTCTCGGCCCTTGTTTGCGGAATATGTGGCTTAGTGATTCTGCTAATGGGTCCTTACCGATATGGCAGGAGTGGGGCCGGTCACTGCGTCGTGGACGAAGAGACCAGGTAACTCATGCCCCACGGCGTCGCTGGCATCGATGTAATCTGCAAGCCGTGCATCGGTGTGCGTGACGTCCGTAATCCAGGGTACTGCTGACGCTAACGCCATTTCCGTTAGAGCATCGCCGATATATGATAAATAATTATATTGTTCGCGTAACGGTAACGAGACTAAGCAAAGTCCAGCGGCCGCATGGAGTTGGTGAGCACTCGTGCGCTGAAGGTGATTCGATCGATGTTGATGCGTCGCCGCCGTTCGTTGAAGCCGGTCTCGGAGACAACCATGCTCAAACTGCCAATGATCGTATCTTCACTGTCGAACACCGGTGCGGCGATCCCGACCACGCCCGGCGTGACTTCTCCGCGCGACAGACAATAACCGAGTTTGCGAATTTCCCGCAGATTTTCCTGTAGTTCGTCGAGACTTTTGTCGATCTTCTTCCTCGAGAACTCACTGGACTGCTGCGCATAGAGCTGACGTAGCTGCGGCAGATTGAGATGAGCGAGAATGACGCGTGATGTTGCGCCCACGGCAATCGGCATGGCCCGACCGCGCTCGTAGCTGCTGTGGATCTCGCTGGCGCTCGTTTCCTGGTGTACGCAAAGGACGCGGTCCTTGTAATACCGACACAGGAGTCCGATGCCGGCAATTTCTTTGACCAGTGCTTGCAGCAGCGGTCTGCCGTTGGTGATTAGCGGATCGCTGGAGCGCATCATGTAGTCGAGCTCGACGATCCTCGGCCCAAGCGTGTAGCCGGTATCCGGAAGTGAGGTGACGAGACCCGCAGTGGTCAGGACGCGCAGATATCGGTAAAGGGTAGACCGCGGGCATTGCAGCCGTTCCATCATTTGTTCAGGCGTCCAGCGCAAATGTTCCTCCTCGAACAGGTCGAGGATTCCTATCACCTTCTCAGGGCTGGTCCGCCGCGCATTGTCGGTTGGGATCTTTGGATTTTTGCCTTTTTTTTCCATGAGTATCGGTCTCGCCTCTAGTTGATTCGTCCCCGATGGCCTGGAGAATTGAAGCGGACTTTACTGCATGTTCCGAGAGCGTGGCAAAAATAGTTTCGATTTTCATAATGTTAATACATAGTCTCATATTATAGGATTGCATATTAAATAGAGAGATTGATAGGCGATTGCCAGTACCACCTGGATATCTTTGTAAATGGCCATTACAAGCGGAAATATATTTATTTTTGAGCGACTGTAGTGAACGCTTGACATTCAATAAATAATCCCACAATATAAGACTTGAAGGCGGCAATCTTGGAATTGATATGGTGCTGCCAGACGAGTTTTGAATTGATTATTTGGGGGTATTGGGCATGGATATGAAGAAGGGCAGCGAGAAATCAGGGACATCAGAAACCGCGGCGAACGAACCGATTCAAGATCTGCGTGAATGGCTTACGCGCGTCGATGAAATGGGCGAACTGGTCCGGGTGAAAGAGCCGGTGGATCGGGACGAGGAGATGAGCGCGGTGGGCTATCTGTTGGCGAAACAGACGCCCTCGCCCGCAGTGCTGTTCGAGAAGGCCGCCGGGTTTGAGAAAAGTCCGATCGGTGCAAGACTTCTGTGGAACATCCTGGGACCCAGCATCAAGCGTGTTGCAATGACGCTGGAAGAGCCGGTTGATACACCGACGGTGGAGTTGATTCGTCGAGCAAAGGACAAGCTCAAGCGGCGCATTCCCCCGAAAGAGGTCGCGGCCAAGGATGCACCAGTGTTCGAGCATACGCTGACCGGCAACCAGATCGATCTCGATCAGCTACCCATCCCCAGGCACTGGCCCCTGGATGGTGGGCGTTACGCCGGTACAGCGGACGCGGTGATCACCCGCGATCCGGACAGTGGCTATCTGAACATCGGCACCTATCGGATGATGCAGCAGGGGAAGAAGGAGGTCGGTTTGTACCTGTCGCCGGGCAAGGATGCCCGTCTGCATATCACCCGCGCCTGGCAGAATGGCAATGACATCCATGTGGCGGCGGCCTGGGGTATCGATCCGCTGTTCATGATGGTGGGTTCCCAAACTTTCCCGAAGAATGTTTCCGAATACGAATTTGCGGGCGGCATCAAGGGCCAGGCGATTCCCGTGGTGCGCGGTACGACCACCGATCTGCTGTTGCCGGCGAATGCCGAGTTGGTGATCGAAGGCGTCATCCGGCTGAATTCGGTCAAACCCGAAGGCCCGTTCGGCGAGTTTCCGGGCTACTACGGCAGGCCCGAGGCCGGCTGCCCGCTGGTTGAGGTCACCGCTGTCCATCACCGCTCAAATCCCATCTTGACCAACGCCCTGATGGCCGACTATCCGTCGTGCGAGCAGAGCGGATTTTTCTCCGTCATGCGCTCGGCCAAGATCTGGGATGACCTGGACAAGCTGGGCATCCCGGGCATCCACGGCGTCTATGCCCACCCGGCGGCGGCCGGCGGCTTCGGCATGACGGTGATCAGCCTGGAGCAGCGCTATGCCGGTCATGCAGCGCAGGTGCTGGCCTTGGCCGCCCAGTGCCCCGGTGGCGCCTATTACACCAAGCTGATCATCGCCGTGGACGAGGATATCGATCCGACCGACACCGATCAGGTGATCTGGGCCATGGCTAGCCGCTGCAACCCGATTGATGACATCGACATTCTACGCAACACCTGGAGCACTTGGCTCGATCCGACGCAAAACCCGCCGGAGAACAGGCCCTATGGCTCCAAGGCGCTGATCAACGCCTGCAAGGAGCACCGTCACCTGCCGGTGTTCTCCAAGCGTACCGCGCTCTCCAAAGGCGTCTACGACAAGGTCGCCTCACGTTGGACGAAGCTCGGCTTGCCCGGGCAGATCCCGACGGTGCGTGCGTTCGAGGAGGAGAACAAAGTGCTTTACCACGAAGTCGGCGGTTTCGAGCCTGGCAAGCAGCCCGGCGAAAGCGACTGAGCGAAAATAGGAGAGCGATTATGAAGATAACCAAAGTAGAAGTCATACCGATGTCGACGCCGATGAAGCGTGAGCAGTTGATGCGAGGTGCGACCCTGTCACGGATAGACAGCGTGGTATTGAAGCTGCATACGGACGAAGGGGTGGTGGGATTTTCGGATTCGGGAGATACGTCGTCGTGGTACCGGGGGGAGACGCCGGACTCGATCATGGCGATGATCTGCGACTTCTTTGCGCCGAAGATTCTGCTGGGAGAGGATCCGACAAAGATCGAGAAGATTGTCGGGCGGATGGACATTCTTACCCGGGACAACAACCAGGCCAAGGCGACGGTGGATTTTGCGCTGCACGATCTGGTGGGCAAAATTCTGGGTGTGCCGGTGTATACGCTGCTTGGAGGCAAGACGATCGACCGGATTCCACTGGGTTTGGTGCTCGGAGCGGGCAAGCCGGAAGAGGTGGCGAAAGAGGCACTGGCGGTGCTGAAGGAGGGTTTTGCCTTTGTGAAGCTGAAGTCTGGCTACACGCCGAAGGAGGACATCGCGATGGTGTCGGAAGTGCGCGCGGCGGTGGGCGACGAGGTGGATCTATTCATCGACATCAACGGGGCTTGGACGTATGACCAGGCGTTGGCGACGATCCGGGCATTGGAGAAATACAACCTGTCGAAAATCGAGCAGCCGCTGCCGGCATGGGACATCGAGGGCATGGCGCGACTGCGCGGCAAGGTGGGAACACCGATTTACGCCGACGAGTCGGCGCAGGAACTGCACGATCTGCTGGCGATCATCAACAAAGGGGCAGCCGATGGGCTGATGATCAAGATGCAAAAGGCCGGCGGACTACTGAAGGCGCAGCGCTGGCTAACTATGGCGCGGCTAGCGAACCTGCCGGTGATTTGCGGCTGTATGGTGGGTGGGGGGCTGGAAGCGAGCCCGGCGGCACATCTGTTGGCGGCGAATGACTGGATTGCACGGTTCCCGCAGGAGAATGCCGGGCCGCTGCACATTCACGACTGTCTGAATAGCAAGGACATCAAAGACGACCTGGCGCTCAACGTGCCGCGCTACGAGGATGGGTTCCTGTATCCGAACGACGGACCCGGACTGGGCATCGAGATCAACGAGGATCTCCTCATGCGCCGGATTACCTCCGGCAAAAAGATCCGGACAGTCGAGGCATGATCGAGCGTTAAAGTATGATCGCAATTCCTGCTGCGGATTGCGATAAAAAAATGGACACGGACAGGTGGCAACTGTCCGTAAGTCCTGCGCGGCAAGAGCACACGGAGACCCCCGCGCTGGACGCGAGATAATGAGGAGAAATGGCATGACAGACAGCAACGCAGCCACAAAAGCACCATCAGTCCACTTTTCCACGAGGTACAAGATATGGCTGTTGTTCCTGCTTGTTGCTGTCTATGCCTGTAGCTTTCTCGATCGGATTGTCGTCGCCGTTCTGGGGCAGGCAATCAAGACGGATCTCGGTCTCACTGATTTTCAGATGGGACTCATCGGTGGCTTGTCGTTTGCCCTGTTCTTTACGATCAGTTGCATTCCTCTGGGGCGGATGGCAGAACGCTGTAACCGGGTACGCCTGATCTCGGTTTGCGTCGTTGTTTGGTCCATCTTCGCCACCCTCTGTGGCTATGCCCAGAGCTTCTGGCAAATGATATTGTTCCGTTGCGGCGTCGGTATCGGCGAGGCTGGCACTGTCCCCGGTGCCCACGCGCTGATCGCCGATCACTTCCCGCCCGATCGACGCGCCACGGCCTTGGGCATTTTCGCGCTCGGCGTGCCCTTGGGCGTGCTTATAGCGTCCTTCGCCGGCGGCTGGCTGGCCCAGTCCTTTGGCTGGCGCTCGACCTTCATCTACCTCGGCGTGCCCGGGGTGGCACTCGGGGCGCTGACTTGGTTCACGCTGCGCGAACCGCCGCGTGGACTGTCGGATAAAACCCCGGTCAGCGCGGACGTACCGGCGCTGTCGTCGGTCGTCCGCCGCATGTGGTCCAACAGAACCACCCGTAACATGGTGCTCGGGACTGTCATCGGGGCTTTTGCGCTGCAAGGCATCAACATGTTCATTCCCATGTATCTGTCGCGCGTCTTCGGCATGAGTCTGGCCAAGGCCGGCTTTACCTTTGGCTTAGTCATCGGCGTCGGCGGCTTCATCGGCATTTCGTTGGGCGGCATTATCGCCGACTGGCTAAGCCCCCGGGATCAACGGTGGTACGCCTGGGTGCCCGGATGTGCCACCCTGATCGCTGTCCCCGTCGCTACGTTTGCGTTTCTCCAGGACGACTCGCTCCTGGCGACCAGCGCGATCTTCCTTTTCGCCACCCTCACCTTGTGTTGGAACGGTCCGACTTTCAGCACCATCCATCGGATGGTTGAGCCGCGGATGCGGGCTACTTCGTCGGCGATCATGATGGTCACCATGACCCTGATCGGCCACGGAATGGGGCCGCCGGTCATTGGCTTTCTCAGCGATATGTTTGCTTCCCAGGCGTTCACTGGCGGCCTCTATAAGGCGGTCTGCGTGAGTGGCGCCGCGGCACCGGCGGCAGGTTCGGAACTCGCCGTTGCCTGCCTCAAAGCCTCGGCAGTAGGCATTCGCAACAGCATGCTGTGCTTTGTCGTTGTCTTGGTTTGGGCGGGACTCCTCTATCTGCGTGCGGCCAAGACCTATCGGGAGGACTTGCAGCAACCGAGGGGAACGCCCGTTGTCACCACCCGCCCAGTCGTGACCATGGCTGAGGTCAAAACATGAGCGTGTGCAAAACCCGCTACATTCCCTAGAACCAGAGCGGGAGAAAGGGACCTGTGGATGCCTATTCGAACAGCGTCGATTATGTGGTCATAGGGGCTGGAACGGCTGGCTGTGTCGTGGCCAATCGCCTGAGCGAGCAAGCTGACTGCTCTGTGATACTGCTTGAAGCCGGTGGCCGCGACTGGCATCCGTTGCTGCGCATGCCGGTTGCCTTCGTTCGCGCCATACAGTCACCAGGCGTCAACTGGGGCTTTCGTAGTGAACCCGAGCCGCACCTGGACGGAAGGATAATCGAAGTGCCGCGCGGGCGCGTGCTGGGTGGCTCCTCGTCGGTCAACGGCATGTTCCACATACGCGGACACCGGCGCGACTTCGACACTTGGCGCGAACTGGGTTGCGACGGCTGGGGCTATGACGACGTGTTACCCTACTTTAAACGCTACGAGACCAGTTGGCGCGGGGCGGGCAAGTACCATGGCGACGAGGGACCCGTGCAGGTCAGGCCGATCGATACCACCAAGCTCGTCACCGAGCCCTTGCGACAAGCGATGCTTGCTGCTGGCTACCAGTTGACCGAGGACTACGATGGTGAACTGCAGGAGGGCTTCGGCCGCGGCGAAGTCACCATAGACGGGCGCGGGAGACGGGCTAGTACTTCGCGTGCATACCTGAATCCTGTGCGCCATCGCGCCAACCTTGTCGTGAAAACCGGAGCCCTGACCAGGCGCATCCTTATCGAAAACGGCCGTGCCGTCGGTGTCGAATACAGTCGTGGCGGACGCCAGTACAAGGTTAGGGCCAGGCGCGAAGTCGTAGTCTGTGGCGGAGCCTACAATTCGCCACAGCTACTGATGCTATCCGGCATTGGTCCGGCCGACGACATACGCAAACACGGTATCGTGTCCCGGGTCCACCTTCCCGGCGTCGGGCGCAACTTGATCGAGCATCCACGCCTGCCGATGAACTTTCTCGCCACGCAACCCGTGACCTTCGCGCGCGAACTGCGCTTCGATCGTGCCGTTCTCTCTGTCCTGCGTTGGGCCCTTTTAGGCAACGGCCCGTTCGCGACGCAGATCTGCAGTGGTACCCTGCTTTTGCGCAGCCGGCCTGAGCTCGATCAGCCAGACATTCAGTTGTTATGTAACCCGATTTCGCTTGATGCACGCCTGTGGTTCCCCGGCCTTGTCGCACCCACGCCGCATTGTTTTTATGTGACTCTGTGCCTGATCCAGCAGCGCAGTCGCGGCAGGGTGACCTTGCGATCAGCGGATCCCGCCGACGCGCCGAGGATTTATCTCAACCTTTTCTCCGACCCTGAGGACTTCGCCACCATGCGGCGCGGCATCGAGGCAACCCGCACCATCTATCGGACTCAGCCGCAGGCGGCGCTCGTAGGCAGGGAGACGTTACCCGGTGACGACGTGGTGTCGGAAAAGGACTTGAACGCGGCGATCTCCGCGCACGTCGGCATCACGCATCATCCGGTTGGTACCTGCAAGATGGGCGTGGACGAGCAAGCCGTTGTCGATCCGCAACTGCGCGTGCGTGGCGTCGCCGGCCTGCGCGTTGCCGACGCTTCTGTCATGCCCACCATTCCTGGCGCCAATACCATGGCGGCCGCCATTATGATCGGCGAGAAGGCAGCGGACCTAATCCTCGGCCGGCAGCCCGCGCCGAAACACACGGAGGCGGCGTGAATCAATCAGCCTTCGGTATCGGCTCGCGCTGCCACGCGTTGCTAGGAGGTGGCAGAGTCTTCGAAAAAGCTGGCGGGGAGAGCGGAGAGAAATTCCGAGAAGCCATTGCCACCGACAGGCACGTGCTCGAACATTAGTCGAAAGGCGAGTGACTCGTCACCAGCCATGATGGCCTGCAGGATTTGCTCGTGGTCGTGAATCGATTTCTCCATCTGCGCCGGCGTTCTCATGATGCGAATGTTGACGTTGTAGCGTCGGATCAGGCGGCGGAGCGGACGCACATGCTGGATCAGGAGCTCGTTGCGGCTGCCGGCATGTATGGCTTCGTGGAACTGCATGTTGGCTTCGCTGTAGTCATCGATGCTGCCACTCGGCAAGGTAGCGGCAGCGCGGGCGGCATCGCGACCTCTCTGCAGGGCGGTTTCCAGCGCAATGTGCAGGTCTTCCGAGTGGCGGCGGGCCGCCAACTTGGCGCACAAAGCCTCGAGTTCGCCCAGCAGCTCCAACATGTCGCGCAGTTGAGGTACCGACATGCGCGACACCGTTACACCTTGGCGCGGGGTCATCCGGACAAGATTCTGGGCGGCCAGTTGCTGTATCGCTTCCCGGACGGGCGTGCGCGATACGGAGAACTTCGCCGCCAGTGCTCGTTCTTCGAGAGGCGCTCCGGGTGGTAACTCGCCTCTTTCGATTTCCGCCTGGATGGCATCCCTGATCGTAAAAGCGAGGTTGGGCTTGCGCGTTTTTGTTTTCTGCATAAGGACTGCCACTAAGATATGAATTATCGTTTAATTATTTATACCACATTCATCGGCAGCGATATCAGCCCTGCACTGGACTACTGCTGTCCGGGCAAAGCCTGTGCCGGGCGTTTGGTGCATTTAATATAAATGCTTGAATATACCTATTCTAGTGTATAAAATACCAGAAGACAAGTTAGTAAAACCACGATAGTAGTTGTTGCCGAAATAGGGGCTGATGTAACTTGTCGCTGTGGATATCGCGCTTCAAAATCGTTGCACCAGGCAAGCTGGCATAGAGGAAACATCATCAAGGGTAGGACATACATAGTCGGTGCCTACGAGCACCCGATCCGAAAGGCTGACACGCTTTCGGTCGCGCGTATCCATGCTGACGTTGCCAAGGGAGCGCTGGAGGATGCGGGATTGAGCAAGGGAGACATCGACGGCTATTTCTGTGCCGGCGATGCACCTGGGCTGGGTACTGCGTCGATGGTTGAATACCTTGGACTGAAGGTTCGTCACATGGACTCCACCGAATGCGGCGGCTCGGCGCCTATCCTGCATGTCGCGCATGCCGCTCAGGCCATCGCCATGGGCAGATGCAATGTGGCGTTGGTCACCCTCGGCGGTCGTCCGCGCGCGGCTGGTGCCTCGCTCGCCCTCAAACCGCCGGATTTTGACACGCCGGATTTGCAGTTCGAAATGCCCTATGCTCCGGCAACCCAGAATCTGTATGCACTGGTGGCCCGCCGCCACATGTACGAGTTCGGCACTACCAGCGAACAGCTGGCATGGATCAAGGTTGCCGCTTCGCACCATGCGCAGCACAATGTCAACGCCCTGCTGCGCCAGGTGGTGACGGTGGAGGATGTGCTTAACTCGCCGCTGGTTTCCGATCCGCTACATCGCTTGGACTGCTGCGTCATCAGCGACGGTGGCGGCGCGGTGATCGTGGCGCGTCCCGAAATTGCCAGAAGCCTGAATCGTCCGAAAGTCAGGATACTCGGCAGCGGCGAAGCGCCCAAGAACAACAGCGCAGGCAAGATCGATCTGACCTACTCGGCTGCGGCATTCTCCGGCCCGGCCGCGTTTTCCGAAGCAGGGATTACCCCGGCCGACATCAAGTACGCATCGATCTACGATAGCTTCACCATCACCGTGCTGGTACAATTGGAAGACCTCGGCTTTTGCCCCAAAGGGCAGGGCGGCCAGTTCGTCGCCGACGGCAATTTGATCTCGGGTGTCGGCAAGTTGCCGTTCAACACGGACGGCGGCGGCCTCTGCAACAACCATCCGGCCAATCGCGGTGGCATGACAAAGCTGATCGAGGCGGTGCGTCAGCTTCGCGGCGAGGCACATTCCAAGGTCCAGGTGCCTAACTGCAACCTGGCGATTGCCAGCGGTATCGGCGGTGTCCTCGCCTCCCGGCATGTGGCTGGAACAGTGATCTTGGAAAGGGAGTAAGTATCGTGACTACAGCCACCAGGAAAATCATGGCGCCCCGTCTGCACCCGGAGACTGAACAGTACTGGAAGGCCGCCACCGAAGGGCGATTGCTGGTAAAAAAATGTGCAGCGTGCGGAGAGTTTCACTACTATCCGCGGGCGATCTGCCCTTATTGCCTGAGTGACAAGACAGAGTGGATTCAGTCCTCAGGCAGAGGTCAGGTGTACTCCTACAGCGCCATGGGTAAAGAGGATGCCGCCTACACCCTAGCCTATGTCACGCTCGATGAAGGCGTCACCATGCTCACCAATATTGTGGATTGCGACGCCAGCAGCTTGCACGTTGGTCTGGGCGTTAAGGTGGTCTTCAAGCCTAGTGATGGCGGGCCACCGGTGCCTATGTTCACGCCTGCCTGAGGCTAAGGGCGGAGTGAAAGCGATAGTCTGGCGAGGATCATGAACGAGGACCACACTGCCGAAACCGGTGCCCCGGCCCCGGGATCGGCAGGCACTATGGTTGGACCCTGGGCACCTTTAAGTCGTCCGGTTTTCCGCCTGCTCTGGATTACCGGCTTGACGGCCAATGTCTGCAGTTGGATGTTCGAGGTGGCCGCTGCCTGGACCATGACCACCGCTCCGGGTGCGACCCCCCTGTTGGTTGCACTGATCCAGACTGCGGCGACGGCCCCGGTTTTTCTGTTTGCGCTGCCCAGCGGGGCCTTGGCCGACATTATTGATCGTCGCCACTACCTCATTTTTTCGCAAGTCTGGGTGGCAGTAGTCTCCGTTGCCGTTGGTGCCCTGTCGCTCGCAGGGGTGCTGGCACCAGGCCTGTTGTTTGTTGCGGCATTCCTGATGGGAACGGGGCTGATTATGCGCCTGCCTACTTTCGCCTCGCTGATCCAGGAAGTCGTGCCGCGTAATGAAATCCCGGCTGCCGTCTTGCTCTATGGCTTTGCACTGAATGCCTCCCGGGCGGTGGGTCCCGTGATCGCCGGAGCGATAGTCGCGCTGGGCGGTACCGCATATGTATTCTTGATGAACGGGGCGCTGTCCATCGCCGCTGTGGTTTTCCTCATACAGTGGCGGCGTGAGCCGTCACCGCCGAGTAATTTGCCCAGCGAGCGCTTCATGGGGGCAATCCTTGTCGGTATTCAGTTCGTGCGCAACACGCCCGCATTGCTTGCGGTGCTGGCACGCGGAGCTGTCTTCTCCTTCTTTGGCATGGCGTCCCTGGCCTTGCTGCCGGTTGTCGCACGCACCCAGCTCAATGGCGGGCCAACGACCTACAGTCTGCTGGTTGCCTGTTTCGGTATCGGCGCGCTGGTTTTGGCGATGACGGTGGCCAGAATCAGGAAGCGATTTTCGCGGGATCAGCTGGTAGTCGCGGCCTGGCTGCTGAGTGCTGCGACCAGCGCCATGGTCGGTTTGTCGCACGACGCTTATCTGGTTGGCATCGCCATGTTATGCGCCGGCTTCGCCTGGATGGCGGCTTTCGGTGCCTTCCAGGTTGCCGCCCAGCTGGCGCTGCCGCGCTGGGTCGGCGGGCGCGGACTGGCCTTGGTACTTATGGCCTTGTGGATAGGGATGGCATGCGGGGGGGTGTCCTGGGGCCAGTTGGCAACCAAGTCCAGCGTGTCCACCTCGCTATTGGCGGCAGCCGTCGCCTCGCTGTTCGGCCTGCTGGCAACGCTGAGGTTGAAGCTCGGCGGCGGTGCTGAAGAGGACTTGACGCCGTCGCCCTACTGGAGCGAGGCCAACCTTGCCGCACCTATCGAGCCTGGGCAAGGCCCAGTATTGGTTGCCGTGGAGTATCAGATCGACCCTGCGCGCGCCGATGAGTTTCTCGACCTTATGCGGGCGAGTCGCCGCATGCGACTGCGCAATGGAGCAATCTCCTGGTCCATCTTTCGGGACGTCACCAATGCCGGCTTGTTCGTCGAACAATTCATGGACGAGTCCTGGCTGGCGCACCTGCGTCACCGCGAACGCCTCACTGCGAGCGAACTGGAGATACGCAATCGCAAGCTTGCACTCCATGTGGGTGAGAATCGACCCACGGTCAGGTACTTCATCGGGGCGGATATTCCAAATGAGAAATAGGCCGGCATAATTTTCAGGGTAATGGACGCAGTTGGAAACATTAAAGTCATAATAATGAATGGCGAGGTTAACGCAATTAAGACGGAGGAAGGAGATTGTCCCCATTCCACCATGGATAAAAAAGTGGGCGCCGCGGCGCCCACAACCCTATTAGGTCAATGCAGGATGCAATTACCTAGAAGGAAGGAGATTACTCCGCAAGCGTTTCGGTAGCGGCGAAAGAAGATGTCATTTAGATAATTATTTTAGATGGGGTCAAGGCGCACCACTAATACCGCCGAGCGTCCGGCTTTCACTGCATCCATACAGCGCCTGATTGCCGCTGGTACCACCGCAGCGGTGTCCACGCACTCGCCGTAGGCACCAGCAGCCTCCCCCACTTTTTCGTAGTGGGTGTCGGTGCCGACAACGGCTTGGTAAGCGCCAGCAGACTTTGCTTCGCCGTGCGGATAGACCCGGAGCGTTGCGCCCTTCACCGCCCCCCAACCGCTGTTATCGAGCACAACGCTGAATATCGGCAAGTCGTATTGCTTGGAGACCATGTATACCGCCGTTGGCGCAGAAAAACAAAAGCTGGCATCACCCGTCACATGGAATACGGTGCGGTCTGGAAATGCGAGTTTCGCTCCAAGTGCCACGCCACCGCCGAAGCCCAAACCACCTCCACCGTTGCCGAATACGGTGCCTGGCCGGTTGCGCTTGATCTGGCTCAGTACAGGGAATACGTTGGTGATTGACTCATGAACCAAAATGTCATTGTCCCCCATCACTTCGCTCAACTGCGCAGCTACGAAGGCAGCTGTGATTTTTGCTTGGGAAGAGGGCTGCATGGCGACGCGCGCTGCCGCTATTGCGGCCGTGCGCTGTTCCATCCAAATGGATACACGTTCGCGGGCAGAGTGGAGGTACTCCGATGTTGCTCTGGTTCTAAGAACTGCCAACAAGCGCTGCAATACCTTGTAACTGTCAGCCTGGATGCGCAGATGACTGGGAAATCCCCACATGGGGATGTCTTTCTTGATGACGTCGATGTCGATATGGACCCACTGGGTCCCGGCGTTTTCGCGCGCGAACTTGGGGATCCACGGAACATCCACATCGACTAGCAAGCCGAAGTCCGCGTCCCCGACATCATCCGCTGCGGAATATCCGGCAAAACACGGCGAGTCGTGGGAAATGTTGAGGTAGATCGGATTGGACTCGTAGACTCGCATCCCCGTTAGCTGCGCAAGCTCATCGATAATTTTGGCACAGGCCGGATTGCGTCCGGCGTAGGCGCTGATCAATATCGGATTGCGTGCCGCCAGCAGGCGGTCGGCGATGTCCTCTACCGTGGCGTCGTCTATTCCCGGGGCTGTGACTGGGCCGTAACGCTCAACTGGGAAACTGCGCACCTGCTCGCTAGAGCACTCTGCTGCCAGCACCTCGCGTGCGGCGGTCAGGAATACCGGTCCGGGCGGATCGCTGTGCATGAATGAATGGGCCCGGCGTATGGCCTCCTTCACCACGATGGGGGAAGGCAGATCATATATCCACTTTACATAAGGACGGACCAGGCTCGCCATGTCGTAAGGTTCCTGGATGAAGTTTACGAATGTGTCCCGGCTGCCGAGCAATTCGCCACGCAGGGTGAAGGGTGCTTTCCCGGCAAACAGCAGCAGCGGCACGCGGGAGCGGGAAAGGTTGTGCAGGCCCATGACCGTGTTCGCAGTGCCGGCGTCCACATGGACGAGAACGGCTTGGCCCCGCCCGGTCGCCATCGCATAGCCGCAAGCCATATGTACTGCCACGTTCTCGTGGGGACAGAGGATGATAGTCGGCGCTTTTCGTCCCTCGCGTTGCCAGCGGGCGACTTCCTCGATGATGGGCACATGATCGGTACCCAGATTGCTGAACAGGTATTCGATACCTATTTCCTGCAGGCCTTCGAGCAGATAATTGGCGGTACTTCTATTCATGACCTTGCTTCTCCAAAATCCTTGATCGGACCTGCATGGCGTTGGCGCAATCAAACGTGTAGACGCTGCACCTTGCGGGAGGGGGTGTCTTCAGCCGAGACTGTCTCCTTCCAACGCTTGAACAGATTGTGCTCGATTTCGAACTGATCGAGCGCCTTGCCCACTGTCTGGTTGACGATGTCGTCTAGGGTCTGCGGTCTGTTGTAGAAGGCCGGCACTGGCGGCAGTATGACTGCTCCATAGCGCGTGACCTGGGCGAGCATCTCCAGATGACCGAGATGCAGCGGAGTTTCGCGTACCAGCAATACCAGGCGGCGACGTTCCTTCAGGCACACGTCGGCGGCACGGGTTAGCAAGTTGTCGTTGTAGGACGACGCGATGCCCGACAGGGTCTTGATCGAGCATGGTGCCACCAGCATGCCCGCAGTCCTGAATGAGCCGCTGGAAATCGCGGCGCCTATATCCTGGTGTGGATGCACCACATCCGCCAGTGCCTGTACCTGCTCCAATGTCCAGTTGGTCTCATCCTCGATGGTACGTTTTGCCGATGGTGAGAGAACCAGATGGGTCTCGATCTCCGGGACCGCTCTCAAGGCGTCCAGCACGCGGATGCCGTAAATGGCGCCCGAAGCGCCGGAGATGCCGATGATTAGACGCCTCATGGTAGTTACTCCTAACTAAAGTCTCATAATGCAAGACTATATAAGTAATGTCAAGCCCCCATTTATGGGTGCCAGCGCCACTGCCATATCATCTGCTATTTAATGTAAATGTTAATTAATACATATATATAGAAATATTTGCGAGATTTTTATGCCAATCTTTATGAAATTTTCATTTGCGAATGTCGTTAATATGGTATCAAATTATGGGACTGCTAAACTTAACTGGGCGCGGCTCATGTTGGCCACAACGGAAGCGACGTCGTACACGTTTCACCAGTTAATAATCACCTGTACCCGAAGTGCAGTATCAATAATTCATTGTATATCTGCATAACTGCAAAATGTAATTGTTGATATTGTAGATATGATGTGATATCATTATAATATACCAGAAGCTAACCATGGCATATTTGTTGAGCGAAATCCGGGGTTTCTCGGGGTGGCGGGTCGAAAAAGGTTAGAGCGATGAGTACGACGAATCGGGTGTGGGTCTCGGAAGAAAACGTGAACGTGCGTTGGGATTCCGTGGTTGATTGCCGCCACGAGATGCTGGTGGAGGAGCTGCCCATTCCGCGGGCGCAGGCAGGTGCTATCGCCAAGCCCGGTGAGCGGGTAGTCGTCAAGGTGTGGCTGTACGGCCCCTTGGCCAATGACAAGGTTAAACGCCCGATCGAACTGGAATTTGACGGGGATGTCACTGTGGCATCGGTTATTCCTGAATTAGGGTGTCGCTTGGGTGATGATTTTCTCCATCAGGTATTGGATACCAACGGCAGAAAGTTCAATCATTGCCTGGTATTTGTCGACGGCGTGAAGGTGGACAGTCTCGACATCCCGGTACATCAAGGCGCAGCATCGTTGGAGGTGGAAATGATCCTGCTAACTATCACTGAAGGAGGTTAAGCAGATGAACGATATGAGTGACATCACGGGGCAGTCTGCAAAGGACGACTGGGTACCGACCTCGTGTGCGCTTTGTTATGGATCCTGCTCGATACTTGCACATCGCGTTGATGACGTAGTCGTTAAGATCGAGGGCAATCCGGAGAGCGTCGTCGGCAAGGGCAGGCTGTGCGGCAAGGGCGTGAGCGGGATCATGACCCATTATGATCCCAACCGTTTGACGGTGCCCCTGCGGCGAACCAATCCCAAGAAGGGACTCAACGAGGATCCCGGCTGGAAACAGATCAGCTGGGACGAGGCCCTCACCGAGATCGCTGACGTGCTGCGCCGCCTGCGTGCCGATGATCCGCGCAAACTGACGGTACAGCGGACGACCACCGTGTCGGCCAGCCGCACCCCCTTTCTCGCCTTTAACGCCGCCTTTGGAACGCCCAACCTCTCCGCTGCCGGTGGCGGCATGCATTGCGGCAATGGCGCCCACCTGCTGTCGGGGTTGATGCACGGTTCCTGGTCCATTGTGCCCGACTTTCAGTATTGCAACTACGCGTTATTCTTCGGTGCCTCCAAGGGTCACGCCGCCGGCCACGCTTCTGCTTCCAACATGGGTATGGCCGCCGAAGCCCGGGCGCGCGGCATGAAGATGGTGGTGGTCGATCCGATGTGCAACTTCGCCGCCGCCAAGGCCACGGAGTGGGTGCCGATCCGCGTCGGCACTGATGGCGCCCTGGCGCTCTCCATGTGCCAGGTGATGGTGAACGAACTCACCATCTACGATGAACCCTATCTGCAAGCCAAGACCAACGCTCCCTATCTGATCGGTCCCAACCAGCGCTACGTGCGCGACGAGGCGACCGGCAAGCCGATGGTGTGGGATGTGCAATTTGGTGCGGCCCGCCCCTTCTCTGATGTCAAAGCCGCTGATATGGCGCTGGACGGTGATTTCGAGGTGGGCGGGGTGCCTTGTCAGCCGGCCTTTGAACTGTTGCGGCGACATCTGCGCAAGTTCACGCCGGAGTGGGCCGAGGAGATCACCACCATCCCGGCCGCCAATATCCGCCGCCTCGCCGCCGACTTTGCCAACGAAGCGCATATCGGCAGCACCATCGTTGTCGATGGTGTGACCCTGCCTTACCGGCCAGTGGCGGCCATCGCCTTCCGTGGCTCGCAAGGACACATGAATTCGGTGTACAACTTCTTCGCCATTTCGCTCCTTAATCAATTGGTCGGTGCCGCCGACGTGGTCGGTGGTTGCCTGGGCTTCAATCCTGCCAGCAACGGCTTCGAGGAAACCGGACGGCTGGCCTACAAGCCGCACCCCGATGCCGACGGACTGATGAAGACGGGTACCTGGATGGGATATCACCTGCCCTATCCGATCGCCGAGCCGCGTCTGCCGGAAAAGTCCGGCCTGCAGGACCTCTTCGTATTCGGCCTGACTTCACCGTTTCTCGACTCAGACGATTCCGAAGATCTTTGGCAGAAGCTTGAGCTTCCCTATCGTCCCGAGGTGATGATGAACTTCGGCGCCAACCTGTTGATGAGCATCGCCAACAAGGAGTCGGTAGCCAACTCGCTGGCGAGATACAAGTTCATGTTCTCGTTTGACATTTTTCTCACCGAGACGAGTGCTTTCGCCGATATCGTATTGCCCGACTGCGGTCACCTGCAAACACTGGATTCGCGCTCCAATTACCCCTTCATCTTCAGCTTGCCAGCCGGAATGGGTGAGTGGTGCTGGCCTATTCGCCAACCAGTGCTGCCGCCGGAAGGTGAGCAGCGGCGCTTTCAGGACGTGCTGCTCGATCTCGCTGATCGCATCGGGATCCGCGCCGACGTCAATGCCGCTTACAACGCCTCGATGAATCTGGCCGCCCCCTACCGGCTCCAGGGTGACCGCCAATACACCTATGAGGAAATTTGCGACGCCGAGTTGAAGAGCAACTTCGGCCCCGAGCGCGGCCTCGACTGGTTCAAGGCACACGGCGTCCTGAAGTGGCCGAAAAAGCCCGAGGAGGTCTACTGGCGACCATTCGCCGACGTCCGGGTACCGATCTACTGGGAGTTCATCGTGCCGGTCTACGAAAAGATCAAGGCTATCACGGAGCCGCGCGGTGTCCATGTTCCGCCTGAGTACTATGAACCCCTGCCCGACTTCCTGCCCTGCCTGTCGCACCAATGTAAAGCGCCAGGCTTCGACCTATACGCTTTCTACTATCGCGACATTCTCCACACCAACAGCTTCACCATGGAGAACCCCTGGTTGGACGAGGCAGCGCAGCTCGATCCGCTCTCCTACACTATCGCCATCAACGCCGATACCGGGCGCCAGAAGGGCATCGCTGACGGCGACTGGATCTGTGTCGAAAATGAGAAGGGGCGGAAGGTGAAGGGCCGCGTGCACCTCACCCAGGCAATACACCCGGAAGGGCTGGGCGTTGCCGCCTGCGCCGGGCATTGGGGCGACGGCATGCCGGTCGCTAAGGGTAAGGGGGTATTTTTCAATGATCTGCTTGAACTGGATTGGGAGCATTCGAGCCCGATCAATCTCAATCTTGACTTGTGTGCCCGCGTCAAAGTGACGCTGGAAAAGGAGGGAAAACGATGAGATGGGGAATGGTCATAGACCTCAAGCGCTGCATCGCCTGCTACGGCTGCCAGCTTGCGTGCAAGGCGGAAAATGGAACACCGCCGGGCGTCTTCTTCGCCCGCGTGCTCAAGCACGAGGAGGGGCAGTTTCCGACGGTTCGCCAGCTGTTTCTTCCGGTGCTCTGCAATCACTGCGAGGAGCCGCCCTGCGTCGAGGTATGCCCAACCGGCGCCAGTTCCAAGAGCGAGGAAGACGGCGTGGTCTCCATCGATCCTGACCAGTGCGTCGGCTGTCGCAGCTGCATGATGGCCTGTCCCTACAGCAACCGCTACTTCAACGACAAGCCGCAGCATTACTTCCCGGAAGGCCCGACGCCTTTCGAGCAGCGCCGCACGGCCGGCCACCAGACCGATATCGTGATGAAATGCAACTTCTGCAAGGATCGCGTGGCCGCCGGAAAAGAGCCTGCCTGCGTCGCCAATTGCGTGACAGTGGCGCGTACCTTTGGCGATCTCGACGATCCCAATAGCGAAGTTTCGCGCCTGATCAAGGAGCGTGGCGGATTTCCGCTGCATCCGGAACTGGGTACCAAACCGTCGGTGTACTACTTGCCGGCCTGATCGGGAGAATACGTATGGACGCAAATGCAAAGTACACTCAACTCATCCAGGATCTGCGCAAGGAGCTCAGGCCGCAGCGTGAATGGGGCGAGGGGAAGGGCCTGTACCTGGTTATCGGCCATTTTTTTAACGGCCTCGCTTGTGGTTCCTGGCTGTTCTCGCTGATTTTCAATCAGCCAGCCGGCTTGGCCGCAGCCTACTTGCTCGGCATTATTGGCGGCATCACCCATCTGATGTTCCTCGGTCGCCCCGCACGCTTTTGGCGCATGGTCAGGAAACAAAAGACCGCCTGGGTATCGCGGGGGTTTCTTGGACTGAGCCTGTTTCTCGCTGGCGCCACCGCATACCTGGTGCCGATCTTCCTGCCCGGCATCCTGTGGAGCGAGACTTCTCTCTTGTCGTCCATCGGTTATGTCGCAGCCATGCTGGGAATGATAGGCATCATGGGCTACATGGGTTTCGTGTACACCGCCTCGAAAGCGGTGCCCTTCTGGAATTCCCCCCTTCATCCTGCCCTCTATGTCAGCTACTCACTGCGCGGCGGTGTGGCCGTTCTCTTCGTGTCGAGCTGGTTGGTGCCGCCTGCCAAAGACTTGACGCCGATCCTCCTGCCGCTCTGGGGAGGGATCACCGCCCTGGTCATCCTGCTCTTCACCCTGGAGATCCACGGTGCGCTCACCAGCGGTAACGAGGCGGCCCGTCGCTCGGTGCACGACCTTCTGGCGGGGCGGGTGTCGGCATATTTCTATGTCGGCACGCTGGCGATGGGTCTGATCGTTCCGGCCTATCTGATGTACTCGGGGATGTCCGGTGCGGTGACGACCGGCCTGATGGCGCTGCTCGGCGTGACCTCGGCCGTCGGCGATTTCTTCATGAAGTTCTCGACGCTGCGCGCCGGGGTGTTTCTACCGGTGTGGACCCACTTGTCGCACCAACGCCGTTGAGAGACTGCAGAATTCACGTGTGGAAATATCTCCATAGGCACTTGGCGCGTCACGCACTGGCGGAGAGCGATGCGCATGGCGCGGGCCATGTCAGGGTGGAAAGTTGCCTGATCGCCAAGACCTTGCTGGAAATGGGATGACTACCGTCGACACGCCATGGCAGAGCGGACCATCCAGGGCGCAATTCCCCTAGCCGATGTGCCGATGGCGGCGACTCGTCTTGATCGTGACTGCTTGCGCATGGGCGACAAAGAGATGGGCAAAGCTCGTTGGGATGCAGTGACGAATGGCGCGGATTTCTGGTCGGAAGCGTCGGTTCCTCCTGCGCTGCCGACCGATGCGCCCATTGACGTCCGCGTGTGGTTGTTTGGCTCCCTTGCCGCCGATGATGTGCCGCGACCCATCGTGCTGCGCGTGGCGCAGGGCGCCACCGCGGCAAGCGTCCTCATCGAACTGGGCCGGGTTCTCGGATTCGAGCGCTTTACCGAAGTGGCGAGCGGCCGCGGCGAAAAGCGCAGCATCTGTCGGCTGTTCGTCGATGGCAGGGAGGTGGAGGAATTGTCAGCTCCTCTTTCCGTGCGCGGTGGCAGTGCCGACATGGAAATGATCGTGCTGGCTGGTATCGAAGGAGGTTAGACCCATGCAGACAACGAATGCAGTTTTCCCGTTTTCGACCGGAGCAGATGACGCCTGGGTGCCCTCGGCGTGCGCCCTGTGTTACGCCTCCTGCTCCATTCGGGCCCACCGCGTGAACGGGGCGGTGGTCAAGATAGAGGGCAATCCCGACTCGGTGGTGGGCAAGGGCAGGCTCTGCGGCAAGGGCGTGACCGGAATCATGACCCACTATGATCCGAATCGGCTGACCAAGCCCCTGCGCCGTACCAACCCCAAGAAAGGCATCAACGAAGACCCCGGCTGGAAGGAAGTCTCATGGGACGAAGCGCTCGATGAGTTGGCATCGGTTCTCAAGCGGGTGCGCAAGGAAGATCCGCGCAAGCTGGTAGTGCAGCGCACCACCACGGTGACTGCCAGCGGCATGCCGTTCCGGGCCTTTTCCGCAGCCTTTGGCACGCCCAACGTTTCCGCTTCTGGTGGTGGCATCCACTGCGGCAACGGTGCTCACCTGATCAGCGGCACCATGCACGCCTCCTGGTCGGCGGTGCCGGATTTTGCCTACTGCAACTATGCCATGTACTTCGGCGCTTCCAAAGGCCACGCCGCCGGCCATGCCTCGGGTTCGAACATGGGCTTGGCCGCCGATGCCCGAGCGCGCGGCATGAAGATGGTGGTGGTGGATCCGATGGCGAATTTCGCTGGTGCCAAGGCGACAGAGTGGGTGCCGATTCGGGTGGGTACCGATGCGGCCTTGGCACTGGCTATGGCCCACGTGATGGTGCGCGAACTCGGCATCTACGACGTCGCTTATCTGCAGGCCAAGACCAACGGGGCTTACCTGATCGGTCCGGACCAACGCTATGTGCGCGATACGGAGTCGAACCAGCCACTGGTTTGGGACAAGGCGGCCCAGGCGGCGCGTCCGTTCTCCGCTGTCGTCGCTGCGGACATGGCGCTAGGGGGCGAGTTCAGCGTCCGCGGCGTCAAATGCGAACCTGGCTTCGCCAAGCTCAAGGCGCACCTGGCGAAGTTCACCCCAGAATGGGCCGAGGGCGTGTGCACGGTGCCGGCGAGGGATATCCGCAGACTTGCCGCCGAGTTCGCCGCGGAAGCCTGTATTGGTAGCACCATCGTCATCGATGGCGTCACTCTGCCCTATCGTCCGGTCGCCGCCATTGCCTTCCGCGGCAATCAGGGACACCTCAATTCCAACTACAACTTCATCGCCGTCGACCTGCTCAATCAATTGGTGGGCGCCGCCGATGTCGTTGGATCCTGCTTGGGCTTCAACCCCGCCTGCAAGGGCTTCCCTGAGAACGGCCGGCTGCGCTACGTACCCAAGCCGGATGCCGACGGACTCATGGTGGCCGGCATGTGGTTGGGCTTCCACTATCCCTATCCACCCACCGACCCACGCCTGCCGCAGAACCTCGGTCTGCAGGATCTGTTTGTGATGGGACTCAACTCCATCTTCCTCAACTCCACAGACCAGGAGGAATTCTGGCAGAAATTCGAGTTGCCGTACCGGCCGGAGGTGTTGATCAACTTCGGTGCCAATCTGGTCATGGCCATTGGCAATGGCGAGGTCGTGGCCAAGTCGCTAGAGCGCTACAAGTTTATGGTTTCCTTCGACCTGTTTCTTACCGAGACCTCACAGTTCGCCGACCTCGTACTGCCGGATGCCAGCTATCTGCAGATGACCGATTCACGCGCCAACTTTCCCTTCATGTTCAGCCTGCCCGCCGGCATGGGCGAATGGTGTTGGCCAATCCGCCAGCCGGTATTGCCGCTGGACGGCGGGCAGCGGCGGTTCACCGACGTGCTGCTTGATGTGGCGGACCGGATGGGGATGCGCGCTGACATCAATGCCGCTTACAACGCCGCCATGAATCTGCAGCACCCTTATCGCCTGGAGGGCGACAGGCCATACAGCTACGAGGAGATCTGCGACGCGGACCTGAAGAACAATTTCGGCGCCGAGCGCGGGCTGGACTGGTTCAAGGAGCACGGGCTGATCAAATGGAAGAAGCAGCCGCAAGAGGTGTATTGGCGCCCCTTCGTTGATGTCCGGGTACCGATCTATTGGGAATTCCTGGGTTCGGTATGGGAGGGCATCAACGCCATCTGCGAGCCGCGCGGCCTGCATATTCCGAAGGAATACTACGAGCCGCTCCCCAACTTCCTGCCCTGCCATTCGCACCAGTGCAAGAAGGAGGGATTCGATTTTTACGCCTTCTACTATCGCGACGTACTCCACACTAACAGCTTCACCATGGAGAATCCCTGGCTAGACGAGGCAGCACAGCTCGATCCATTCTCCTACACGATCGCCATCAACGCAGACAGTGCCCTCGCGCGGGGGCTGAGGGACGGTCAGAACGTATGGGTAGACTCCGACTCGGGACGTCGGGTGAAAGGGCGCTTGCGGTTTACCCAAGCCGTGCATCCGGAGGGACTCGGGATAGCCGCCTGCGCCGGCCACTGGAGCGAGGGCATGCCCATCGCCAAGGGCAAGGGGGTGTTCTTCAATGAACTGCTGGAAGTGGACTTCGATCACGTCAGCCCGATCAACTTGAGCCTCGACCTGTGCGTCAAAGTACGCGTCACGCCTGCTGCATGAACAGAAGCCATCAAATGGCCGGCCAAGTACGATCTTTCGCTGCAGGAGGCCAGACGCAGGACCTTCGACCATGCGGGCAGGACGCCGCCGACGCGATAGGGGCGATGAAACGTTTGATGGATGAGCGTCTGTCCCTGATGACTGAGGTGGCCCGCCAAAAATGGAATACCAAGGGCGCCATAGAGGATCTTCTGCGCGAAAAGGAAATCGTCGATGGACTCAAGGTCGAGGCGGCAGAGCTGGGTTTGTCGGAAGTGTGGGCGGAGCGGTTTTTCCGTGCTCAAATCGAGGCTGGCAAAGTGATACAACGCGAGTGCTTCGTCAACTGGGGGCAGGCCGGCGTGGATCAGTTCGGCAACGCGCTCGACCTGGCGAGGGTGATCCGCCCGCGCCTCGACCAGATCAACTCGCAACTCCTGCGCGTCTTGGTGCTTGGCTGGCCCGTTCTGGCAGATCCGACGCAGTGCAGCCACGTTGCCGCCACAACCGAATCCCTCCTTGCCGTCCACGGCGAATTGGTCGCTACGCTCGCCGTGGTGGCCTTGAGAGAGGTGGAAACATCATGATAGACGTGGGTGAAAATTATGAAATTGCTCCGCTTTAATGACGGTCACATTGGCATCAGTGACGGCAACAAGGTCGTCGATGTCACCAGACTATGCGCGTCATCTTTTGACGAATGGCCTCCTGTTGGTATTAACAGGCTGATACGTGACTATCCCTCACTCAGGACCGAGCTCCAGAACGCGTTGCAATCTGATGCCGGAGTGCCTCTTGAGGCCGTACGCCTGCAGACACCAGTTCCCTGGCCCAATAAGCTCATTGCCTATCCGGTGAACTATTACGATCACGCCACTGAAATGGCATCGAGGGGCCTGGCCAACCTCCAAGGGTTTTTTCTGAAGGCGAACTCATCCTTGTCGGGCCCGGCCGATGCCATCGAGTTGCCGGCGCTACCCGGTCGGGAAGTTCATCATGAGTGTGAAATCGCCCTGGTCATAGGCAAGGAGGGGCGACAAATATCCGTTGAAGATGCCTTGGACCATCTTTTCGGCTACGCCTGTCTGATCGACGTCACCATACGCGGCAAGGAGGAGCGCGTGATGCGCAAGTCCTACGATAGCTTCACGCCAGTGGGGCCATGGATTGTTACCGCCGACGAAATTGCCGACCCCTTCAACATCAATATGCGCCTTTGGGTCAACGGCGAATTGCGGCAGCAGGCCAACACCAGGGACTTGATCGTCAATATTCCCCAGATGATCTCGATCGCCTCGTCTGCCACCACACTCTATCCCGGTGACCTGATCGCCGCAGGTACGCCTGCCGGTGTCGGACCGATATGGGATGGCGATGTCGTCACCATAGAGGTCGAAGGTGTCGGCCGCATGCGTATCCCGGTTGTTGCCGGTAAGCGGGGTACCAACGTGGTATTCGCCAAGCCCTATGAGTTCAAGCGCGCTGGGTAATAGATGTCTTGTCGTGGAGCCCGAACAATGAATGACAGTTCGATAGCCAGTCTACAGAACGCCCAAGGTCTGGATGATCTGTATCCGGTGCTCTCTGCCAATCATCTCACGGCGGGCTGGCACAAGAAAAGGCCTTCACTCTGGAAGGAACCGAGAACAGAGTTTCAGCCACTCCACTGGCGCTACGAAGTTGGACGACTGGCGCTGGATCAGGCCGGTAGGTGGATAGACACTGAGCTGGCCGAACGCCGCAATCTGCTGTTGTTCAATCCGGTGGGTGACAACGACTACGATACGGTGCGTACTCTGGTGGCGGCTTACCAAATGATCAAGCCAGGCGAACATGCACGAGCCCATCGGCATACTGCCAACGCGCTGCGTTTCGTACTGGATGCGGAGCCGGGTGTGTTTAGTGTGGTCAACGGCATCAAGTTGCCGATGATACCCGGGGATGTCTTGCTGACGCCAGGAGAGTGCTGGCACAGCCACTTCAACGAAAGCGACAGTAACGCCTATTGGATCGACGTGCTTGATGTGCCTTTGGTGCACCTGCTTGAACCAATGTTTTTCGCAGAGCATCCGGACAAGTATCAGGCTGTGGTTGAGCAACCGGAAGATCACGCATTCTGGTTCCCTCACGCCCGCGTGCAAGCCAACCTGGAGAATCTTCCGGCGGTGAATGGGGTACGTCGTCTGATGCTGGGGGCAGGGAAATGCTTTGCCACCACAGACCTGGCCTTTCTCAAACTGGATAAGGGTGCGACAAGCGGTGTTCGTCGCAGCACAGCGAGCAGGATATTTGCCATTGCCCAGGGCTCTGGTGTTGCTCATCTCGGCACCATCGAGGCGCAATGGCATAAAGGCGATGTGCTTGCCGTCCCATCCTGGACATCTTATGAAATTCTCGCCGACGAGGATGCCCTGATCTTCGAAGTAAATGACGAACCAACCCTGCGCAAACTGGGCTTCTACAAGGAGTCTTGTGCTTGAGTAATCAAGCGCGTGGCAACCCTAGTTCGACAAGGAACACTGTGATGAGCAAGCTGAAGGTACTGATTGGGGGCGGGGGCATCGGTGGCTTGGCCGCCGGCCTCGCCCTTTTGAAACAAGGTGTCGACGTTGAGATATACGAACAAGCGATCGAGTTGAGGGAAGTGGGTGCGGGATTACAGATTAGTCCGAATGGGAACCGGGCCCTCAATTTTCTCGGTGTGTTTGAGCAATTGAAACAATTGTCCACGGAGGCCGAGTCCAAGGAAATTCGTCTTTGGAATACGGGAAAGACCTGGAAATTGTTTGACCTAGGCAAGGAAGCGATCAAGCGTTACGGATTTCCGTACATGACCGTTTATCGCCCCAATCTGCTTCAGGTATTGGCCGATGCCGTTCGCCAGATCAAACCGGATGCAATACGTCTGGGAGCCCGCTGCATGGGGGTCGAACAGAACGAAAGCCAGGTAACGCTCGAACTGGATGGTGGAGAAACCTTGGTTGGCGATGCGCTGATCGGCGCCGATGGTGTCCACTCAAGGATACGCGGCGCATTGTTTGGAGTCGACAAGCCTAAATTCTCCGGTATGGTGGCCTGGCGCACTCTGATCCCGATGAACCTGCTTCCGGCTCACATGGCCCGCAGCGTGGCAACCAACTGGATTGGTCCGGGTGGGCATGTGGTCCATTACCCACTCAATGGTGGAACGGTAATGAACTTCGTCGGAACGCTGGAAGGTAACTCTTGGACGTCGCCGCCATGGAACGCACCCGCAACCGTCGAAGCTTGTACTGAAGCCTTCCAGGGATGGCACGAGGACATACTCGCAATGATCGGCAAGGCGCCATCCATCCTCAAGTGGGCCTTATGCGGCCGCGATTTTCTCGACCACTGGACGCGCGGGCGCGCCACCCTGTTGGGTGACGCCTGTCACCCAACCCTGCCTTTTCTTGCGCAAGGGGCGGTCTTCACGATTGAAGACGCAGTAGTGCTCGGACGTTGCTTCGAAAAATATAGTGACGATATTCCGGTCGCTCTGGCCAGGTATGAAACGGCACGCCTTGATCGCGCCTACCGGATGGTACGGGGTGCTGCCGACAACACTTCTCGCTTCCATAATAAGGCGCTAGCGAATCCGCAAGAGGCAGATCGGTTCGTCGCCGATCAGTGGCAGCAAGCGGCAATCGGCGAACGCTATGATTGGCTGTTCAATTACGACGCCACAAGTGCCGCAGTGTGAGGAGGACTCAAGCGAATGAATTTTCTGATCGCGGTAAGGCGGCATCACTTGAGTGAGGGATTGCAGCGATGCCAGCGAGGTACAAAAGCTGATTATTGGTCGCACAGTTCTGAAGAACCGCTTGCAGTGCCATTAGCCATTGCAATTACTTGGTCAACGTGTCATCTGGAAATGAATGAACCGTCATTTTGCTAATCTGACGGTATCAGCTTTGGGGTGATGAGATAAGGCGTATAGGTGGTTATTGTGATTGGAGCCGCATGGGGCATCGGCTAGGCAATGACCGACAGGTGGGTGGACACGATTTTCTAAAATGTTTCTAACGGAGATGGATATGAAAGATGTTTTTCTGGGGCCGGAGCGCCTTGAACTTGAGCGTCATCGCGGCGTCTGGCCAGACCTGGTGATCAGTGAGTACTTTGACCGCTGGGTAGTGGAGAAGCCGGAAGCCACGGCAATCGTTGCCTTTCGCGAGGAAGATGGCACAACGACGCGTCTGAGTTGGCGCCAGCTTGGTGCGATGGTCTCCAGAATTGCTGCTGGGCTGGCAATGCGCGGCGTGGCAAAGGGCGACGTGGTTTCCTTCCAGCTGCCCAACTGGTGGCAGTTCGTCGCTGTGCATCTGGCCTGTGTGCGTATTGGTGCCATCAGCAACCCCTTGATGCCGATTTTCCGCATGCGCGAGATGAGCTTCATGGTCAAGCACGCCGAAACCAAGGTGCTGATCGTACCGCAGCGCTTCCGCGGTTTCGATCATGCGAACTTGGCCAGAGAATTGCAGGAACTATTGCCGACCCTGCGCCACGTCATCGTGATCGATGGCGAGCGCGATGACGCCTTCGAGGTAGCCTTCGGCCAGATTAATGATCCTCCGGCGAATGACATGACGGCAGGCACGGCGCTCAAACCGAACGACGTCATGCAGCTGTTATTTACCTCCGGCACGACCGGCGAGCCCAAAGGCGTGTTGCATACCTCCAACACCCTGAATGGCGTCATTATGCAATTCATCCAGCGCATGCAGCTGAACGGTGACGACATCCTCTTCATGCCATCCCCCCTTGCGCATCAGGTCGGCTTCTCCTACGGCCTTACAGTGGCCATGATTTTGGGCGCCCCGCTAGTTTTGCTTGATGTCTGGAACGTGGCCCGCGCTGTTGACTTGATAGAAGCGCATGGGCCCACCTATATCTTCGCCGCAACGCCCTTCCTGGCCGACCTGGCGAATTTCCCCGACATCGAAAAACGCCGGCTGGATGCCCTTCGCCTGTTTGTCTCATCGGGCGCGCCTATCCCACCGGTGGTGGTCAAACGGGCAGAACAAAAGCTGAACGCCAAAGTGATTTCCTCGTGGGGGATGACCGAGTGTTGCTCGGCAACCCAAACCCTGTTGTCAGACCACAAGGCGCATGATTCGGACGGTTGCGCCTTGCCCGGCGTCGAGGTGCGCATCGCCGCAGCCGACGGCAAGGAAGCGCCGCGCGGCGAACCCGGATCGCTGCAGTTTCGCGGCGCCTCGCTGTTTGTCGGCTACCTCAAGCGGCCGCACTTGTATGCGCTGGACGAAGAGGGCTGGTTCGACAGCGGCGATATCGCGAGCATGGACGAGGAAGGGTACATTCGCATCTGCGGTCGCAATAAAGACATCATCATCCGCGGCGGCGAGAACATTCCGGTGGTGGAGGTGGAGAGCGCCATTTACAAAATGCCCCAGATCACCGATGTGGCCATCGTCGCCATACCCGATCCGCGGATACAGGAACGCGCCTGTGCCTTCATTACTTTGCGTCCAGGGCAACGGCTGAGCCTGGATGACATCAAGTCACACCTCGCCAGTGAGGGACTTTCCAAGCACTTCTGGCCAGAGCGACTGGAGATCATCGAGGAGATGCCGCGGACCCCGACGGGGAAGATCCAGAAGTTCGTGCTGCGCGAACTCGCCAAGGAGTTGGCTGCTGCATGAGGCACTGCTCTGTGCTTAGGCAGCGGTCAGCGGCATCGACGTGTTTCGCGGTTTTCACGCCATGACATTTGGCTTCCACCCCGCCAAAAACTTTTTTGTACCCTATGCTCACAAAATCATTGCGTCAACATTCTTCGCGTGGTAGGATTTGATCGCAATATCAGGTTACCTGATATCAAGTAGGCTGATGACTTCAACCAATGACACGAGGATGAAATGAACATGAAGATGATGAACGCTTCGACCCCTTCGGTTCCGGGCGGGGATAACGTGAAAGTAGAGTTTGAAGACGGCATTGCCTGGGTGAAGCTCAACCGCCCCACCAAGCGCAATGCCATGGACCTCAACATGTCGACTGAAATGAACAATGTTCTCGACAGCCTCGAGCTCGATGATCGCTGTGGCGTCGTCGTCCTTACCGGCGAGGGTGAAGCGTTCTCCGCGGGCATGGACCTGCAGGGCTTCTTCCGGGCGACGGACGTCATGTCGGATGTTGAACGCCTGCGCGCGCAGCGCGAAAATCGCAACTGGCAATGGCGCAAGCTCATGTGGTACGGCAAGCCCACCATTGCCATGGTCAATGGCTGGTGCTTCGGCGGCGCCTTTACGCCCCTGATCTGCTGCGATCTGGCCTACGCCGATCAGGACGCGGTTTTTGGCCTGTCCGAGGTGAATTGGGGCATCATCCCGGGCGGCGTCGTGCCGAAGGCGCTGTCGACCCTCGTCAATCACCGCGAGGCGCTCTATTACATGATGACCGGCGAGAAATTCGACGGGCGCGAAGCCGAACGCATTGGCATCATCAACAAGGCTTTCCCCAAGGAGGAACTCGTCGCGAAGACGCGCGCGTTGGCCAGGAACCTGCTCGGCAAGAATCCCCTCGTGCTTCGCGCGACCAAGATTTCCTACAAGCACATTCTGGAAATGTCATGGGAGGGTGCGGCCGAGTATCTGTCGGCAAAGGGCGATCAGACCACCGCTGCCGATCCGGAAAGCGGTCGCGCACAGGGCATGAAGCAGTTTCTTGACGACAAGACCTATAAGCCCGGTCTCGGCAACTACGAGCGCAAATGACAGCAACTCGCTCGCCGATGGACCGCCTGTTGCGCCCCCGCTCGGTGGCGGTAGCAGGCATGTCCACCAAACCCGGATCTCTGGGTGGAGCGGTTCTGGCAAACCTGGAGCGATTCGCCTTCAAGGGTGATATCTGTCTTATCCATCCGACGCGCAGCGAAATAGCCGGGCGTCGCTGCGTGCCGGACACCAGCTCGCTGCCCGAGGGCATAGACTGCGTCGTGCTCGCCATTCCTGCCAAGGCAATACTCGCGGCCGTAAAGGGATGTGCCCTGCGCAAGGTGGGTGGAGTGATCATTTTTTCGGGTGGTTTCGCGGAATTGGGCGATGAAGGCCGCGCTGCCCAGGAGGAGATCGCCGCCATCTCCAGAAGCGCCGGGATGGTGATCGAAGGGCCGAACTGCCTGGGTATGCTCAATTATGCCGATGGCGTTCCGCTGACCTTCAGCGCGACGGAACCGCGCCCACCGTCGACCCCGGGGATCGGCCTCATCTCCCAAAGTGGCGCCATGGCCGCAGCCATCCGCGCTGCGCTGCACGGTCGCAATCTGGATATTTCGTTCTCCATCTCCACCGGTAACGAGGCCTGCACCGGCGCTGAAGATTTTGTCAACTATCTGCTTGAAGACAGCCAGACGCGCGTCATTGTCCTGGTCGCGGAGCAATTCAGGGATCCGCGACGCTTCGTTGCCCTGGCTGCGCGTGCCCGGGAACTGGGGAAACCTATCCTGCTGTTGCATCCGGGCAAGTCGGCCGAAGCCCGCCAGGCGGCAGAGACCCACACCGGAGCGATGACTGGCGACTATGTGGTGATGCGCACCGTCGTCGAAAGCCATGGTGTCCTCGTCGTCGACACCATGGAGGAATTGGTGGATGCCGCCGAGATGGTAGTGCGCTGCAAGGTACTGCCGCACGGAGGAGTAGCCGTGCTGGGAGAATCGGGCGCCTTCAAGGCTATGACATTCGACTATTGCGCGGAACTCGGCTTGCCCTTGCCGCAGCCGACGGGTGCCGCCGCAGAGGCGATCGCGGTGGTGGCGCCGAACCTCATCATGCCGTCCAATCCACTCGATCTCACCGCCCAGCCGCTGGTCGATCCCGGCATCTACGCAAAGACCATCGAGCCGCTCCTTACCGACGCGCGCTGTGGCAGCGTCCTGGTCTCCATCATTCTCTCCAGCGACCAGATGGCGCGGCTCAAGATGCCGCCGGTGGTGGACGTGGTGCGCCACTTTGCGCCGCAGCGCGCCATGATCTTTGCCATGCTGGGCGAAGACACGCCGATTCCGCAGGAGTACATAGACGAAATCCGGCAAGCCGGCGTTCCCTTCTTTCGCTCGCCCGAGCGTGCCTTGCGCGCAATAGCGACGCTGTCGCGCTGGAAGGATCGCGGCCTGGCCGTCGGCGAACCCTGCACGTCAGCCGCCGAGCGGCTGCCGACCGGGGTCATACCTGAGTACCGGGCCAAGCGGGTACTGGCCGCCGCCGGCCTGCCGATTGCGGCGGGAGAATTGGCCGCGACCCTGGCCGAGGCCCAGGCCGCCGCCGCCCGCATCGGCTACCCGGTGGCGCTAAAAGCCCAGTCCGAGTCCCTTTCGCACAAGAGTGATGCCGGCGGCGTCATCCTGGGTATCGACAGTGCCGACGCCCTGGCCGCCGGATGGCAGCAGTTGCACCGGAATCTCGACAAGGCGGCGCCGGGTGTGTCTCTGGAAGGCGTTCTCGTCGAGCGGATGGGGCGCAAGGGCGTGGAACTCATCGTTGGTGCCAAGAACGACCGCGACTGGGGGCCCGTACTCATGATCGGGATGGGCGGAACCGCCGCGGAGGCGTTTGGCGACATGCGCGTGCTGCCCGTCTGCAGTTCTGAAGCGCAAATCGTCGACCAGTTGCGCAAGCTGAAAGGCGCCGCCCTGTTGGGTGCGTTTCGCGGTTCGTTGGCGAAGGATTTGCCTGCAGTTGCTAGCGCCGTGCGACAGCTTGGCGACTTTGTCCGATCGCATCCGGAGATCGCCGAGATCGACATCAACCCTCTCGTCGTTTACCCGGAAGGACAGGGTGTCCTGGCGCTCGATGCCCTGATTCACGTGCGCTGAAAGGAGCAAGACATGGACTTCGACCTGACAGACGAACAGGAATTGATGCGTGATAGCGTGGCAAAGCTCATGAGTAGCCACGCTCCACTGGAAAAAATCCACGAATGGGACGTTCAGCGGACTTTCCCTTACGAGGTCTACTCTGCGTGGGTTGATGCAGGGCTGCTTCAGTTGCCATTTCCTGTGGAGTATGGCGGGCTCGGCGGCAGCGCCATTGATATAGCCTTGGTCGTTGACGAACTGTCCCGCGTCAGCACGGACTTGTGCATGGTGTACTCCAGCGCGGTCTTCTGCGGATTGAACATCCTGCGCAAGGGAAGCGAGGAGCAGAAGGCCTATTGGTTGCCCCGGGTCATGGATGGACGCAACAAGTTCGCCATCAGCATCTCCGAACCCGGCGCCGGTTCTGACGTCGGTGCCATGAAGACCTTCGCAACGCAACACCAGCAGGGCTACGTGATCAATGGCCAAAAGCTCTGGAACACGGGCGCCGGACTCAAGGATTGCGTGCTTAGCGTGTATCTGAAAACCGATCGGAGCGTCTCCTATCGGCAAGGAATGTCGATGCTGCTGATCGACAATGATGCCCCTGGCGTCAACCTTCGCAAGCTGGATATGCTGGGGCGGCGTTGCGCAGGCACGTATGAAGTCTTTTTCTCTGACGTCCTGGTACCATCCGATCGCCTCGTGGGCGGCCAGGGCGGCGGCTGGGACTGCCTGATGTCAGGACTCCAGCTGGAACGGGCGGTGTCAGCGGCAAGCAGTTGCGGCGGGGCCCAAGCGGTCGTCGATCTGGTCCGAAGTTATGCTCAGGAACGCGTTCAGTTCGGCCAGCCGATCGGAACGTTCCAAGCCATCGGCCATACCATCGCAAGTATGCAGACCGAGGTTGATGCCGCCCGACTCATGACCATGAAAGCGGCATGGATGGTGTCCAAAGGACGTGATGCTCTTCGCGAGATTACCGAAGCGAAATTGCTGGCGTCGGAAACCTATGCAAAGGTGGCCAATCAAGGTGTGCATATCATGGGTGCATTCGGACTGAACGCTGAATACCCGATGGAGCGCTACTTCCGCGATTCCCGCAGTGCCACTATCGCCGCCGGTACCTCGGAAACCTTGCGCAATCTTATCGCCGGATTGATGGGCTTGAAGAAACCAAAAGAATGATATCGAAATCATTGATGGCAGTTTGAATTCAGCAGGAGGCCAGCATGCGCAAATATCTGCATATCCATCTCCCCCAACGGACAACCGGGAGCGAGGAGTTTGAGGGCGAAGCGCTGGTTCGCAGTGGCCGCCACTTCATCGCCCGGACTTTGCTCGCAGGCGGAATCGCCACGGTGGATCCGCTGTCGCCGGAAAATCCCCTGATCTTTTCGGCCGGCCCGTTCGCCGGCTCTAATTTCTCCAATGCCAATCGGATCAGTGTCGGCTGCAAGAGCCCCCTGACCGGGGGTATAAAGGAAGCCAATTCCGGTGGGACATTCGCAGTTGCCCTAGGCCAGAGCGAAATCGCCGGACTTACGCTGCATGGGGCATCGACCGACTGGGTCGTCATCCGCATCACCCGGGAGGGAGCCGTCTCTTTCGAATCTGCCGAGCCCTATCTGGGACTGGGCACCGATGAGGCGGCAAAGCGCCTGTTCGAAAAATATGGCGAAAGGATCAGCATTGCCCTCTGCGGCCCCGTTGGTGAATATCTGGGACTCATGGCTGGCATCTCCTTCACCGACACCGATGGACGACCCTCGCGTCTAGCCGCCCGCGGCGGCGTCGGTGCGGTCATGGGCAGCAAGAAGGTGAAGGCCATCGTCGTCGACCTGCACAAGATGCCATCTTTCCATGATCGCAAGAAGCTCATGGGCGAGATCCGTGAATATGGCGCCAGGATCGCAAAAGAACCAATGATGGAGAGCTTCAGGCGCCTCGGCACGGCGACCATGGGCGACGTGATGAACTTGACCGGTGCGCTGCCGGTGAACAACTTCAGCCGTGGCCAGCAGGTCAACCCAGCCAAGGGAACCTTCAATCTGGGCGGCGATCACGTCCGTGCCGTCAATCTGAGCCGCGGCGGGGAACCGACGCATGCCTGCATGCCCGGTTGCCAGATCGAATGCAGCAATGTCTATGTCGATCGGGACGGCAAAGAATTGGTTTCGCCGCTCGAATACGAGTCGCTCGGCCTGATGGGAAGCAACTTGGGCCTTACGCATCCGGACGACGTGGCCCGGCTGAACGCCGTGGCCAACGATCTGGGCGTGGACTCCATAGAAGCGGGGGCCGTGCTTGGCGTATTACTGGAAGACGGACAAGCTGCGTTCGGCGATATGGACTTCCTGCTGGAAGCCCTGGAAGACATTCGGCGGGGCAACGAACGCGGTCTCCTCCTGGCCCAGGGAGCGGCACGTGTCGGCACCTATTACAAGGTGCGGCGGGTTCCTACCATAAAGGGCCAGGCCATTAGCGCCTACGACCCCCGGGTGATCGAGGTCACCGGCATTTCCATGATGCTGACCGCCCAAGGCGCTGACCATACTGCAGGCGCCGCGGCGACCTTCGACTGCACCGGCAAGACCACCGCGGAACTGGTCGCCGTCGGTCTTGCGGCGCAAATCGCGGCGGCCACAGCAGATTCGCTGGGGCTGTGCATATTCGGGCGTGCCGTCACCGCCGTCAGCGACGAGCTGATCATCAAGGCACTAAATGCTGCCTGTGGAACCGACCTTCAGCCATCCTTCCTGCAAACCCTGGGGCGCGAGACGCTGTTGCTGGAATGGGAATTCAATAAGGCGGCAGGATTTACCGAGGATGACAATGGGCTGCCGGATTTCTTCTATACCGAGGCACTTCCTCCCAGCGGCAAGGTGGCACGCCACAGCGCTGCCGAGGTCAGCCGCTGCTTGCAGGAGCAACTGGCGGTCCCGGTTTTTTGATGAGTGGCGCCGTGCCCGCCGAATGGACGCCTGACATGCAAGTCGCCAAGGGCCACACTTATCGAGGCGTCCTATTCATCTTGCTGGCCTTGCTTTTCCTCGCCGCCCATGACGCCACCGCGAAATATCTGGCACAGCGCTTTCCATTGCCACTGCTGATTTGGGCGCGATTTACACTGCAATGCTTGCTGGTAGTCATTTTCCTTGCGCCTTCACGACGCATGCAACTGTTCAACACTCGCTCGCTGCGGATCCAAATTACGCGGTCGCTATTAATTTTAGGGGTGTCGCTGTTTCTGCTCTCGGCCCTACGCACTATGCCGTTAGCGGAGACCACTGCCATATTCCTTATCTCGCCGTTCTTACTTGCGCTCATTGCGGGACGTACCTTGGGCGAGCAGGTTGGCCTAAAGCGCTGGCTGGTGATCATTATCGGGTTTTGCGGCGCCCTGCTGATCGCCCGGCCTGGTGGAGCGCTATCAACTGCCGGCGTTCTGCTCGCTCTGGGTGCGGCGCTTTGTAGCGCCCTCTATCAGATGCAGACGCGGCAACTGTCGATGACTGATGGTCCCTTGACCACGCTGATCTATACGGCGCTCGGCGGAACGGTGGCGTTAAGTTTAAGCCTGCCTTGGTTCTGGCCAGAGCACCTGCCCAATGCGGGCGATGCCATGCTCATTGCCCTGCTTGGCCTATTCGGCACCGTTGGTCATTTGTTGATGATCCACGCCTTTCGTCATGCACCGGCGTCGGTTCTGGCGCCGCTCAATTATGGCCACCTGTTCTGGGCGACACTGCTCGGGTGGCTGATATTCGGCCAACTCCCCGATGCTTGGTCCTACCTGGGTATGGCCATCATCGCGGGCAGCGGCCTACTGCTGATCGCCTCGAATTGGCAGAGCCATCCACCGTTTCCACCCAAAGTCCTGATCGGGGCTCCGTTTCCCCAGTTTACTGAAGACGGCAGAGAGGTCTAATAATGAGCATTGCCGAAGAACTGGTCGCCAACGTCATAGACACGGCGTACGAATCGATACCCAAGGAAGCCGTGGCCCGGGCCAAGTGGCGCATCATCGATACCCTCGGCTGCATGATCGCCGGGGCGAACGCCCCCGGTTGCCACGGCGCCGTCGACATGGTCCGTAGCTGGGGTGGTACCGGCCAGAGCACGATCTTCAGCCACGACTTGAGGGCACCGGCTCACAACGCCGCCATGCTGAACAGCTTGATGGCACGCTCCTTCGACTTCGAGCCGGTGGAAGCCGAGGGCGAAACGAAATCGAGTCCCGCTCACATCAGCGGCACAACCGTGCCGACGGCGGTGACTGTCGCCGAATGGCAGGGGGCGAGCGGCAAGGACCTCCTCGCCGCGCTGATCGTCGGCGACGACTTGGCGGCGCGCGTAGCCATGGCCACCGGCTTCGACTTCAGCCTCGGCTGGGACAACACCGGTACGGTCAATTGCTTTGGCGCCGCGGCGATCGCCTGCCGGCTGATGGGGCTTGGGCAGAAGGAGACCCTGCATGCCTTTGGCATTGCCTTGAACCAGGCCGCGGGCAGCATGGACGGCGTCTGGGACAAGGCCATGAGTTTCAAGTTGTGCATGGCCTTGGCGTCGAGGACAGGCATCTTCTCGGCTGAGCTCGCCGCTCGGGGTTTCACCGGGACGAAGGATCCCTTCCTCGGCCGGAACGGTTACTTCAAGCTCTACTGCCGCGATCACGATACCTCCGGCCTGACCAAGGATCTCGGCCGGCGTTTCTACGCCGACCGAGTGATCAAACCCCACTCAGCCTGCCGTGCCACGCATTCGGCCATCGACGCTGCGTTGAAGATTGCCCATGCGCAGGAGATCAACAGCGACGAGGTGCGGGAAATCGCGGTCATCGTGCCCCCGTGGATCATCGACGGCTTTACCGGCCAACCCTTCGCGCCCGCGCAGGCGGAGGCGCCGCAGATCGAGGGTGCCTTCAGCGTACGCTACACCGTCGCTACGGCGCTGCTGCGCCGCGCGGTCAAGCCGGCCTATTTCACCGACGCCTGCTTGCACGACCCGGCCATCCACGCCCTGATCGACCGGATGAAACTGATACCGCTCGAACCCGGCAGGGCCTTGGCGGCGGAGGTCAAGGTCACCATGGCCGACGGCCGGGTGCTGTCCGGCGATACCGGCTTTCCCAGAGGCGACATCGCCCGGACGCCGCTGTCGGACGAGGATATCCGCGCCAAGTTCCGCGACAACGTAGCCTATTCCCGGATCGTGCCGACGGAAAAGGCGGAACAGGCGCTGAGCCACCTTGAAGCCCTTGAGGACGTCGCCGACGTGCGCGTCATCACCAGCCTGCTCGCCTAGTCATCTTTCTGATAATTATTGACGCCGCAGTGGATTGGAACATGGAATGCCGCCATCAATGACGAGATGGTTTTGACCGGCAAAAATCAGCGACAACTCAAGAATGGCGGTCGTTGTATTCTTCCCGATTTTCTGTCGCGCTCATGCGCTCCTGTTTCTGAATTCTGGTAACTGCTCAGGTAGCCAGGAATAGCATCGCTATTTCGAGCCAGCGTCGTGTCGTGTGTCCGTCTGGCTGTTGTGTGTATCGTCTGCGTCGATCCGTTCCCTGTTCCCCAATCCACGTGAGTTGTCGATCCAGTAAAGGAAATCAGGGGTCAAGCTATACCATGCGACCTTCTGCATGGCTGCCCCTAATTCCATTGGGATTTTGAGAGATTTCAAGAAGGTAAATTTTCGGATATAGATATCTGCGATGCGGCGGCTTTCCTCGGCGTTCAACCGTGATGCCACTCCTTCAATCTGGATGCCTTTGATCATATCCCACTGTGAATAGTCCTCCTGAACAGTCGCTGCGACTCGCGGGTGGTACTGAATATTTCTACAGTGTCGTGTCGTTGGAGACGAGAGAAAGAAAAGTGTTGTGCCTTCATGGACGTAAAATACTGCTGATGCCCACGGCCCATCCTCGCCGATTGTGGCAAGCGTCATTACGTTATGGGTGCTGAGGTATTCCAGCAATTGTCCGCGCACACTCATCTCTTCCAGCTCATTTCCATGTGAATTTCGATTGGCATCTCGGGCTAACGCATGTCCATCATATGGCCATGCAATCCACTCTTAAAACGGTGTACGAGGCATCTAATTTTAAAGTCATAATTATAATTTATTGACCATCGGCAAGCCTGATGGTCTGAAGCCGGTTAAGCTTGGCCTTTCGTTACAATCGCGGTACGGTCTGGCTTGGCCGGGAAATACATCGCCGTCTTCGCCGACAGCCTGTGCTTTATGCCGTTGAAGCGGGTACGCAGCGCCTTTTCCCACGATGCCTGCTCCGCCTCCTCGCCGCATACGGGACACTTGCAAAATACAGGTACGGATGCCACGCCCGCTCCGGCGCAGCGTCGATGCGCAGCGGCCGTTCGGAAAACACCCATTTACACGAACCGCAGTGGAACGTGACCTGGTCAAGCCTCTTGGAATGGTCAGACTTTGCCATCCTGCCGACTGTCGGCAGGGGCAGCGACATTAAAAGTCCATATTATGTCGCTACATAACGTAAAATCACGCCGCCAGTTTCAGGGGAAACCTAATCCTCGCGGTTCTTAGTGTGGCAAGGTCGGGGAGCCAAAGAGTTTTTTGTGGTTTTTGCACTTAGCCCAGCCATTGCGGTTGGGTTTTTGTGTTTACGGGGGGGGATACAAATAGCCCGCCGGGAGACCTCTCTGAAAATCGTTAAAGGCTTGCAATTACAGGAAACAACCCATGAGCGCGTTACCCAAGTGTCCGAAATGCAGTTCTGAATTCGCCTACGAAGATGGCGATGTGTATGTCTGTCCGGAATGCGCCCACGAATGGTCGAAGGTGGCCACAGAGAGCACTGACGAAAAACGCATCGTGCACGACGCCCATGGGAATGTGCTTCAGGACGGCGATACCGTGACCGTGATCAAGGATTTGAAGATCAAGGGCTCATCGTCGGTAGTCAAGGTCGGAACGAAGGTGAAGAATATCCGTCTGGTCGAAGGCGATCACGATATCGACTGCAAAATCGATGGCATTGGAGCCATGGCTCTGAAATCTGAATTTGTGAAGAAAGCGTAATCGATATGTCTCAACCTATGCCACAAACAGCCTACTGCTACCATTGCGGAAAGCATCAGCCTATTGAGGAAATGCGCCAATTAGTAACCAAGACGGGCAAGCGTTGGCGTTGCCTCAAGAGCATTGAGGCGACAAAGCAAGACCGCAAGGCACGTGAAGCCTTTGGCCGGGGCGTGACAGAACTGAACAAGGCCGAAGCACAAGCCAAGCTGAGAATCCTTAAGGTAACCCAACTGTGACAGTTGCTTCTGGCTGGGGATTATTGAGTAAATTGAGCATGGGCGTGCAATATGGGACTTCTGGTCAACATCATTACAGCAAACGAAGACGAGATTGATGCTATCGGCGCATCGGAACATCCGGCAGAAGAATGGAGCGGTATTGAAGCGCGGGAGATCGATAGCGAGAAGCTCGCAACGCTGCATTGCCTGCTGACAGACGACGACTTGGAGCAGGCACAGAGTGCTTATGAACCCGTCTTCGTGGCGGAAGACGAAGGAGTGCTGGTGTTACGGATTCCCGACAAGATAGCCGGAAAGCTGGCACTGCTTGAGGAAGAAGCACTCGAACTGGTGGGTGAGGAACTTGCTGCCACCGAAGCATTCGAAATCCATGGTTGGGCAGTTGAAGAAGTGCAAGCCCTCGTGGTTGAACTTGGCGAACTGGCCCGGCTCGCCGAATCTCAAGGCCAAGTGATGTTCGTCTGGATGCACCCGCTACGCACATGACTGGGGAAAATCACTTATGAACGAAGCCACTCAATATCCCCCGCTGCCCGACCGTCTATCAATTGACCCGCGCAGTCCCTATCACGTCGCCACCGTATTTGAACATGACGTAGGTATCCGATTGAATGACAGGGAGCGCATGGATGTTGAGGAGTACTGCATCAGCGAGGGCTGGGTCATGGTTCCGGCAGGCAAGAAACTGGATCGCAGGGGCAATCCGCTGATGATCAAGTTGAAGGGAAAAGTCGAAGCGTTTTATCGCTAAGTGACTCCTGTTCGATTTGCCCTGGGTTCTGTGTCTGCGCATTCGTAACGTTGAATCGGCCCCAACTGGCGGTCAGAACTGATGTATTAAAATTGCGCATGACTTTATCGAGCAAAGCCAATAATATTTAATTTGGATAGAAAAGGAATGAATATGGGCAGTGTGACAACCAGCAGTGGCCTCGTAATCGAGGACATCGTAGTGGGCGAGGGTGCCGTGGCTGAAACCGGTCAGTACGTTTCAGTGCATTACACCGGCTGGCTGATCGGTGGGAAGAAATTCGATTCAAGCAAGGATCGCAATGATCCGTTCGAATTTGGCTTGGGTCAGCGTCAGGTGATCGCCGGCTGGGACGAGGGTGTGCAGGGCATGAAAGTCGGTGGCACGCGAAAACTCACCATTCCGCCCGAGTTGGGCTATGGCGCACGCGGTGCAGGCGGCGTGATTCCACCCAATGCAACATTGGTATTTGAAGTTGAGTTGTTGGGCATTTGCTGATCATGGCCCAAACTGCCTACTGCTACCACTGCGTCAAGCATCATCCCATCGAAGAGATGCGCCTGATTGTCACCAAGACGGGCAAACGCTGGCGTTGCCTCAAGAGCATTCAGGCCACCAAGGCGGGAATAGCTCAAAGAGACGCGTTTGGCCGGGTTGTGACCGAAACCAACAAGGCCGAGGCGCAAGCCAAGGTGAGAATCCTTAAGGAAACCCAGCCGTAACGGTTGATGATGAATTCCATCGCACCAATGAGAGCCTGCCATGGCCTACCCTCCTGAATTCCTGAAACTTGTTGACGAGTTCATCGATCTTGCCAATCGCTTGGCCAGGGAGAGAAGTTGCGGTGAAGCGAGTGCCGCTATTTTGTTCGCGGCCGGCCGCTATAACGCCTTTAATTTCATCTCCAACGGAGGGACTGAACGAAACCAGGCGCAGGCAGTGGAGTTCTATGTCTCGGAATACCGCAAGGCACTTGTTTCGAACATAAAAGGGGATGTCGGATCCGTGATGGAGCCCCAGGGGTAGCCGGTTCCATTTGCGTCACCCCGGGTGCCGTCTGCCGCGTAATCAATATACATATGTCTGGCAAGGTATTTGCGGTGCTGGATGCAGCGCGCTACTGCTCATTGGGCCAGATCACCAGTACCCTATATGGGGTCGGCAGCAAGTATCGCCGCAATATGTGATCTTCAATACACAACCGATAGGAAGGCAAATGACAATTGCACAAATCGCCGTAATCGGCGCAGGAACGATGGGCAACGGTATCGCGCAGGCCTGTGCGGGTGCCGGCAAGCAGGTAGTGATGATCGATGTAGCCGGCGCTGCCGTAGCGCGCGGACTGACAACCATCGCCGGCAGCCTGGACCGCCTGGTCAAGAAGGAAAAGATGACCGAAACGCAGAAAGAGGGGATTCTGGCGTTGGTCAAGGGATCGACGAATTATGCCGACATCGCCGGCGCCGATCTGGTGATAGAAGCGGCAACGGAAAACCTGCCGCTCAAGCTGCGCATCATCAAGCAGGTCGAGGAAAATGTTGGCGAACACACCGTCATAGCGACCAACACCTCGTCGATTTCGATTACGCAAATGGCGGCGACGCTGAATCATCCGACGCGTTTCATCGGCATGCACTTCTTCAATCCGGTGCCGATGATGGCGCTGGTGGAGTTGATCAGCGGCCTGCAAACGTCGGATCAGACGCATGCCAGGGTGAGGGAATTTGCCTTATCGCTCGGGAAGTCGCCGATCACGGTGAAGAACCGCCCCGGCTTCGTGGTCAACCGCATTCTTTGCCCGATGATCAACGAAGCGGTATCCGTGCTCGAAGAGGGAATCGCCACGGCCGAGGACATCGACGTCGGCATGAAGCTGGGTTGCAATCATCCGCTCGGCCCGCTCGCCCTGGCCGACCTGATCGGCCTTGATACGCTGCTGTCGATCATGGAAGTGTTATACGAAGGCTTCAACGACCCGCGTTATCGCCCGGCGCCCATGCTCAAGGAAATGGTCGCGGCGGGTTACCTCGGCCGCAAGAGCGGACGCGGCTTTTATCATTATTGATTTGGTTTATGTGTGGTTCACGTGGCGTCCTTGATCCGCTGAATGTAGTCGATGACCGCAACGGCGCATTCTTCGCCAACGACGTCGTAAAAACCGCTCCCGGCTGGATAGCCGTCTACCGGCAGTTTGTTGATGGTGGCTGGAATGCGCTGCCCTGTCCCCTGAGCATGGTGGCTGGCGGCCTGTCTTATGCCGTAGTCAATGGCGCCGATGGTGCGCTACAGATTGCCGAGGACGAGTTCAAGGAAATACCGATTTAAAAGTATCGAGTAGCCGGATAGGGATCCGAGGGGAGAGTAAACACCGTGAAAGCGCTTGAACTCAATGCTGGCGATTTCTGGGGCGGTTTGACCGCCATGCTGGTGGCGTTGCCATCGGCGATTGCTTTCGGCGTCACCATCTACGCCTCGCTGGGCGGCTCCTATGCCGCCTACGGCGCGCTGGCGGGCATTCTCGGCGCGACGGCACTGGGACTGGTGGCTTCGATCATGGGTGGCACCAAGCGGCTGATCAGCGCGCCCTGCGCGCCGGCGGCGGCGCTGCTGGCCGCTTTTGCCATCGAGCAGATGCAGGGTGGCGCTTCCGCTACAGCAGTGATTCTGCTGTTGACCGTACTCGGCATGGCTGCGGGTTTGCTGCAAATCATCTTCGGCAGCATCGGGTTCGGCCAGTTCATCAAGTACATGCCCTATCCCGTCGTCAGCGGCTACCTGTCCGGTGTCGGACTGGTCATCATAGGCAGCCAGGTGCCGAAGTTTCTCGGCGCGCCGTCTGGAACTATTTTTTCGCAGGCGCTCAGCGTTCCTGCGCTATGGGCATGGCAGGGTGTGGCGGTGGGCGCGGTGACCATGCTGGCGATGCTGTTTGCCCCGCACGTCACCCAGCGTGTGCCGGCAGCTATCCTGGCACTACTGGCAGGCATAGTGGCCTATTTTGGCCTGTCGCTGGGCGATGCTGCTTTGCTCAATGTCCACAATCCACTGGTGATCGGACCTCTTACCGGCGCTGGCACCGGCAGTTTCGTCGATGCCCTGCATGCCCGCTGGCAGGGCTTGGGTGACATCGGCATCAGGGAGCTTGGCTATGTTGCGGTACCGGCATTGACGCTGGCGGTGCTGCTTTCCATCGATACCCTGAAGACCTGCGTCGTGCTCGATGCGCTGACCCATAGCCGCCACGACTCGAACCGCGAACTCATTGGCCAGGGGCTGGGCAATGTGGCCTCTGCGGTCATCGGCGGCATGCCCGGCGCCGGCCAGATGGGCGCCACGCTGGTCAACCTGTCCGCCGGGGCCAGGAGCCGCTATTCCGGATTCATGGAAGGGGCGCTGTCTCTGCTGGCCTTCCTGCTGTTCGGCTCGCTGATCTCCTGGGTGCCGGTGGCGGCCTTGGCAGCGATCCTGATCGTCGTCGGCGTGCGCATGATCGACCGCCACAGCTTCCAGTTCCTCAGGCAGCGCTCGACCATCCTCGATTTCGGCGTCATCGCGGCGGTGGTTGCCACGGCGCTGACGGTGAGCCTGATCGCGGCATCGGGCGTGGGCATCGTGCTGGCCGTCATGCTGTTCGTGCGCGAACAGATTGGCGGCTCCATTGTGCATCGCAAGAGTTATGGCAACGAGAACTTCTCCAAATGCATAAGGTCGAGCGAAGAGATGGAGATTCTCACCGAAAGGGGGAATCTGACTGTCATTGTCGAACTCCAGGGCGGCCTTTTCTTTGGCACTGCCGACCAGCTCTACACTGCGCTGGAGCCGGAATTGAAGACGCGGGATTTCGTCATTCTCGACATGCGCCGCGTGCAGACTGTCGACGTCACTGCCGTGCATATGCTCGACCAGGTCAAGGACATGCTCGCTGAACGTCAGGGCTTCCTGATCTTCAGCCAATTGCCGCATAGCCTGCCCTCCGGCCGCGACATGCAGCAATACTTCGATCAGGTCGGACTGGTGCGGCCGGAAAGCCCGGTCCGCGTGTTCAACGAACTCGACGATGCGCTGGAATGGGTTGAGAATCGCGTCCTCGACGAAGCCTTATGCAAACTCGGCGAGCGGGAGGCGCTTGGGCTGGGAGAAATTGAACTGTTCAGCGGGCGCAAGGCCGAGACGCTGCTGGCCCTTGAACAATGCACGGAGAAACGCTCTTACAAGGCCGGCGACAAAATCTTCGCGCGCGGCGAAACCGGCGACGAACTGTTCCTGATCCGGCGCGGCGCCGTGCGGATCGTGCTGCCGATTAGCGACAAGCAAAGTCATCATCTCGGCACCTTCGGCCGCGGCGCTTTCTTCGGCGAGATGGCCTTCCTCGATGGCGATCGGCGTTCGGCGGATGCCATCGCTTTTTCGGACGCTGAACTCTACGTGCTCTCGCGCAAGGTTTTCGACAAGTTTGCCGAAGAGCACAAGAAGCTGGCGCTCGGGTTGATGGAGGGATTGGCCAGTGTGCTGGCGAGCCGGCTGCGCTACACGAATGCAGAACTGCGCATGCTCGAATCATGACTTGCGGAGGCTCTGCCATCTGTCCCGCCGTGGCGCTGGCGCCCAATTTATCCGTCGAAAGTTGTCTTGACAGCCTTCATTGTGCAACGCAAAATAAAGCTGAAACCATGGAGAATCCTGAATGTCCGCAGTTCCAGATCCGTTCGGCGTGATGCAGCAGTTGCTGCAGGCAGGGCAGATGTTCGCGTCGTCCGCAAGCTTGGGGAAGGATTCTTCGTCATCTCCGGAAACTGGTGCCGCATTGTCGGAACAGACTTCCCTTATCGGCCGCGAATGGCTGGCGCGTCATGCCGAACTATGGAATGCCATGATCAAGGAACCCACAACGCTGAAGCCCTTGTCCGAAGTGCCTGGTTATGTAGCCGGTGATCGCCGCTTTACGGGTAGCGCCTGGTCGGAGAGTACCATTTATGATTACTGGCGCCGCGCCTATCTGCTGAATTCCCATTATTTGAAGGAGCTCTCCGCCGATACGCCGGTCATGGATGGGCGGGCGCGTGAGCGTTTCGATTTTTTGTTGCGGCAATATGTCGACGCCTTGTCGCCGGCGAATTTCGCCGCCACCAATCCGGAGTTTGTCAAGAAGGCAATTGCCACCAAAGGCGAGAGCATCCAGCGTGCAGTCGGTAACCTGATCCGCGATATCGAACAGGGTTCGATTACTACCACCGATAAAACCGCCTTCGTTGTTGGCAAAAACCTGGCAACAACAGCGGGCAAGGTGGTGTTTGAAAATGAATTGTTTCAGTTGCTGCAATATGCGCCATTGACGGACAAAGTCGCCGAGCGGCCGCTGCTGATGGTTCCGCCCTGCATCAACAAGTACTACATCCTTGATCTGCAGGAACACAATTCCTTTGTGCGCCATGCCGTCGAGCAGGGCAATACGGTATTCATGATTTCATGGTGCAATCCAGGCGCAGCCCAAGGGAAATTGACTTGGGACGACTACATTGAGAAGGGAGTGCTCAAAGCGATCGAGCTTGCACACGACATCGGCAAGAGCGACAAGATCAACGTGCTGGGGTTCTGCGTGGGCGGCACCATGCTTTGCACGGCGTTGGCCGTTGCGGCGGCGCGCGGCGAAACTCCGGCCCATTCGCTGACATTACTGGCATCTTTGCTCGATTTTTCCGTTCCCGGCGACCTCGGTTGTTTCATTGATGAAAACATGATTGCCGCCTGGGAACAGCAGATTGGCACGGGCGGCATATTCCCGGGCCGGGCAATGGCAGGGGTGTTTTCCAGCCTGCGTGCCAACGACATGATTTGGCAATACGTGGTTGGCAGCTATCTCAAGGGCGAAGAACCCGCAGCTTTCGATCTGCTCTACTGGAATGCCGACCCGACGAATCTGCCGGGTCCATTTCTGGTCTGGTATCTGCGCAATATGTATCTTGAAAACAATTTGCGCATACCCAACAAGCTGCATGTCTGCGGCGTTGATGTTGATCTGGAGCAGATCGATATCCCGACCTTCGTGCTTGCCACCCGCGAAGACCATATCGTGCCGTGGCAGTCGGCGTTCCGTTCCACGCAACTGCTCAAGGGTGAAGTCACTTTTACGCTCGGCGCGTCCGGCCACATCGCCGGTGTCATCAATTCCGCGCGCGTCAACAAGCGCAGCTATTGGCAAGGGAACAGCGACGCCACCGACAGCGAACAATGGCTTGCCGGAGCAAGTGAAATCAAGGGTAGCTGGTGGAATTCATGGAGCGAATGGTTACAGGCGCGTAGCGGCAAGAGCATTCCCGCGCGCAAGCGGCTCGGCAATGTCCGGCACAAGCCACTTGCCAATGCCCCCGGGAATTATGTGCTGGGGAAGTGCGAATGATGATGCATTTAATGGGAAGGTTCGATAACAATATGAGGAGAAGATCATGCAGCGCGTAGCATTGGTAACAGGTGGTATGGGTGGGCTGGGAGAAGCGGTCTGTATCAAGCTGGCGGCGCTTGGCTACAAGGGAGTGACGACCTACAGTCCGAGCAACACCAAAGCCAAGGACTGGCTGAAGTCGATGAACAGCCGGGGCTACAACTTCAATGCCTACCCCTGCGATGTCGTCGATTTCGATTCCTGCCGCGAGTGCGTGACCAAGGTGGGAAATGATCTTGGCCCGGTGGATGTGCTGGTCAATAATGCCGGCATCACGCGCGACATGACATTCAAGAAAATGACACCAAAGGACTGGGATATCGTCATTCGCACCAATCTTTATTCCGTCTTCAACATGACCAAGCAGGTCCTGGACGGCATGATCGAGCGCGGCTGGGGTCGGGTGATTAATATTTCCTCGGTGAACGCCCAGAAGGGGGCTTTCGGCCAGACCAATTATTCATCGGCAAAAGCAGGCATGCACGGTTTCACCAAGGCACTGGCGCTCGAAGTCGCCAAGCGTGGCGTCACCGTCAACACGATTTCGCCGGGCTATATCGGCACCCGTATGGTCACGGCAATCCCGCGCGAGGTGCTCGACAACAAAATACTGCCGCAAATCCCGATGTCGCGCCTGGGCAAGCCGGAAGAGGTCGCCGGCCTGGTCGCCTATCTTGCCTCCGAAGAAGCTGCCTTTGTCCATGGCGCGAACATTTCGATCAATGGCGGCCAGCACATGTACTGATCTCGACGCACAATTTTTTTCACGGTTTTTTCACTTAAAAGGAAGTAGCTTCATGTCCGGTAAAAAAGTCGCACTGGTAACGGGTGGAATGGGTGGTTTGGGAACGGCGATCTGCAAGGCGCTGGCTCAGAGCGGCTTTACTGTGGTGGCAAACTGCCTTCCTGGTTTTCCGCCAAAAGACGAGTGGCTGCAAAAAACGCAAGCCGAAGGTTTCGATTTCCATATTGGCGAAGCGGATGTTTGCGACTATGAGGCCTGCGCCGCGATGGTGAAGAAAATCGAGAGCGAGCTAGGCCCCATCGATGTACTGGTCAACAATGCCGGCATTACACGCGACGGCATGTTCCGCAAGATGGACAAGAGCCAATGGGATGCAGTGTTGTCCACCAATCTTGATTCCGTGTTCAATGTCACGCACCAGGTGCTGGATGGCATGGTGCAACGGGGCTGGGGCCGGGTCATCAATATTTCTTCGGTGAACGGGGTGAAAGGCCAGATCGGTCAGGCCAATTATGCGGCGGCCAAGGCCGGCATACTTGGATTTACCAAGGCAGTCGCCCAGGAAGTGGCCAAAAAAGGCGTTACCGTGAATGCCATTGCGCCGGGCTATATCGGTACCGACATGGTGATGGCGATCAAGCCCGAAGTGCGCGACGCGATTACCGCGACGATCCCGGTCGGCCGACTCGGCAGGCCAGAGGAGATCGGCGGGCTATGCGCCTACCTGGCTTCCGATCTGGCCGCTTACATTACCGGCGCCACGTTGAATATCAATGGCGGCCTGCATATGTCCTGATTGCCAGAGGGGTTTTACTGGAAGCCCGATATAATCAGTACTGCTTTGCACAATGTTGCGGGAGAAGTCAGATGGCCGAGGCAAATCGCCTGATCAAGAAGTATCCGAACCGGCGCCTTTACGACACCAGGACCAGCACCTACATCACACTGGTCGACATCAAGACGCTGGTACTGCAAAACGAGCCGTTCGAGGTTGTCGATGCCAAGAGCGGGGAGGATCTGACACGCAGCATCCTGTTGCAGATCATTCTTGAAGAGGAGGCGGGTGGGGCGCCCATGTTCACCGCTGACGTGCTGTCGCAGATGATTCGTTTCTATGGCAACGCGATGCAGGGCATGCTCGGCAAGTATCTGGAGACCAACATCAAGGCATTCACCGACATGCAGACCAAGCTCAAGGATCAGGCGCGCGCACTGTACGGCGACAATGCCCCGATTAACAACGATCTTTGGACACAGTTCCTCAACTTTCAGGGACCGATCATGCAAAACATGATGGGGTCCTATGTTGAGCAAAGCCAGAAAATGTTCCAGCAGATGCAGGACAGTGTGCAGGACCAGACACGCAAGCTGTTTGGCGGATTTCCCTTTCCCAATTTCGTCCTGCCGACACAGGACAAGAACGACGAAAAGAAGTAGTTAACTTTCATGCGGGAGGATGGTCGGCACACCGATGATTAAAAGGCGCAAAGGCAAATTGAACGCCCCCCTACCCCCTACCCGCCCCGGCGCAGGGCTTTTCATTAGCTCGCTACGCTCGACAAAACGAGTCACTTCGTTTTACGTCCTTTCTCGTTAAATGCTGACCATTTGATGCCGAAAATCAGAAAAGCCGCATCTCCTTCGGTAGGTTTCATATCGCTCGGCTGTCCCAAGGCTACTTCCGACTCGGAGCAGATCCTGACTCGTCTGCGCGCGGAAGGCTATGAAATTTCGGCCACGTATGCAGGCGCCGATCTTGTCGTCGTCAACACCTGCGGCTTCATTGATGCTGCGGTCGAGGAATCGCTCGATACCATAGGTGAGGCGTTGGCCGAAAATGGCAAGGTCATTGTCACCGGCTGTCTTGGCGCCAAGGGCGATATCGTGCGGCAGACGCATCCACAGGTGCTGGCTGTCACCGGCCCGCATGCGGCCCAGGAAGTAATGAATGCGGTGCATGCCCACCTGCCACCGTTGCATGATCCCTTTGTCGATCTGGTACCGCCGCAGGGCATTCGCCTGACGCCATCGCACTATGCCTACTTGAAGATTTCCGAGGGCTGCAATCACCGTTGCAGTTTCTGCATCATTCCCTCGTTGCGCGGCGACCTGGTCAGCCGTCCCATCGGCGATGTGCTGCGCGAAGCGGAAAATCTTGCCAATGCAGGTGTCAAGGAGTTGCTGGTGATCTCCCAGGACACCAGCGCCTATGGTGTCGATGTGAAATACCGCACCGGCTTCTGGGGCGGCCGGCCGGTCAAGACCAGATTGCTGGAACTATGCCAGGCGCTGAGCGAACTCGGTATCTGGATAAGGTTGCACTACGTATATCCTTATCCGAATGTCGACGACCTGATCCCGCTGATGGCCGAGGGCAAAATCCTGCCCTATCTCGACGTGCCGTTCCAGCACGCCAGCGCGCGCATCCTCAAGCTGATGAAGCGCCCGGCCTCCGCCGAAAAGGTGCTGGACCGTATCGCCGCCTGGCGGAGCGAGGTACCCGAGCTCACCATTCGCAGCACTTTTATCACCGGCTTCCCGGGAGAAACAGAAGCCGAATTCAATGAGCTTCTGGATTTCCTTGATGAGGCACAGCTCGACCGCGTCGGCGCCTTTGCTTATTCACCCGTCAAAGGGGCGTCCGCCAACGAATTGCCGGGAGCGGTGGTGGAGGAAATACGGGAAGAGCGGCGCATGCGCCTGATGCAACATCAGGAAGACATCAGCACGCAGCGGCTCGAAACGCGAATCGGCAAGACGATGACCGTCCTTGTCGATGACATCGAGGAGGACGGTGCGGTGGCGCGCTCGATGGGCGACGCACCGGAAATCGACGGACTCGTATACATCACGGACGGGGAAAATATCGACATCGGCGAGTTCGTTGAAGTCGAAGTGACCGATTGCGATGTGCACGACCTCTATGCAAGGTTGGTATGACGCCAAAACTTGGTCTGGTGCTCGGCTCGGGTTCGGCGCGTGGCTGGGCGCACATCGGCGTGCTTCGGGAACTGGCCGCGGCTGGCTATTCTCCTGACATTGTTTGCGGATGTTCGATTGGCGCCTTCGTCGGCGCTGCCTATGCCAATGGCGATCTCGACAAGCTGGAACACTGGGTTCGATCGCTCACCTGGCAGGAAGTTCTGACGCTGCTTGACGTCAGCCTCATCGGAGGTTTGATCAAGGGCGACAAGCTGATCGCATTCTTCGAGCGCCATTTCGTCGATCGCAATTTTCCGGATCTGCCACTGCCTTTCGCCTGCGTCGCAACGGACCTTGCCACGGGCCATGAAGTCTGGCTGCGCGAAGGTTCGGTCGCTGCGGCCGTACGCGCCTCGATTGCCCTGCCGGGACTTTTCAGACCGGTTGCGCGCGACGGACAATTGCTGGTGGATGGCGGTTTGGTGAATCCGGTGCCAGTATCGCTGGCACGTACGCTGGGAGCCGATGTCGTGATTGCCGTCGACCTCGGCTCGGATATCGTCGGCAAGGCCTTGCGCAAGAACGGACAGAATGAATCCTTCTTGAGCAGCTTGAAGCAAAACCTTGTTCAGCGGTTTGGGCTTGGCGAACTGGACGAGCTTCCTTCTCTGGTCAGTGTGCTTACCACCAGCATCCATATCATGCAGACCCGTATCGCCCGCAGCCGCCTGGCCGGAGAACCGGCCGACGTGCTGCTATCGCCGCGCCTCGCCCATCTCGCCCTGATGGACTACCATCGTGCCAATGAAGCCATCAGTGAAGGACGCGAAACGGTGAAACGCATGTTGCCGGCCATTCAATCAGTGCTGCCGCGATGAGCGATTTGATCGCTGCGCTGCGTGGCGCCATAGGGGCTACACAGGTATTGACTAGTGCCGATGATATGGCTGCCTATCTCACGGATTGGCGTGGCCGTTATCAAGGCGATGCCTTGTGTGTAGTGCGGCCGGGAACGACCGAAGAGGTCGCGCAGGTAGTGCATCTGTGCAACGAAGCGAAAGTGGCGATGGTGCCGCAGGGCGGCAATACCGGTCTTTGCGGCGGCGCAACGCCCTGTGGTGGAGAAGTGTTGATCAGCCTCGCGCGCTTAAACCGGGTTCGAGCGGTGGACACCGACAACAACACCATCACGGTCGAAGCCGGTTGTACCTTGCATGCGGTGCAGGAGGCGGCGCATGCCGCGGGAAGGCTATTTCCGCTATCAATTGCTTCGGAGGGCAGCGCCACCATTGGCGGCTGCCTCTCGACCAATGCGGGGGGGGTTCAGGTGCTGCGTTATGGCAATGCGCGCGAGTTGTCGCTGGGGATTGAAGCCGTGCTGCCCGATGGCCGGGTCTGGAATGGCTTGCGCGGACTGCGCAAGGACAATACCGGTTACGACCTGAAGCATCTTTTCATCGGTGCCGAAGGCACGCTCGGCCTGATCACCGCCGCTGTGCTCAAGTTGTTTCCGCTGCCGCGCCGTCGGGCGACGGCCTGGGTGGCGGTCGCAAGCCCTGCCGCGGCAGTTTCGTTGTTGACGCAGCTGCGTTCTGACTGCGGCGACGCGGTCACCGCCTTCGAATTGATCAGCGCCACAGCGCTGGAACTGGTTATGCGTCACATCCCCGGATCACGCCAACCTTTGGCAGCGCCCGCCGCTTGGCAGGTGCTGCTGGAGTTATCGGAATTTGCCGCCAACAATCCGGATGTCGAACTGGAGAATAGCCTGGCAAAAGCCACCGGGGTGCAGGATGCGATACTGGCGCAGAACGAATCGCAGCGCCTGGCCTTGTGGCGCTTGCGCGAGAACATCTCAGAGGCGCAGAAGATTGAGGGATTTTCGATCAAGCACGATATCGCCGTACCCGTATCGCGTATCGCCGAGTTCGTGGCGGCAGCCGATGCAGCAATCGAAAAACATTTTCCCGGTGTGCGCGTGGTGTGCTTTGGACATGTCGGTGACGGCAATCTGCACTACAACCTGTCGATGCTCCTGGGCGTCGAGAACGCCGGATTGATCGCACGCAGCCACGAGGCAAACCTTGTCGTGCACGACATCGTGCATAGCCTTGGCGGCTCGATTTCCGCTGAGCACGGCCTCGGGCAACTCAAGCGCGACGAGATCAAGCGCTACAAGAGCGAGACCGAAATGGAACTGATGCAATCGATCAAGCACGTGCTGGATTCGCACGGTCTCATGAACCCCGGCAAGATGCTCTGAAAAAATTGCGGGCCGCGCAGCGACTGATGCTGAAAATAACTATGCTCCCCGTTACGGCTGCGGTAAAGAAAGTAAATTGCAAATAACGGCCATTTCAAGGATAATTCTGCCCTCTTAACCGTCACAGGCACGGGTTGCGCATTAAAGGACAGATCATGAAAGAAGGCATCCACCCGAATTACGTCGAGATCGACGTTGCATGCAGTTGCGGCAATCAGTTCAAGACCCGCTCCACCAGCGGCAAGTCGCTGCATATTGAAGTTTGCTCCAACTGCCATCCGTTCTACACGGGAAAACAGAAGATCGTCGATACCGCCGGTCGCGTTGAACGCTTCCGCCAGAAGTACAGCAAGAAGGCGGCATAAAGTCATGTCGCCAATGGAAAAGGCAGCCGCGGCTGCCTTTTTTGCTTTCTAGTCCATGTCTTCGAACCTAGCTCGACCGCCTTTGCAAAGCTGGATGCTGGCGCTGATTTGCGCCGTTTACCTGCTGGCAGGCACGATCGGCCACGATCCCTGGAAGACCGACGATGCCGTTCATCTCGGCATTGCCTGGGAATTCGCCGGCCACGGCGACTGGTTGAACCCGCGTATCGGCGTGGAAGCCGTACCCGGCATTGCACCGCTGTATCACTGGTGTGCAGCGTTGCTCGGCAAGGCGCTGTCATTCATGCTGCCATTTCACGATGCCGCACGACTGGCTTCGGCCTTGTTTGGCGCCTTGCTGCTGCTTGGCCTGGTATGGACCGCCTGTACGCTTGTGCAGGGTAACGAAGCCGCCTGGCCGGCACCGATTCTTGCCATTGGCACCCTGGGTCTGCTGTTGCCAATCCATGATGCACAACCTGCAATCGCACTGCTGGCGGCACAGGCCTTCACTTATGCGGGTGTTGCATTGATGCGCAGCAAGCCGCTGGCAGGTGCTCTGACCAGCGCCCTGGCCGTGGGGGCAGGGCTGTGGAGCGGTGGCCTGCTTTCACTGTGGGTCCTGCTGCCACCCTTTCTATTCGCGCTGTTGCATCCCGACTGGCATACGCGTCGTGCATTGCTTGCCGCAGTGACCGGGTTGATTCTCGGTATCGCCATTGGCGGACTTTGGCCACTGCTGCTGTACTGGCAATCTCCCGGCCAACTGACCGGGTGGTGGAACGGCGAACTGGCGCGCTTCGACATTTTCCATGATGGCGAATATCGGCTGCGGGATCATTTAGAACTCATCTCCTGGTTCGTCTGGCCGATCCTGCCGATTGCGCTCTGGTCAGTGTGGATAAAACGCGATGCATTGAATGATGCATCGGTGTTGTTGCCGCTGGTGGGCAGCGTATTTTCCTTCGTCGAATTCTTTCTGCTCGCCGATCCGAAGCCGCTGCCTTCGCTACCCCTGATTGTGCCGCTCGCATTGCTTGCCTTGCCCGGTGCACAACGGTTGCGGCGCGGCGCTGCCAATGCGCTGGACTGGTTCGGCATCATGACTTTCACGCTGCTGGCAGGCCTGATCTGGCTCGGTGGCGTTGCCATCGCCACCGGCGCTCCCGCCCGCGTGGCGAAAAACTTCTACAAGGCCGAACCCGGTTTCATCGGCCATTTGTCGATTCCCGCCTTCATTGCTGCCGGGCTGCTGACCGTTGCTTGGGCTTGGATACTTTTTGGTCTGCCGCGCTCGCCGTGGCGTAGCGCTACGCGCTGGGCGGCTGGCCTCACGCTGATGTGGGGCTTGATCACGACACTGTGGCTGCCCTGGGTAGACTTCGCCAAGACTTATCGTCCGGTGGCACTCTCGCTGAGCAAGGTGCTGGGTAGCAATGGGAAGTGCGTTGCCAGCAGGGATGTCGGCCTCGCACAGAAGGCCTCGCTGCGCTATTTCATCGGACTCGCCACCGATCCGATCGATAAAAACGATTCTTGCCCGTGGCTGCTGATCCAGGGCGCTAGCGGCAAGGAACCCGAACTCAAGGGGATGAAGAAGACCTGGGAAGGCAATCGCGGCGGCGACAAGAGCGAACGATTGCGTCTTTACCGGCGCAACTAGCCGTCTGAACCTGTAAGTTAATCTCCGCATCGTCGTCCATATCGCGGCGCTGCCGGTCCCGATGCCGTTTTCATTGCCGCCAACATGTGGATTGATGCGCTGCTAGAAACATAGATTGCGCGATCAGGTGCATCTGTCATGCCGTAAATGAAGATTAAAGACACGACAGATTCGGCAAGTGACAAGAGCAGGATGGTAGCAAGGGTTGGCATCCGTGACATGACAAAAATTCAAGCCAAGTCAAAGAGCTTGCAGGGTAAGGTTGAAATATCCTCGATTTGCCCCATTATGGTGAGTAAGCCATTTCATTGAGGACAGGACTTGTCATGCGCTTCGATAAATTCACCACCAAGTTCCAGCAGGCCTTCGCCGATGCCCAGAGCATCGCGGTCGGCAACGACCATCAATTCATCGAGCCGCAGCATTTGCTGCTGGCGCTGCTCAACCAGGACGATGGCGCGACCTCCTCGCTCCTGCAACGGGCCGGCGTCAATATCGTACCGCTGACGAAGGCGCTTGACGCCACTATCGACCGCCTGCCGCAGGTGGAAGGCACTGGCGGCGAAGTTTCCATCGGTCGCGACCTTTCCAACCTGCTCAACCTTACCGACAGGGAAGCGCAAAAGCGCGGCGACCAGTTCATCGCCTCGGAGATGTTCTTGCTGGCACTCAGTAGCGACAAGGGTGATACCGGTCGTCTGCTCAGGGAGCAGGGCCTGACGCGGCCTGCCTTGGAACAGGCCATTGAGGCCGTGCGCGGCGGCGCCAGCGTCGGTTCGCAGGAAGCCGAAGGGCAGCGCGAATCATTGAAGAAATACTGCATGGACCTCACCGAGCGCGCCCGCCAGGGAAAACTTGACCCGGTCATTGGCCGCGACGACGAGATTCGCCGCACCATCCAGATCCTGCAGCGCCGCACCAAGAACAATCCTGTGCTGATCGGTGAGCCGGGTGTGGGCAAGACCGCCATCGTCGAAGGACTGGCGCAACGCATCATCAACGGTGAGGTGCCAGAGACGCTGAAGGGCAAGCGCGTTCTCTCCCTCGACATGGCGGCGCTGCTGGCCGGCGCCAAGTACCGTGGCGAATTCGAAGAGCGGCTGAAAGCCGTCCTGAAGGAGATCGCGCAGGACGAGGGCCGCATCATCGTTTTCATCGACGAGCTGCATACCATGGTCGGTGCCGGCAAGGCCGAGGGCGCCATCGATGCCGGCAACATGCTGAAGCCCGCGCTGGCACGCGGCGAACTGCATTGCATCGGTGCCACCACGCTCGACGAATACCGCAAGTACATCGAGAAGGACGCAGCGCTGGAGCGCCGCTTCCAGAAGGTTCTGGTGGACGAGCCTTCCGTCGAATCCACCATCGCCATTCTGCGCGGCTTGCAAGAAAAATACGAAATCCATCATGGCGTGGACATCACAGACCCGGCCATCGTCGCCGCAGCGGAGTTAAGCCACCGCTACATCACCGACCGCTTCCTGCCCGACAAGGCGATCGACCTCATCGACGAGGCGGCGGCGCGCATCAAGATGGAAATCGATTCCAAGCCGGAAGTCATGGACAAGCTCGACCGCCGCTTGATCCAGTTGAAGATCGAGCGCGAGGCGGTGAAGAAGGAAAAGGATGAGGCTTCGAAGAAGCGCTTCGGCCTGATCGAGGACGAAATCGCCAAGCTGCAAAAGGAATACTCCGACCTCGAAGAAGTCTGGAAGGCCGAGAAGGCCCAGGTGCAGGGTTCCGCGCACATCAAGGAAGAGATCGACAAACTGCGTGCACAGATGGCCGATTTCCAGCGCAAGGGCCAGCTCGACAAGGTCGCCGAGTTGCAATACGGCAAGCTGCCGCAGTTGGAAGCGCAGGCGAAGGCGGCGGAAAAATCGGGTGAGAGCAAGCAGCCGAACAAGCTGCTGCGGACGCAGGTCGGCGCCGAGGAAATCGCCGAGGTGGTGTCGCGTGCCACTGGCATACCCGTCAGCAAGATGATGCAGGGCGAGCGCGACAAGCTGCTCAGGATGGAAGACAAGCTGCACCAGCGCGTGGTTGGCCAGGACGAGGCCGTACGCCTGGTCGCCGATGCCATTCGCCGTTCGCGCGCCGGCCTGTCGGAAGAGAGCCGGCCCTATGGTTCCTTCCTGTTTCTCGGCCCCACGGGCGTGGGCAAGACGGAACTATGCAAGGCGCTGGCCGAGTTTCTGTTCGACAGCGAAGACCACTTGATTCGCATCGACATGAGCGAGTTTATGGAGAAGCATTCCGTCGCGCGCCTGATTGGCGCACCGCCCGGCTATGTCGGTTATGAGGAGGGCGGCTATCTGACCGAACTGGTGCGGCGCAAGCCCTATTCGGTGATCCTTTTCGACGAAGTGGAGAAAGCGCACCCAGACGTGTTCAACGTGCTGCTACAGGTGCTCGATGACGGACGCATGACCGACGGCCAGGGTCGCACCGTCGACTTCAAGAATACGGTGATCGTGATGACGTCAAATCTCGGCTCGCAAATGATCCAACAGATGACGGGTGACGATTACCAGGTGATCAAGCTGGCGGTGATGGGCGAGGTGAAGAATTACTTTCGTCCCGAGTTCATCAACCGCATCGACGAGGTCGTGGTATTTCATGCGCTCGACGAGAAGAACATCGCGGCAATTGCCAAAATTCAACTTGGGTTTCTGGATAAACGCATGGCGCGCCTCGAAATGTCGCTCAAGGTCGATGACACGGCACTGGCGGAGCTGGCCAAGGCCGGCTTTGATCCGGTGTTCGGTGCCAGGCCGTTGAAGCGCGCGATCCAGGAGCGCATCGAGAACCCCCTGTCGAAGGCGATCCTCGAAGGCCGCTTCGGCCCGAAAGATACCGTGCGCGTCACGGTGAATCCTGGCGAGCATCTGGCGTTTGACAAAGCCTGAGGACATTTTGCTCTATCATTGTTTCATCATGTCGATGGCAGGGTGAGTATGGATCGGACGCTGGTTCAGCACGGCATTCTGGACGCGGTGCCGGCGCAGGGGAGTTACCTGTTTTTCTCGGTGTGCGGCGAAGGCAAGCTGCGCAAGGCGCTGAAGAAATTGGCGCGCTATGCCGATGGCGAGGCAATTGTGGTCGGCATCGGCGCCAGTCTGGCCAAGGCGCTGAATGTCGATATCCAGGGCTTGCGCAATTTTTCCGTATTGGGTGGAGCCGTCGATGTTCCCTCGACCCCTTTTGCCCTATGGTGCTGGCTGCGCGGCAGTGATCGCGGCGAGTTGCTGTTGCGCACGCGCGAGTTGGAGTACTTGCTCGACGATGCCTTCCAGCTGGAGCTGGCGATCGACGCCTTCAAGTATGACAGCGGGCGCGACCTAACCGGCTACGAAGACGGTACGGAGAATCCCAAGGGCGACGCCGCTGTTGCTGCCGCGCTGGTGACGAAAGGCAAAACAGGCATCAAGGGATCGAGCTTCGTCGCCGTTCAGCAATGGCTGCACGATCTCGACCATTTCGAATCCTGGCCGAAGAAGCGTCAGGACAATACGATAGGCCGGCGCAGGGAGGACAACAAGGAACTCGTCAAGGCACCGGCTTCAGCCCATGTCAAGCGTACGGCGCAGGAGGGTTTCGATCCGCAAGCCTTTGTGCTGCGGCGTTCTATGCCCTGGTCGGAAAGCGATGGCAGTATGGGGCTGGTATTCGTCGCGTTCGGCAGCAGTTTCGATGCATTTGAAGTGCAGATGAGGCGCATGGCGGGCATGGACGACGCCATTGTCGATGCATTGTTCGGGTTTTCGCGGCCGCTGACTGGTTCGTTTTTCTGGTGCCCACCAATGCAGGGAAGGGAACTTGATCTATCGGCGGTGAAGCTCTGATTTTTCCATCGCACCAAATAAAAAGCCCGGCCGGAGCCGGGCTTTTTATTGCTAGCTAGCGCCAAAATTACTTGGCGGGAGCAGCCGGGGCAGCCGGAGCAGCTTCAGCGGCCGGGGCAGCCGGAGCAGCAGGAGCAGCTTCAGCGGCCGGGGCAGCAGGAGCAGCAGGAGCAGCTTCAGCGGCCGGGGCAGCTGGAGCTGGAGCCGGAGCTTCTTCTTTCTTGCCACAAGCGGTAACAGCCAGAGCAACTAGCGCAGCAACGAAGAGCGACTTGTTCATGTGATTCCCTTTATCGATAAGGTTTGTTGGCATACTCCCTGACATCAGGGTGACCGGTTTGGAGGCCAGTCAGCGGGAAAGTATAGCACTGCTACAGGTGGGAGGATTCGAAAAATGCACTAGATTAGTTCCGTTCCATATTCTGTTCCCAAGAATATCCTTGTAATAGTGCATCTGCGATTTGCACGACATGGCCACCTTGGCTGTCTGGAAGATAAAGACATAGGAATTGCTGTCGCTCCAAACTCCGGGCAAATAAAAACGGGGGCAGTAGCCCCCGTCGTTAGCGTTCCCGCAAAGCTTATTCCACCTTGGCTTTCGTGCGTAATTCCATGACCTGCTTTTCAACCAGTTGCTGCTGCAAACGTTGCTGGATTTGCGGCTTGGCTTCGTCGAAGCCCGGCAGCTTCAGGGCGCGCGTGTCGTCGAGCTTGATCACATGCCAGCCGAACTCGGACTTGACCGGCACTTCGGTGTACTGGCCCTTGTTGAGCTTCAGCAGCGCATCGGCGAAGGGTTTGACATAGGTAGTCGGCACCGACCAGCCCAGATCGCCACCCTTGTCCTTTGAGCCGGGATCCTTGGATTGCGTGGCCAGGGCGTCAAACTTTTCACCCGCCTTCAACTTGGTGATGATGGCTTTGGCATCATCCTCGCTATCGACAAGAATGTGGCGCACACTGTATTCCTTGTCACCCAACTGGGACTTCACTGTTTCATATTCCTTCCGGACGGCATCGTCGGAAATCGGATGTGCCTTGACATAGCCTTCAATGTATGCGTTGATCAGCACGCCCTGGCGCGCCATGTCCATCTTGGTCTGGACATCAGGCTTCTTGTCCAGGCCCTGCTTTTGTGCTTCCTGGACCAGCACTTCGCGACGGATGATTTCCTCGCGTACGGCATCACGCAATTCCGGAGAATCAGGACGGCCCTGCGCCTTTTGTGCGGCCATGAAGAACTCAATCTGGTTTTTCGGGATCGGCTTGCCGTTGACGGTGCCAGCTGCGGCGCCGGATTCTGCGGCTTTCTTTGCGGCAAAAGCAGGTGCTGCCACCAATACGGCAACCAGAGCGATTGTGGTTATCTTGAGCGGAATGCGGGTCATCATAAGTCCTGTCATAAATATGAGTAGTCAGATTTCTTCGGGGGTTTTTGCAGTGATGCTCAAGGCATGGATTTCATGCCGCATGAGCAAACCGAGCGCATCATACACCAAGCGATGCCGCGCCATTGTGGCCATGCCGGCGAACCTGGGCGATACTATTGCCATACGGTAGTGTCCACCGCCGCTGCGTGCACCGACGTGTCCGGCGTGCAGGGCACTCTCGTCGGTGATGTCGATCACGTGGGGTTCCAGCACGGAAAGCCGTTCGCGCATTTGATCGATGGTGCTGGTCATTTCGGATACACCTGCTTGAACGGCCGGACGCTGGTATCGCAGAAAACACCGTGTTCGACATAGGGGTCGGCCTTGAACCAGGTTTCCGCCTCCGCCAGCGAGCCGAAATCGGCAACGATCAGGCTGCCGCTAAATCCCGCCGGACCTGGGTCGGGTGAGTCGACAGCGGGGAAGGGACCGACAAGAACCAGCCGGCCTTGGGCTTGCAGGGCTTCGATGCGTGCCAGATGGGCCGGCCGTACCTGCTGTCGCAAATCGAGGCTGTTCGGAACATCCTTTCCAATCAATGCGTAGAGCATCAGGACTTCTCCTCGGCGTCGTCGTTGACGTAACGCGCCAGCAGCAACGACTGTGCGACGACGAAAACAAGCATTAATCCCATGAACCCGAACAACTTGAAATTGACCCATGTGTCGGTGGAAAAGCTGCGCGCAACATACAGGTTGAGGACTCCCATCAGGGCGAAGAAGCCGGCCCAGGCGGCATTTAAATAGGCCCAGACCGGTTCCGGCAGTGAAAGTTGCGCACCGAGCACGGCGCGCATCGGGTTCTTGCGAAAACCATGCAATGACACCAGCAGAACCAGCGCGATCAGCCAGTAGAGTACGGTGGGCTTCCATTTGATATAACTTTCATCATGCAGCAGTAGCGTTGCGCCGCCGAATACCACGATGACGCCAAGGGCGACCCATTGCAGGGTGTCTACCTTGCGGTGCCGCCACCAGACCCAGGCTATCTGGGCAAGGGTGGTGGCGATCGCCACGGCCGTGGCGATGAAGATGCCGGCAAATTTGTAAGCCGCAAAGAACAGCGCGACGGGAAGTAAATCAAAGAATATTTTCATCGGCGCAATTTTAAGGCTTTTTCTTCTCCAGCTTCAACGAAGCCGAGTTGATGCAATAGCGCAAGCCGGTTGGCGCCGGGCCATCAGGGAATACATGGCCTAAATGAGCGCCGCAATGTTTGCAGCTTACTTCGGTACGAACCATATTGTGGCTGCTATCCTCATGCTCCGCCACGTTTTCATCCTTAAGCAGGGCAGTGAAGCTGGGCCAGCCGCAGCCGGAATCGAATTTCTGCTCCGATGAAAACAGCGGCGCGCCGCAACAGATGCAGCGGTAGGTGCCAACGTCGTGGCAGTCCCAGTATTCGCCGGAAAAGGCGTGCTCGGTGCCCTTTTCGCGCGTCACGTAGTACTGCATCGGTGTCAGCTTGCTGCGCCATGGGTCGTCGTTACTCATAAACTTCAAGTTACCATAGCGCGATGAGACATCCAATTCTGGCAACAATTCATTTCAAACTGGTTTCGTCATGAAAGTAGCGATTCTCGGTGCCGGCGTGGTCGGTATCAGCAGTGCCTGGTATCTGGCCCAGGCCGGTCATGAAGTCACCGTAATAGACCGCCAGCCAGCCGTCGCGCAGGAAACCAGTTTTGCCAATGGCGGGCAGATTTCAGTGAGCCATGCCGAACCGTGGGCGGGGCCGCAGGTACCGGGACAACTGCTGTCGTGGTTCGGCCGCGAAGCCTCGCCGTTGTTATGGCGCTGGCGCATGGATTTGGATCAATGGCGCTGGGGACTGGGCTTTCTCGCGCAATGTACTGCCCGCCGTGCACGGGAAAATACCGAAGCGCTGGTGCGTCTCGGACTCTATAGCCGCAGCTTGCTGCAGACGCTGCGTCGCGAACAGAGTCTTGATTACGACCAACTTGAACGCGGCATTCTGCGTATCTATACCAATGAGCGCGAGTTGGCGCGTATTGCGGCGCAAGCCGAGGTCTATGCGAGTCTCGGCTGTGAACGCCGGGTGACGACAGCGGCGGAATGCGTGGCCATCGAACCTGCCTTGCGCGAGTCTTCAATTCCCCTGACAGGAGGCTTGTTCACGCCAGGCGACGAATCGGGCGATGCCTGTAAATTTACCCTGCAACTGGCGCAACGCTGCGCAGTGAAAGGTGTGACATTCCGTTTCGGCGAGACGGTGGCGGCACTGCAGGCAGAAGCAAACGGGATCGCCGGGGTTCGGCTCGGTTCGGGCGAGGTTTTACGCGCCGATGTCTATGTGGCGGCCCTGGGCAGCTATACGCCACTGCTGCTCAAGCCGCTGGGACTGCGCATACCCGTCTACCCGGCCAAAGGTTATTCGTTGAGCATACCACTTGAACCTGGTGATCACGCTCCTGAAGTGAGCCTCACCGATGACGAGTACAAGATCGTGTTCTCGCGCTTGGGCAATGTCTTGCGGGCAGCAGGGACCGCCGAGTTTACCGGTTATGACACTGCATTGAACGAGGGGCGTTGCGCCGCGGTTGCGCGCCGCGTGCGCCAGCTTTTCCCCCGCCTGTCGCAACTGGATCGGGCAGAACCCTGGACCGGTCTGCGGCCTGCAACACCGGCCAATGTGCCCTTGATCGGGCGCAGCCGCTACTCCAATTTTTATCTGAATACCGGACATGGCACGCTGGGCTGGACCCTGGCGTGCGGGTCAGGGCAATTGCTGGCAGATCTGCTCAGTGGCCGCGAGACAGGTGTCGATCCGGCGCCGTACCGGGTTTAACCAAAAAAATCTTACTTCAAGCCACAGAGGTCACAGAGGACAAAGAGAATAAAACAGGTTTCCGGAGATTGTCACGATCACCATTCGGGTGGGGCCACATGCTTGCAAGGCATCGGTTTTTCTCTGTGATCTCTGTGTTCTCTGTGACTAACTGCTTTTTAGGTTTAATGCAGATGTTGTGGCGCCCGTGCTCCGTCGTCCTCGGGCAATTCGGCGTGCACTGCTTCATCTTCGCTGTCGGGGTAAAGCGGCGCGCCGCAATCGTCGCAGTATTCGAGCGGAAAGGTGTGTTCGATCACGCGAATATCATCAACCCCGCATTCGCGCAAAACTGCCTCGATCTGCGCCGGCGTGTCATTGCCGTCTTCCACGTCAAGCAGCGGCCAAACCACACCATGCACAACATTGTTGCTGTTCTTGTGGACGAAACCGACGCGGTACTCCTCGATGCGGTTTTCCTTGAACGGCGCGATAACCGCGGCCAGCCGATCGGCAGCAATATTCACCCCTGTGTTGAGGAAGGCGACTGAAGCGCGGATCGAGTAGGGCCGCGACTGACGCTCCGCCTCGCGGCAGGCGGAATGAAATGCCAGTGGCAGCAGCAGTTCGCTGGCGCAGGCCGGCAACAGTGGCCGCAGCGCTTCTCCACCCTGAGTGCGCCAGCGCGCGAGGGCCGTTTCCCGGCTGCCATCTGTTTCCTGCCAGCGAAACAGCGCTGCGCCTTTCTCGGCGACGACGACTCCCACCAGATAGCGCGTATCGGAAAGAAAGCTCATCGTCTCGCCCAGTTGTCCCGCATCGAGATGCAGATCACGACTGTGCACCGCGGCCTTGACCAGCTTGCCGGTGAGGCGCGCGGTTTCGCTATAGCTAGGCGGCAACTGGTCGGGGCTGAACAGGATATCGGCCAGGCCGAGGCGGACATCCGCGGCAAAAATGTGTGCGGCGAGCTGGACGCGCAGGTTGGCGAGCGCTTCGGCGGCAATCGGACCGGATGGAATCGCATATCTCGACCAGGCCAGCACAGGAGCCGCGAACAGCAATACATCCCGCTCACCCTGAATCCCTTCGCCGCGGCTTTCGCAGCGGAATTCGATCATGTCGGCCAGCGCGTCACAGCCACGCTGGTCGGTTTTGTTGAGCGTGTCGAGGGCTGCGCTCAGGCTATCGTCATCGCTGTTCTTGATCAGCTTGTCGATCCGGGCCGCGAGACGCGTTTCCCAGAAACCGTCTTCGATCCTGGAGGACGATTGCGCCAGTGCGCGCGCCAGTTGCATCAGCTCCTCAATCTCGGGCGATTGATGTTTTCGGCGCGGCAGGCGGTTGCGTGACATGGAATATGAGAATAAGTGTTCGGACGACTATTCTATCAAGTGCCGTTCGAGGACCTGCGCCCGATAGAGATCGGAAGTGGCGACGACGAGACGCCGGGCCTTAATGCCACCGGCGGGCGTTATGGTCAGCCGCCTGATACTCCCGCCGCAGCTCAAGCGCGGCTAGTAGCGAATTCGAAGACGCCGAGAGGTCAAGGCGCTGATGAACATCTTCAAACCGGCAAATTCTCCAGAAAAATCACCAGCCTGATTGCGTTGGACAGGCCATTGCCGCTATAATCCGGGCCGGTTTTGTGAGTGCCGTCCGGGATGTGACCCGGGTGGACTGAAAATGGGCAGCTTGCCCATTTTTCTTTTGTGGCGCAGGAATCATGCGGGTAATCGAGTTGATTGAACAGACCGTGGGTGGCATGGGCTACGAACTGGTGGATGTCGAGACCAGTCCGCGCGGCCGGCTGCTGCGCGTCTTTATCGATAAGCCCGAGGATGAAAAAGGTGTGACGATTGACGATTGCACGGCGGTGAGCAACCAGCTGACACGGCTGTTCGCGGTCGAGGATGTAGATTACGAGCGGCTCGAAGTGTCTTCGCCCGGTATGGACCGGGTGTTGAAGAAGGCGGTGGATTTTGAGCGTTATGCCGGACAGGAAGTGCAGATCAAGCTGCGTCTGCCGGTGGGCAACCAGAGGAATTTCTCGGGCGTGATCATCGGCATGCGTGACGACCGGGTGGTGATACGAAGCGGCGGGCGGACAGGCGATGGAACAGGTGCGGTTGAACATGAGTTTCCGCTGGCGACGGTGGATAAGGCGCGCCTGGTGCCCAAGTTTTGAATTTGATGGATTGTTGGAGGTCATGAAATGAGCCGCGAAATGCTGTTGATGGTCGATGCACTGGCCCGCGAAAAGAATGTCCAGCGCGACATCGTGTTCGCTGCGCTGGAAATGGCGCTCGCGTCGGCAACCAAGAAGCGCGTTAATGAAGAGGCGGATGTTCGTGTCGAAATCGACCGCGAAACCGGCGACTTCGAAGCTTTCAGGCGCTGGCTCGTGGTGGCTGACGATGCCGTGGAAAATCCGGAGCAGCAGATTGGCCTGACCAAAGCGCAGGAGCAGATTCCTGATATCGCCATCGACGACTTCATCGAAGAGTCGCTGGAGCCGGTCGACTTCGGCCGCATCGGCGCGCAGGCGGCAAAACAGGTGATTCTGCAGAAGATCCGCGATGCCGAGCGCGAACAGATCCTGAACGACTTTCTCGAGCGTGACGAGCATCTCGTCACTGGCACCATCAAGCGCATGGAGCGTGGGGATGCCATTGTCGAGGCGGGGCGAGTCGAAGCCAAGCTGCCGCGCGACCAGATGATCCCCAAGGAAAACCTGCGTCCCGGCGACCGCGTGCGAGCCTGGCTCAAGAAGGTTGACCGCGGTGCCAAGGGACCGCAACTGATTCTCTCGCGTACGGCCCCGGAATTCATCGCCAAGTTGTTCGAGCTTGAGGTGCCGGAAATCGAGGAAGGTCTGCTCGAAATCAAGTCGGCGGCGCGCGACCCCGGCGTGCGCGCCAAGATCGCCGTCAAATCCAACGATCCGCGCGTCGATCCGATCGGCACCTGTGTCGGCATGCGCGGTTCGCGCGTAACGGCGGTGACCAACGAATTGTCCGGCGAGCGCGTCGACATTGTGCTCTGGTCGCCCGATCCGGCGCAGTTCGTGATCGGCGCGCTGGCGCCGGCGGAAGTGTCGTCGATCGTGGTCGATGAAGAACGTCACGCCATGGACGTGGTGATCGACGAAGCCAATCTTGCCATCGCCATCGGCCGCAGCGGCCAGAATGTGCGCCTGGCATCCGAATTGACCGGCTGGACCATCAACCTGATGACCGTCGAACAGTCCCAGCAGAAGCAGGAAGTGGAAACTGCGGCGACCCGCGGCCTCTTCATGGACAAGCTCGACGTCGATGAGGAAGTGGCCGACATCCTGATTCAGGAGGGCTTCTCGACGCTGGAAGAAGTTGCCTATGTGCCGCTCTCCGAAATGCTGGAGATTGATGCTTTCGATGAGGCGACGGTGAATGAACTGCGGGAGCGCGCGCGCAATGTGCTGCTGACCGAAGCCATTGTCGATGAAGAGGAGCTGCAGAGCGTCGATGAGGCACTGCTTAATCTTGAAGGCATGGACAAGCACCTGGCGGCGGCGCTGTCGCGCCACAGCATCAAGACCCGTGACGACCTTGCCGATCTTGCCGTGGACGAATTGGTGGAAATGACGGGTATCGACGAAGAACGTGCCAAACAGGTTATTACTGTTGCGCGCGCGCACTGGTTTACGGAAGAGCAGTAACAGCGGGGTACGACAATGGCACAAATGAGCGTTTCCCAATTCGCGACGGAATTGAAGATGCCGGCTACGGCGCTGCTTGAGCAGTTGGCCAAGGCCGGCGTCGACAAGGCCGCGACCGACGACATGCTGAGCGAGCAGGACAAGACGCGTCTGCTCGACTATTTGCGCAAGGCGCATGGAGAAACGGCGCCCAAGCCGAAGATCACGCTGACGCGCAAGCAGACGACGGAAATCAAGTCGGCTGATGCCATGGGCAAGGCGCGCACGATCCAGGTCGAGGTGCGCAAGAAGCGCACCTTCATCAAGCGCGATCTTGCCGCCGAAGCGGTAGTCGCCGCGCCGCCGCCAACTCCGGAGCCGATCCCCGAACCAGAACCTCAGGTGCTGGTGCCCGAGCCGGCGCCGGAACCCATAATCGTAGCGCCAGAGCCTGTGCCGGAACCCGTAGCGGAACCCGTGCCGGAACCGGTCAAGGAAGCCCCGGCCAGGGTTCCCGGGACCAGGACCACAGTCAAGAAGGCGCCGTCAATTCTTGATGCACAAACGATCGCACGGCGCGAGGCGGACGCCAAACGGCATGCCGATCTGGCCGCCTTTCAGGCGGCGGAACTGAAGGCGAAGCAGGAACGCGAGGCGCAAAGTGCCGAACGTCGCCAGGCTGAATTGGCCGCCGCAGAAGCCAAGAAAATTGCAGCCGCCACACCGGCTGCCGCCGTGGCCCCGACGGGTACCCTGCACAAACCCGCTGGCAAGCCCGGCGCGGAGAAGAAGACCGCCACCAAGAAATCCGCCACTACCACATGGAAGGATGATGCCGCCAAGCGCCGTACCATCAAGACGCGCGGGGATACCGGTGGCGCATCGGGTTGGCGTAGTGGCGCGCGCGGTGGCGCGCGTCATGGCAGGGGTCATCACGAGGAAGCGCCCGTGGCGCAGCAACCCATCGAAGCCATCGTGCGCGAAGTGCATGTGCCGGAAACCATTAGCGTGGCTGATTTGGCGCACAAGATGACGGTCAAGGCGACCGAGGTGATCAAGGCCCTGATGAAAATGGGCATGATGGTTACGATTAACCAACAGCTCGATCAGGAAACCGCGATGATTCTGGTCGAGGAAATGGGGCATAAGGCTTTCGCCGCCAAGCTCGACGATCCCGATGCCTTCCTCGATGAAGATCATGCAGAGCACAAGGATGCCGAAGTGCTGCCGCGTGCGCCGGTGGTGACGGTGATGGGTCACGTCGACCACGGCAAAACCTCGCTGCTCGACTATATCCGCAAAACTCGCGTCGCCCATGGCGAAGCGGGTGGCATTACCCAGCACATCGGCGCCTATCATGTGGAAACCGGACGAGGGATGATTACCTTCCTTGATACGCCGGGTCACGAGGCTTTTACGGCGATGCGCGCGCGCGGTGCAAAAGCCACCGACCTGGTCATCCTGGTGGTGGCGGCCGACGACGGCGTGATGCCGCAAACGAAGGAAGCGATCCACCATGCCAAGGCCGGGAACGTGCCTCTGGTCGTGGCGGTAAACAAGATCGACAAACCCGATGCCAATCCCGAGCGTGTCAAGCAGGAACTCGTTGCCGAAGGCGTGATTCCGGAAGAATACGGCGGCGATTCACCCTTTATCCCGGTGTCGGCAAAAACCGGCGCCGGCATCGACGATCTGCTTGAACAAGTATTGCTGCAGGCCGAAGTGCTGGAGCTCACGGCGCCCGTCAATGTGCCGGCCAAGGGTCTGGTGATCGAAGCCCGCCTCGACAAGGGCAAGGGCCCTGTTGCCACCATACTGGTGCAATCGGGTACCTTGCGTCGTGGCGACGTGCTGCTCGCCGGCCATGTGTATGGCCGCGTGCGTGCCATGCTCGATGAGAACGGCGCCACCATCGACGTCGCCGGTCCGTCAATTCCGGTCGAGATTCAGGGGCTTTCCGATGTACCCGCGGCCGGCGATGAGACCATCGTAATTGCCGACGAACGCAAGGCGCGCGAAATCGCGCTGTTCCGCCAGGGCAAGTTCCGCGACGTGCGGCTCGCCAAGCAACAGGCTGCCAAGCTTGAAACCATGCTCGACCAGATGGGCGAGAGCGAGGTCAAGACCCTGGCGCTTATTGTCAAAGCCGACGTGCAAGGCTCGCAGGAGGCGCTGGTGCATGCGCTGGGCAAATTGTCGACCGCCGAGGTCAAGGTGCAGATCATCCACGGTGCAGTCGGCGCCATCAGCGAATCCGACGTCAATTTGGCGCAAGCCTCGAAGGCAGTCATCATCGGCTTCAACACGCGCGCCGATGCCGGCGCGCGCAAGGCGGCCGAAACCTTCGGCGTCGATATCCGCTACTACAATATCATTTATGACGCTGTGGATGAAGTAAAGGCCGCACTGTCGGGCATGCTCTCGCCGGAAAAGAAGGAAAGCGTCATCGGCATGGTCGAGGTGCGCCAGGTCTTCGTCATTTCCAAGGTCGGCACCATCGCCGGCTGCATGGTGCTCTCCGGCGTCGTCAAGCGCGGCTCCTCGGTGCGCGTGCTGCGCAACAACGTTGTTCTGCATAGCGGTGAACTCGAATCGCTCAAGCGCTTCAAGGATGACGTGAAAGAAGTCAAGGAAGGCTATGAGTGCGGCCTCAACCTGAAGAACTTCAACGATATCCAGGTCGGCGACCAGCTCGAAGTGTTCGAGATCCAGGAAATCGCACGTACACTGGCCTGAGAAATTCGAAAGCAATTGAAGCCACGGAGAACACAGAGAAAGACAAACCCGCCTGGTCTGGCTTTTGGTTTTCCTCTGTCCCACGGGGATTTCCTCCGGTCATGAACTCTGTGTGCTCTGTGACTTTCTGTTTTTTTCTGTCCTATGCCTAACAGTTATTCACGTTCCGAGCGCGTTGCCGAACAAATCCGCCGCGAACTGGCGGAGCTGATCCGGCTTGAGCTGAAAGACCCGCGCGTTAGTCTGGTGACGATCACCGACGTCGAAATTACGCCGGACTACGCGCATGCCAAGGTGTATTACACCACGTTAGCCTCGGCCGAGCAGCGCGCCGTACTTGAGCGCGGGCTCAAGCACAGCGCTGGTTTCCTGCGCCGCGAAATCGGGCGTCGCGTGCGCATCCATCACAATCCGGAACTGCATTTCATCTATGACTCTTCGGTCGAGCGCGGCAGTCATCTGTCGCAACTAATCGATGAAGCGGTCAAGTCAGATAAACGCTGAAGTCAAAAGCTTCACCACCAAGACACCAAGGTCACCGAGATGCACCAAGGAGTTCCATTAACGCAAACTTGCCGTTGTTTTTCTTGGTGTTCCTTTGTGAACTTGGTGTCTTGGTGGTGAAAGATTCTCGGGGTTTGCGTTGAACGCTCCGTGCCGTGCTCCACGCCGCCAGGTGGATGGCGTCCTGCTGCTCGACAAGCCGCTCGGCATGAGTTCCAACACCGCGCTACAGGCCGCGCGCCGTCTGTTCAATGCGGCCAAGGCCGGCCATACCGGCACGCTCGATCCGCTCGCTACGGGTCTTCTGCCGCTGTGTTTCGGCGAAGCCACCAAGTTTGCCGGCGAACTGCTGCATGCCGAGAAAGCTTATCGCGCCACGGTGCGCCTCGGCATTGCGACCGACACGGCGGATGCCGAAGGAGCGGTAATCAGTCAATGCGAAGTCGATATTAGTGAAATGCAATTACAGGATGTACTGCAGCGCTTTCGCGGCGACATTGAACAATTGCCGCCCATGTATTCCGCTCTCAAGCGCGATGGCAAACCGCTGTACGAATATGCGCGACAGGGCATCGAACTTGAACGTCCGTTGCGTCAGGTAACGATATTCAAACTGGAACTGCTGTCCTTCGATGGGCGCGCTGCCGTGATTGATGTCGATTGCAGCAAGGGCACCTACGTCCGCACACTGGCCGCCGACATCGGCGTGGCTCTGGGTTGCGGCGCGCATTTACAGGCGCTACGCCGGACTCGCGTCGCGGGTCTTACCGTCGAGCAGGCGGTGACGCTCGATGCCATCGAGGCGCTGCCCGCATCAGGCCGCGCTGCGCTGCTGGCACCGCTGGATGCACTGGTGGCTGATCTGCCGCAGGTACAACTTGGCAGTGGCGATTCGGCACGCATGCGTCATGGCCAGGCCATTCCCTGGAGCGGCAGGGCAGGGCAGCGTTTGCGGATGTTTTCGAGCGATCAATGTTTCCTCGGTGTCGGCACCGTAACGGCGGAAGGCTTGCTCCAGGCACAGCGTCTGGTGGCCGAAAACCGGCTCCCCGATGCTCCTTGAACTCCGCCTCGATTCGTCCGCAGAGCCGCATGCAGAGCGGGATTAAGTCGAAATAAGATTATTCTGCTTCACTTGGCAACCATTTCCGATAGCGCCGCCGTAATATTTTTTGCGGCAAGCCTTACCTCGACGGCATGCTCCTTGCGGTCGTCGACTAACGGGATGAAGTCGTCGCGCTGGACAATGCCATCCACCGTTATGTCAATAGAGTTGCCTGTATCGTGTTCATGGTCTTGTATCACCGTGATGCGGTACAGCGTCTCACGGTAACGGTATTGCAGCTTGCAGGTTTCCCAATCCGCCGGGAGACATGGCGCAAAGCGCAGTTTGTCGACTTCCAGGCGCAACCCCAGCAGCGACTCCAGAATTAGCCGATACAACCATCCGGCGGATCCGGTGTACCAGGTCCAGCCGCCGCGGCCGGTGTGCGGTGCAACCGCATAGACATCGGCCGCGGCTACGTAGGGTTCGACCTTGTAGGTGGCAATCTTTGCCTGGGTGCTGGCATGGTTGACCGGGTTGATCATGTCGAACAATTCCCATGCGCGCCGGCTGTTGCCCAGGGCGGCGAACGCCATCACCGTCCAGATTGCGCTGTGGGTGTATTGGCCGCCATTTTCGCGCACGCCGGGAACGTACCCTTTTATGTAACCGGGATTCAAGGCCGATTTGTCGAACGGCGGATCAAGCAACCGGATCAATCCGTCGCCGCTGCGCACCAGGCGTCTGTCTGCCGCAGCCATCGCCGTGCGCGAGCGCTGCGGATCGCCCGCACCTGACAGCACGGCCCAGCTTTGCGCGATGGCATCGATCTGGCATTCGCTGTTGATCGCCGATCCCAGTGGCGTGCCGTCGTCGAAATAGGCACGACGGTACCACTCGCCATCCCAGCCATTGGCTTCAATATTCAGCCGCAGTTGCACCGCCTCGCTTTGGCAGCGTTCGGCAAATGGCGTGTCGCCATGCATTCGTGCCAGCGTGGTGAACTGCATCAACACTGTGTACAGGAAAAACCCGAGCCAGATGCTTTCGCCCTTGCCCTCGGCGCCGACCAGGTTCATGCCGTCGTTCCAGTCGCCGGAGCCCATCAGTGGCAAACCGTGCTCGCCGAAATTCAGTCCGCGCAGGATCGCCCGCACGCCGTGGTCATACAGAGCGGCAGATTCCTCGGCACGACCGGGCAAGTCGAAATAGGAGTCCTCATCGGGTTTCACCGGGCGTCCGTCGAGGAAGCGGATGGATTCGTCGAGTACCCCGCTGTCGCCAGTGCTTATTACATAGCGGCAAATCGCCAACGGCAGCCACAGGTAATCGTCCGAACAATGCGTACGCACGCCACGCCCCGAGGTCTGATGCCACCAATGCTGGACATCGCCTTCGCGGAACTGATGGGCCGCGCAGCGCAGCAGGTGTTTCCGCACCAGCGCGGGTTCAGCATGGATGAGCGCCATCACGTCCTGCAACTGATCGCGGAAACCGAAGGCGCCGCCCGATTGATAGTACCCGCTGCGCGCCCACAGGCGGCACGCCAGCGTTTGATAGATCAGCCAGCCATTGGTCAGCACATTGAGCGACGGATCCGGTGTTTCCACCTGCACCGCGCCCAGGGTCCGATTCCAGTATTGCCGCACTTTCTCAAAAGCGCCGCGCGTCGCCGCCGAACCGCGCGATTGCTGCACGAGCTGGCGCGCATCTTCGGTGTTGTGCCCGGCGCCAAGACGAAACACAATTTCGCGCTCTTGCCCCTCGGCGAGTTCGAATGACATCTGTATTGCGGCGCAGGGATCCAGCGCCGCGCCGGTCTTGTTGGATAAACGTGCGCGCGACATCGCGGCCGGGTTCCGCAGCGTGCCGTTGCGCCCGATGAACTCGGCACGGTCGCAGGTGTAAGTCCGGTTGGCATCGTCACTGTCGAAAAACGCCGTGTGCCTGGCAAATTCCGTGTTGTAGGCGTTGCGCGCGAAAAGTGCGCCGCTGGTGGGGTCGATTTCGCTGACCACGTGCATCGCCGATTTTGGCCGCAGGTCGCCAAGAACCCATTCGACATAGCCGGTGGCGGAGATCCGGCGTGGCCGCCCCGATTGGTTGCGTACTTTCAATACCGAAAACTTGATCGCTGCCTCAAGGTCCACGTAGACGCGCAGCGTCGTATCGATATCGTCCTCCATGTGTTCAAACGTGCTGTAGCCGAAGCCATGCCGCGTGACATAAGGAGTCGCGCCACGGCTGGGCAGCGGCGCGGGCGACCAGAAGTGGCCGCTTTCCTCGTCGCGCACATAAAATGCCTCGCCACTGGCTTCGCTGACGGCATCATTGCCCCACGGCGTGAGGCGAAATTCGTGGGCGTTCTCGCGCCAGGTGTAGGCGAAGCCGGACTCCGAAATCACGGTTCCAAAGTGGGGATTGGCCAGCACGTTGACCCACGGCGCCGGGGTTACCTGCCCGGGTGCAGTGGTAATGACGTACTCGCGGCCGTCCGGAGTAAACCCGCCGAGCCCGTTATGGAAGAGCAGATCGAAACCCGGCACCGCCATCGCTGTCGGCAATTCGACGCGATGGATACGCGTCGGCGCGAAGCGCGGCAGATTCAAATGCGGCGCGCGTGCTTCCATCAGGCCGCGGCGATTGATTTGCTCGCCCAGTGTTCCGCGCCGGTCGCTGATGATGGCGCGCGCGACCGATTGCACCAGAATGCGGTCTTCATTCGACATTTGTTCCGTACGCCGCACGAAGATGCCGCCGGGCCTGTCTATTACGTGGGCTTCAATACCGGCGGCGATCAGGCCCATGATTTGTTCCTGTAGCAGCTGCCGGTAGCCGGCGCGGTCTTCATTCCAGATCACCAGGTCTACGGCGAGTCCTTTCAGGCGCCAGTAAGCGTGGGCCTGTACCAACTGGCGTACCAGGTCGATATTCGCCAGGTCGCCGATCTGCAGCAGCACGATAGGCAGGTCGCCGGATATGGCGTAGCCCCATAAGCCGGATTGCCCGCGCCGATTCCGGCTGATAACGCCAGCGTCGGCACGCAAACTGGAATTGGCGTAGATGATGGAACTGGCGAGGCGCCCATACAGTTGCGCGTCGGCCTCGCTGGCATTGATTTGGCGCAATACGACCTGGGTATGGGTCCAGGCCAGTTCAATGACGCGATCCGCAAGATTTCGATCCTGATACTTTCTGGCCAGACTCAGGGCGGCGTCGCGGCTGGCGCCGATGCCGGCAACCATGTCTATGGTTGCGGTTTGTTCCGGCTCAAGCGTAATGCGATAGCGAATCGCAACAATCGGATCAAGCACCGAACCTGCGCTGCCCGAAAGCGCGGCGGAATCGCTCATCGCCAGAGGTGCGGCAACCGTGCGGCCGCGGCCGATGAAGCGCATGCGATCCGTTTCGTATGAAATTTCTTTCACGCTCACGCCGTGCGCCGCCATCAGGTGAAACATCCATGGCGAGTGTTCGCCCAGCGAGCGCGGCCGGCGCGTGCACAGGATTGCCTTGTGCCCGGCAACGATCTCGGTCTGGACAAAGAGATTGCTGAACGCCGGATGATCCGCATCGGCGGCAGGAGTGGCCAGCACGACTTCCGCATAACTCGTGAGTTCAATCGTGCGGCGCGTCCGCGCGCGATTGGTAATGCGTACCCGGCGCAACTCGATGTCATCTTCCGGCGAAACGACGATTTCGGTATGGGTGTCGTAATCGTGGTCGTGGCGGCGAAATTCTGCCCGCCCCTCGGAGAAAATTACCTCGAACGCCTGCGCCGGCCTGAGCGTCGGTTGATGGGTATTCGACCAGAAAACCCCGCTCGCCACGTCGCGGATGTAACAGAAGCTGCCCCAGTTGTCACAGGTCGAGTCTTCGCGCCAGCGGGTAACGGCGAGGTCTTTCCAGCGGCTGTAGCCACCGCCCGCATTGGTGACCATCACGTGGTAACGGCTGTTCGACAACAACTGTACTTCCGGTATCGGTGTATTGGCGCTGGTCAGCACGCGCACCGGCATTTCATTGGCGCCTTCGCTGGCGCGTGGCATGGAGAATTCGCTGACGCGCAAATAAAATGCGGTTGTCTTGGGCACCCTTTCCTGCAACAACAGCATGGTCGCCTGGAACTGCGGGTCGGATTCGAAGCGTTTCTGCATCGGGCGGTCAAGAAGCTGATAGGCGAGGGAGAGCAGGGCCATGCCCTGGTGATGGGCCATGAACGAACGTACTACAACGCTGGTCTGTCCGCGCGGGAGACGCGATGGCGTGTAGTCAACTGCTTCATACAGGCCGAATTGCCCGGCCAAACCTTCGCCCGCGAGTCGCTGCAGATTGGCACAGGCCGCTTCGGGCGCCACCATCAGCGCCAGCGCCGAAGCGTAGGGTGCAATGACGAGGTCTTCGGCGAGGCCGCGCTTGAGTCCCAGGCCCGGTACGCCGAAGGCCCGGTATTGATAATTGAAAGCGGCGTCGATCGCGTTGTAGCCGCATTCCGACATACCCCAGGCGACGCCGCGTTGCTTGCCGTAGGCAATTTGCCTGGCCACTGCCGCGGCATAGGTCTGGTCGAGCAGCGTGTTTTCATAGGTCGGCATTACCAATAGCGGCATCAGGTACTCGAACATGGAGCCGCTCCATGACATCAGTATCGGCTCGCCGCTGCTATTGGCCAGCAGGCGCCCCAGTGCGAACCAGCTTTCCTGCGGCAATTGGCCCTGCGCGATCGCGACAAAAGTGGTCAAGCGCGCTTCCGACGCCAGCAAATCGTAATAGCTTGCGTCCTGCCGGCGTTCGCTGACGTTGTAGCCGATGGCGAGCAGATGGCGCGCTTCGTTGTAGAGGAAGCCATATTCCATCTTGGCCAGCGCTCCCGCTTGCTGCGCCAGGTATTCGATCGCGACAATTCGGTCTTTGGCGTGGCTGCTTGCCGCGCTTGCGTGTTGCCGCAGCATGGAGAGCCACGCGCGTTCTTCGTGTGTTGGATCGGGACTCGCACGCTGCTCGATGGCTGCCAACCATGTCGCTTCGAAGTTGGCCAATTCGCGCAGCGTCGGGATGGCCGTGCTGTCGAGCGATGCATTCAGTCTGCCGGGCGCCGCCGGCATTGCCAGCCAGGGAGTCAGCAAGGTCAACTCATCGAGGCTGCTGCTGCATTGCCGCAGCAGCGCCTGCGCCCACCATTTCGCATCGGCGGACTTGGTGGCGTCATTGTTCTCAAAGCTGGCGGCAACAACCGCCGCGCTGGTCGCGAGCCGCGTCAACCAGTGGTGCATGACGGCGATCGAGGCGGGCCGGGAATCGTAAGCAGAATCGATATCCTTTTGTAACTGCGTGAGTCCGGCCGTCGCCGCCGCCGGCAATTTTGCCGTCGCGTCGGCGAATATCTTCAATGTGTCGCACAGGCCTTCGAACAACTTGATTCCAACGATGGGGTGATCGGGCAACGCCAGCAGGCCCGGGCGCAGTGTCAGTAAATGAGCGGCAAGGTTACCGCTATCCACCGACGATACATACAAGGGCGGGAGCGGTTGCAGCGATTGCGTGTCATACCAGTTATAGAAATGGCCCTGGTGCCGCTCCAGGGCTGCCATTGTGTGGAGTGCGCTCGCCGTGCGTTCGATGAGTTGCCCGGCCGGGATGTAGCCGAAGTCGTAGGCGGATAGATTCGCCAGCAGTGAAAGTCCCATATTGGTCGGCGACGTGCGGTGTGCGACCACGGCCGCCGGATGCTCCTGAAAGTTGTCCGCAGGCTGGGTAAGGTCTGATGCGCGCATATGGGAGCGATAACCGGCCACCGGATGCTCCTGTTCCTGAAAGTTGTCCGGCGGCAGCCAGTGATCTTCGGGGCCGACGAAGGTCTCGAAGAAGGCCCAGGTTTGTCGTGCAAGTTTCTGCAGGAAGATGGTCTGCTCGCTGCCTAGTTTCGCCATGCGGCGGGGAAGCTGCCGGCTGATCCACCATGTGAGGGCGGGCGAAACAAACCACAGGATGAGTATCAGCCCGGCGACTGCCAGTGCATCAGGTTTGGTTAGCGCCAGCAGCAGCCATGTCGCAACAGCGATGACGGGGACCATCCACATCGAACGATACGAGGCGAACAGGCTCGTGCGCTGACAACGTTCGCATTCGAGATTTGTCTCGTTCGAGGGATTCCATTCGAGCAACCGTTTTTTGCTGGCCAGAATTCGCCAGCAAGTACGGATGATTGCATCGAGGCTGAACCAGGTTTCATAGAGAAGACAGGCCAGCGTCAGTGCCGACTGCGCCACATGCCGCCCGGCCGATTGCATGACTGCGGCGAGATGCTGCCTTGGCAGTACCTCGTCCGGTTTGCGCAACAACTCCAGAATCGATGCGGAGAAGGGAGGAATCAGGAGGATACCGATTACCGCCAGGGTCCAGAACCATGCATGCGGGGTTAGAGTCCAGCCCAACATCAACAGGAGTGTCAACGCTGCAGGGACAAGGCTGCGCCGCAAATTGTCGAAAATCTTCCATTGCGAGAGTCCCGACAGCGGATTTCTTTCGCGGTTGGCAGCACTGCCAGGGACGCGTGACAGCAGCCATGAAGCGATCTGCCAATCGCCGCGTATCCAGCGCCGGCGGCGGGCCACGTCCGCGCTGTAGCGGGCCGGGTATTCCTCATAGAGCGGCACGTCGCTCAACAGCGCAGACCGTACGTAGCAGCCTTCGAGCAGATCGTGGCTGAGGATGCGGTTCTCGGGGAAGCGATCCTTGAGCGTCAGCTCGAATGCATCAACGTCATAGATGCCTTTGCCGATAAAGGAACCTTCGCAGAATACGTCCTGGTAAACATCGGATATGGCGCGCGTATAAGGGTCGATGCCGGGCTCGCTGCCGAACAGGCGCGCGTAACGCGAGCGGTTGGTATCCGGCAGGCTTACAGCGACGCGCGGCTGCAGGATGCCGTAACCTTTGATTACCCGCCTGTTGTCATTGGTGCCGGTGCCAGTCGTCTGGTTGAGGCACGGCTGATTCAGCGGGTGCGCCATCGTGCCGACGAATTGCCGCGCCGAATCGCGCGGCAGTTGCGTGTCCGTGTCCAGCGTGATGACGTACTTCACCGCCGGCAACACCTCGGTGGTGCCGGCTACCAGCGCAAACTTGTCCTCGCCGCCGCCGCGCAGCAGCGCATTCAAATCGGCGAGCTTGCCGCGCTTGCGCTCATAACCCATCCATAGGCGGTCCTGCGCGTTCCAGCGGCGCGGCCGATGAAACAGGAAGAAGGGGTCGCAGTCGGAATGATCCTCCGCATGGCGGTATTTCTGGTTCAGCGCTTCAATGCGTGCCCGGGCCAGTTCCAGCAAGGGCCCATCATCGGGCTGTGTTTCCTGTGCTGCATCCCGAAAATCGGTCAACAGTCCGAAGTGCAGCCTGGGATCGCGGTTGGCAAGGAAGCGGACTTCGAGCGCCTCAATCAGATCCTCTACGCCTTGCTCATTTGTGAGCATGGTGGGAACCACTGTAAGCGTGCGGAATTGCGGCGGGATCCCCGTGGAAAAATCCAGCCGTGGCAGCGGTTGCGGTGTCGTGAGTAATGTCGAGAACCAGTTGACGAGCGCAACCGCTAACTGGCTGGTGCCCAATGCGGCAATAATTCCAATCGCAGCGAGTACCCAGCCGCCGAGTCCGCCAGCCTGTGCCGCATTTGCCTTGACCAGCAAGCCCCAGGTGAAAATCGCCGTCAGCAGCGTTATGGATCCCAGATACAGAGGCAGTGGAATCTGGCACATGATTTTGTGCGCAGACTCGATTGCCGACCAGCGCACTTCAGCAAATCGTTCAAGCTGCGGCCGGCCCTTGTCAATCAGGTAGTAGCCAACATGCGCAGCACGTGCGGCGATGCCGGTGCCGTCGTGCGCATCTCCAGCGCTCGCCACGCCGTCGTGCGCGAGCTGAATTGCCTTGCGTGCGACGTCGCCTTCCGAGAGCTGGCTGTGTTTGGCGATTTTCTCAACGGCGTGCCGATAGTTGTCGCGCGTCTCGAAATCCATCATGCCATAGACCCCGAACGGATCTTCCTGCAGCTTTTGCTCGACGATGCTCATTCTCTCGACGAACTTGCGCCAGTCCATCGCTCCCAGAAAGCGCAGACTGCCGATGCTGTTGCTGATGGAGACCTGGCTGGCGGCCTGGCTTTGGGTGTCGATCTGGACCAGATGCTCTATCGTCGTGCCTTCCTCGGCAAGCCGTTGCTCGATCCAGGTCAGCGGCAACGCCAATGCCGGGCTTTGGCCCTGCAACCTGCGCGCGAATTCGGCGACAAACGGACTCATCATCGGCGGCTTCGAGCGCGCCATATCCGCAATCACGAGGATCAGGCTCTTCGGGTCCGTCTCCACGATTTCCATCATCCGGTCGGCCCAGTCATCGGCGAGATCGCGGTTATATACGCTAGCGGTGATGCGGGCCGCAACGCGGCGCAGGTTCTCGATCAGCGCCAGGCGCAACATGATGGGAATGGCCCACAGTTCACCGAGTTTGAGCGGGGCGACTTTCTGATACGCCGCCACGAAGTAATCGAGACTTTTCGGGTCTACGCGTCCGTCGCCGTGCGAGATTGCCTCCAATGCAATGTCATACACGCGGGGCAATCCGGCCGATGGACCATGAGCGAGGCGCGGCAACTCCCTGCTATAACCCTTGGGCAAGTGGCGCTTGGCTGTGCGTATCTGCTCTTCAATCAGATAAAAATTGTCGAGCAGCCATTCCCCGGCCGGTGTGATCGGGCGATTTCCCGTCACCGTGGCGCTAAGCAGACTGCAGGCGTTGTGCAGAATGCCTTCATTCTCGGCCAGGCGCGCGAGCAGCTGATCCGGCGCGGGCTCAAGGCTCAGGCGATGCGCACCTGCCAGTTCCTTGCCATGCTGTTCCATCTGATCGGCGCTGAACAACTCCGCCCGCAGCGGCGCTTCGTCCGCGGTGTACTGATGCGTCGTGTGCTTGCGGCGCAGGCAGCCCGCCAGATGGCTCAGGACGCTGCGAATGGGGTTACTGTTCAATTTCAACTTTCGGTTTTCCTTCCCTGGCGCGCAATCGCAATGTCTTGGCTCCAGCTAAAGTGGTTACTCGACGTTGGCCGCAGAACATCCTCCAGCCGCAGGCTGATCCCGCCGGATGTCTTAAGCCAAGTTGATATACCAAGCGGGCCTTATCGCATGCTGACATGAATGGCCAATTTATTACGTGCGCCAACGTACAGAGAAAAATGGGGAACTGGAGCAGGGTGACAAGCGGATTGCAATTATTTGCCGTAGTGAAAGAGCTTCACATGAGGACTCGCCCCAGTTTGATTGTTATGAGTATTGCGCTTGCAGGCGTGATAGCGTTTTTTATCGCCGGCTGTAACCAGCCTCGGGAAGCGGCTGAGGAGACATTGCCGAACCCCACGGCAAGGGCAAAGATTAACGACAGCGTGATTACCACCACGGTTAAATTAGCCCTGCTTGCCGAGCCCGGCGTCAACGGCCTGGATTTCAAGGTCGAAACCCGCAAAGGGAAAGTCAAGTTGAGCGGTTATATCGACAATCAGATGCAAATCGATCGCTTGATTGCCGTCACCCGCGGAGTGCCGGGTGTCAAAGGCATCAAAATTACAGTTAACCCGAAAGCCACAGTCAGGATGGCGGGCAACAAAACCAAGGCCAAAACTGTGGCAAGCAGGGTCAAAGCCGTGCGTCTTGCCGTTGCAAGTGCTATGAACCTGGATACTGCTGTTGCCCTGCGTAAAGATGAAGGCCCTCCCCATGGCTTTGTCGATGATCAGAGTCAGATTGACGACAGCATCGAAATTGCGCGCGGCATCGATGGCATGCGCAGCATCAGCAATGAAATGAGCAACAGAGAGTAAGCTGGAATTGTCTGATTTGGATGGTTTCAGCATCGCTAATAGTCCGTTCCGGCAAACCGCTTACCGTTCGCGGTGAGCTTGTCGAACCGCACTTTCCTTGCCACGACTGGCCTTCGACAGGCTCAGGCCGAACGGTTTTATTGGAATCACATTGCCGGAACGGACTACTGATGCGGGCGGGCGATTGCCCTCCTGGACGTTCCGGCTTGATTTCAGCGGCGCTATCAGCGAATCTTGAAAGTCGATCGGTCACAAGCTATACATGGCCAAACAGGGCCGGGATCTGCCGGAAATTTGCAACTGAAAATGGAAACTACCCCAGACATCTTGAGAAATTCGATCGGCCTACAACAGTGCCGCTGGCATGCGTTTTCCGATGGGCGGGAGTTGCAACAAGCAGCGATCGAAATGATTACGTCCAGCGCGGCAGAGGCGATTCATGAACGGGGGCAGTTTCATTTCGTGCTCGCCGGTGGAAGCACGCCGCGCGGAATCTATCACGGCTTATCCGCCGCCCCAACTGATTGGTCCGCGTGGCATATCTATTTCAGCGACGAGCGCTGTTTGCCGCCCCTTGATCCAGAGCGCAACTCGCGTATGGCCGCCGAGGTTTGGCTCGATCGGGTGCCCATTCCCCAGGCGCAGTTGCACGCTATACGAGGTGAGCTGGGTGCGCTTCAAGCAAGCCGCATGTATGCTGAAACACTGCGCACTGTCGGCGCATTCGATTTGGTGCTGCTCGGGCTTGGCGAGGACGGTCATACGGCGAGCCTGTTTCCTGGACATGAATGGGGAATTGTCCCCGGATCGCAAGATACGCTGGCGGTGTACGCTGCACCCAAACTGCCGCCGCAGCGGGTGTCCTTGAGTGCGACGCGCTTGAGCCGCGCTCGGCAAGTGATGTTTGTGGTCAGCGGCGAGTCCAAACATACGGCGGTCGCCGAATGGCGTGCCGGCAAAAACATTCCGGCGCGGGCGATCATGCCGCAAGCGGGTGTCGATGTGCTGGTGGATGCCACGCTGCTCGTGCCGATAGCACACTAGTACTTAGTCATCACGAATTTGATGGATCGGGTTAAAACAAGATTTTTCGCCACCAAGACACCAGGGTCACTAAGGTGCACCAAGAACTTCAAATTCAATATTGTTTTTCCCTGGTGATACTTGGTGTCCTTGGTGCCTTGGTGGTAAGAGATTTTTATGTTATCCATCAGTATCGCTTTGACTGACTACTAGATAAGCAAGGAGGTTCGAGATGCAACTCGGCATGATCGGATTGGGGCGCATGGGAGCCAGTTTGGTGCGGCGCTTGACGAAGGATGGCCACCACTGCGTCGTCTACGACGTGATCCCGGCTGCTGTGAAGAAGGTCGCGGGTCGAGGCGTTCGGGGCTCGGCCTCGATCGACGAACTGATTGCCAAGCTGGCCAAGCCGCGCGCGGTCTGGGTCATGGTTCCCGCCGGCGTGGCTGGCAAGACCATCGAGAAACTGGCCGCGTGCATGGATGCCGGCGACATCATCATCGACGGCGGCAACAGCTATTACCGCGACGATGTTCTGCGCGCGAAGACGCTCAAGAAGAGCGGCATACACTACGTCGATTGTGGCACCAGCGGCGGGGTGTTCGGACTGGAACGCGGCTACTGTCTGATGATCGGTGGCGAGAAACGGATCGTCAAACACCTGGACCCGATTTTCAGGAGCATTGCGCCCGGCGTGACAGTCGCGCCGCGCACTCCGGGCAAGCAGGGCACTCCCTCCCCTGCCGAGCACGGCTATCTGCATTGCGGCCCGACCGGCGCTGGCCATTTCGTCAAGATGGTCCACAACGGCATCGAGTACGGCCTGATGGCGGCTTATGCCGAAGGCCTGAACATCCTGCGCAACGCCAATGCAGGCAAGCGCGGGCGCGAGACGGATGCCGAAACAGCGCCGCTGCGCGATGCGGAGTATTACCAATATGACCTCGATCTGCCGCAAATCACGGAAGTGTGGCGCCGCGGCAGCGTGATCGGATCGTGGCTGCTGGATCTGACTGCCAGTTCGCTCCTCAACGACCCGAGGCTGGAGGACTATGCCGGCCGCGTCTCGGATTCCGGCGAAGGGCGATGGACCATCGCGGCTGCGCTCGACGAAGCCGTGCCGGTCCCGGTTCTTAGCGCAGCGCTGTATGAGCGCTTCAGTTCGCGCGATGGAGCCGATTTCGCCAACCGCGTGTTGTCCGCGATGCGCAAGCAGTTTGGCGGGCACGACGAAAAGAAGAAAGGGGAACGCTGAGATGAACGTCATCAGGCGCGACACGGCGACATCGGATGCGCTGGTACTTTTCGGCGTTACCGGCGATCTCGCACACAAGAAAGTCTTCCCGGCGCTCTATGCGATGACAAAGCGGGGCGTACTCGACGTTCCGGTGGTAGGCGTCGCTTCCTCGAAGTGGAGTCTGGCGCAGTTGCGCAAACGGGCGACAGACAGCATAAGGGCATGCCACGGCAGGATCGATGACCAGTCCGCCTTGCGCCATCTACTCTCCCTGCTGCGTTATGTCGTTGGCAACTATAACGATGCGGACACTTTCAACGCGCTGAAGCACGCGCTGGGCGACGCCCGGCGCCCAGCCTATTACCTGGCGATTCCGCCTTCGCTGTTTGCACCGGTCATCGAGGGAATCGGCGCCGCGGGTCTGGCCGAGCACGCACGCGTCATCATCGAAAAACCCTTCGGACGCGATCTGGCCTCGGCGCACGAACTTAATCGCATCGCGCGCTCTGTGTTTTCAGAAGATTCTATTTTCCGCATCGATCACTTCCTCGGCAAGGAAGCGATCATGAACATCCTCTATTTCCGCTTTGCCAATTCGTTCCTGGAGCCGATCTGGAACCGCAATTGCGTGGCCAGCGTCCAGATCACGATGGCCGAGGATTTCGGCGTCGGTAGCCGCGGCGCGTTTTATGAAACTGCCGGTTGCCTGCGCGACGTCATCGAGAACCATTTGTTTCAGATAGTCGCACTGCTGGCGATGGAGCCGCCTGCCTTTAGAGGGTACGGGGCCGTGCACGACGAAAAATGCAAGGTGTTCCAGGCCATGCGGCCGCTAACGCCCGCCGACCTGGTATGCGGTCAGTATGCCGGCTACCGGAAGGAACCGGGTGTGGCAAAAAACTCCGCCGTCGAGACCTACTGCGCACTGCGGCTGTTCATCGATTCGTGGCGCTGGCAGGGTGTGCCGTGGTACCTGCGTTCGGGCAAATGCCTGGCCGAGACCGTAGCCGAGGTTCTGGTGGAATTGAAGCCGCCGCCGCAGCGCTTGTTCGCCGACTCGGCACCCGCGACCGGCCCGGCCAATTACCTGCGCTTCCGGATCTCCCCCGGCTCCGCCGTCGCATTGGCCGCCCGCGTCAAACGCGCAGGCAAGGAGTTCGTAGGCGATCAGCGCGAGCTCTACCTGCTCGATGAACGGCCGGGCGAGGAAGCACCCTATGAGCGACTTCTGGGCGACGCCATGGTTGGCGATGGAGCGCTGTTCGCACGCGAGGATTCAATCGAGGCCGCCTGGGCCGTGGTCGACCCGATTCTGACCCGGCATCACCCGGCTGTGCCATACAAAGCCGGCAGCTGGGGGCCCAAACAAGCGGACGCGCTGCTTGCAGGGGGCTGCTGCTGGCACAACCCCATGCCGGAACGGGCGTAAACATCACGGCCGCAGACGACGGGGTATTTCGATAATACGTTGCCCGACAACGACCCGGTGAAAGACAATCTTGACGCCATTGCCTGGCAGTTCAGCGGCTGACCCTGTCAATAAAGTGACATACACTGCGCTACGCGATTACGAACCAAGGGGTAGGGAGTTTGAATCTCTCCGGGCGCGCCACATACAGGCAAGGGCTGATTCCATTGGGAATCCAGCTCTTCTTCATTCAGTTACGCGAGATGAAACTGGGCACTGACCAAAATCTGATGAGAAGCACGCCTGCCTATTACAGGCAGTTCTGCAAAAGAATTCACGGTCTTTTCCAAGATATATTTGTATTATTGGCTATCACTACTCGAACTCAATAGGAAATCGAAATGAAACGAATGATGATTTTGGTGCTTATGGCCGGACTGCCCCTGTTTTCTCAGGGAAGCGATCTACGGATTAATCTCGATTCACTGCGGATTCAGAGTGGCAATACCACAATTAGCATTGGCGATCAGGATAAGCGTGGCTACTACTGGGACGGAAATGAATGGCGCGATCCTGTTTATTGGGAGAAGCACCATGGCAAAGGTAAAGGGCAAGGTCAGGGTCAGGGTCAGGGTCAGGGCTATCATTGCCCACCAGGTCAGGCAAAGAAGGGAAATTGCTGAGACACATCTCGCTAAGAGGCATACAAGCTACCGCATCAAAACTACCTCTATCCAGTGCCCACAGATGTCCAGATTCATCTTCTCGGGCGCGCCACATACAAGAAAGGGCTGATTCCACAGGGAAATCAGCCCTTATCCATTCCAGTTACGCGAGATGAAACTGGGCACCAGGCCCTTCATCTGGCAGCGGCAACGCAGTATCTGATACCTCGGGCATGTTCAGGTTGCAGATGTTGCTCGCCCCGATACTGTCAAAGAGATCGGCTATCTGGTCGTGTTATCCGTTACGGACAGGTGACCGCTGTGCCCGCATCTCCATCGAGCGGCGTCGTACTCGGAAACGGTTCATTTATTGCCAAATCGAAAACACAGGCAGCAGACGTGTTGAACAGTTTTGGTCCCGCCATCCCCGGCTGGTTCGTGTATCCCCACGAATTGACCGAAACGATAGGGCCATTGCCTGTCGATGTGTTCATAGGCTGCACCCAGGGGCCGCCCGATGATCCGCCAGTCAGCCCGCAGCTTGGCAGCCACCAATTGACTGTGCCTTGCGTTGTCATGTCCTCGGCACAGTACATGAATTTCGGATCCTCGCTATATGAATAGCCTAGTGCGTATGTGAAATCGGGGCTGGTGCTTCCGGTTATTCCGTCATTGACATTTACGCCGGAAAAACTGATTGTCATGGCGCCTGCCGCATTATCGAGCGCCTCGGTGGAGGACAAACTGCCTTCGTGCGCGCCTGAATCAAGGACGACGTAGAAAGCGTAATCCCAGGCAATGTTGTCGGGGAATGTCCTGCTCGTCCAGTTGTTATCGACGACTCCAAAGGAGGGAACCCAGCACCCAATTGGATCATTGGTGCAGTTGAGGTCGGTTCCGGAACCGGTCGTGCCGGCCTGGTCGGGAATGAACATGACGTTGCGCGCGAATGCCTTGTTGACATCGTCGTAGACACAATGCGCTGCCGTGATGACTACAGAACGCCCGGATGTGGCGTCAGCTGCGACCGTGCCTGAGCACACATACCCCGTCCACGGCCCTTGGCGCTTGGAGTTGTTCGGCATTTCAAAATAGAGGCGCCCGGCCGCCATTTGAACCAGACCACCAGCGGTCCAGGGATTGCTGGTAACAGTGTCTCCACTGCCAGAGCTACCACCATTGGTGCTAACCGTGAAATTGACGATTCCAGAAGAGCCGGTATTGCCACCTTTGCGGGCTCCATCTTTAGCCTCTACCCACCAACTCCAGTTGCCGTCCGTGAAACCCTGGAGGGCAACGGTCCAGATATCAGTTCCGGCGGATTTGGTCGCCGAAAATGACTGCGCGGTTGAGCTGCCTTTGCGGATTTTGAATGTGACCGATTTGACACCGCTAACATCTGTAACCTTTGCAGAAAACGTGTAAGACGCGCCGATTGTGGCCCCTGCAGCGGGCATCATGTTGCTGATAGTCGGTGGCGTGGTGTCTCCAGCGGCAGGTTGGCCAAAAGGCGAAATAGTCTTATTGTCTGCAGACGCTTGGGCGGGTGTATCGTGGCCGTAGGGATAGAGAGTTCCGTCTGGTCGTCTCAAATAACCCAAACCCCGCGGGTCGATGACCAGGTCTCTCGGGATTGCATTTGCCCTGCGTTCACTGGTCCAATAGTCGACGACGCGTGCTTTGCTGGCTTCGATGGCTTTCGCGTTTTGTGCTGCTGCATTGACTGAAAACAGAGCGATAGAAATCGAAATCGTCACCCATAGACCGTTCGTTATTGTCGTGATTTTCATTTGTCAGCCCCTAATATTGACTTCTCTGCTGAAGCACAAAAGTAGACTCCTCCAAGGCGAATCACCATCACCGGCATATCGCACACAGGCTGGGTTCGATATGTCTTAATTGTGCAATACGGTGCCGGCGGTTTCTCATGGGGAGTCCCAATTGGCGATGTCATCCCAATAAGCTTCAATCCTTGATTGCTGCTCAATGAATGCGTCCGAGCGACATTGACTATAAGCGCGAGCGCTTTCCGGGCGTATGTTTTCGATACTGAAAAAGATAATCCGTTTGGCAGGGGTAGCAGACCAATTGCGTGAGCGGTTTATGCAACTGAGTGTGATCTCCGGCTCACAATTTGCTGCTAATCGAATAGCAATTCCTGTGACTGCAGTTGGTCGATTTCTGCAGCTCAGAGCAATATAATGATCTCAACCCAGCGCCCATTAGATTCATCATCTCGGGCGCGCCAGTGACAAAAGGGGTTCCGGTTAAAAGAGTCTGTAGTCCCAACCGTGAATGTCGCAGATTTCCTCAGCCAGCGCATGCCACTCGGCGTTATGAACAGTGTTGCTCGTCTCGGACTTGCGGTGGCGCTGGTAAAGGTGGATCATTTCGTGCGCCATCACGCGCGCCAGGCTGCCGAAGGTAGCAATCAGCGCACCACTCACATAGATGACATGGGTTTCTTCAGGGTGGCGGCGGGTCTTTTTCCAAGTGTAGTCGCCGCGATCCCTCCTGTTGCGGGTCACGTGGAATTCAACCTCGTCAGATTCGGGCAAGCCCCATTGCTCGAAGGGCGGCAAGGCGCGCAGGCAGTCGTACATCGCTACGAGGTGATGCGGCATGAGTTGAATCATGCGATCCTGCCTGCAGTGACAGAGTCGGGATCGATCAGCCTGTACTCGTGCTGAGCGTTAATTTGCAGCTGTTCCAGCACTGGTGATCTGGGCAGGCTGATCTGGGTGCTCCTTGTGGTCGCGAATATGCCGCTTCGAAGGGAGAATTGATAAGTCGGCTTTTGGCCGAACTGCGACCCTGACATATTTGCCAAAAGGCTTTCTGAATCGCACAATAAAAATCAATCATACATTAAGGGTCCCCATTTTTTTACCGTGTCAGACCGAGTGCTTTTTCACCCATGTGACATAGCGGTCCATCCAGTCCTGGAGGAATTTTCTGCTCTCAGCACCGATGTCGCCGGCCTGGTCGAACAACCCTTCCTTGACCTGGATAAATGCTTCGGGTTGACCCAGCGTCGGCACGTCCAGGTAGGCGAGGACATTGCGCAAATGCTGCTGCGCCACTGCCGTGCCGATGGCGCCAACCGACACGCCCAGCACACCGGCAGGCTTGCCCGCCCAGGCGCTCTGGCCATAGGGACGCGAGGCATGGTCGATCGCGTTCTTGAGCACGCCAGGGATCGAACGGTTATATTCGGCCGTGACAAACAGCAGGCCCTGGGCAGCCGCGATTTCGGTCTTCAGCCGTTTGACGGACGGGGCCTGGTTCGCGTCGTCATCCTGATTGTAGAGTGGCAAGTCGCCGATCTGCAGCTGCCTGAACGAGAATTCCGGCGGCGCCAATTTCACAATGGCGCTAGCCAGCTTGCGATTGAATGAGTCGCGGCGCAGGCTGCCGACAACAACGGCAATTTCGTAATGGTTCATGAATATCTCCTATAAGTTACAGATGAACTTGAAGCACTCTGTGCATCACCGGCAGTTCACACGCCAGCGCCCCTGGCTCGGATTCGTCCTGGACGCAACAAACAGCCATTACCGCGCGCAAGTCAACAACATGCCAACGAGTCACTGGCATCGAGACAAGTTAATTCAGAAACACCGTTCCTGCGAAAGCGGATCCCTTGTGATGCTTGCCATAGTGGAAACCAATCGTATTAGCGGAGATTATGGGATCCAGCGCGTTATCCGCGTAGGGCAGGGGCGGCAGGACATGCGGAGATGCATCTTCAAACGGGTCATTGCTCATCATTTTTCCTTCGCTGTGGTGAGGTAAAAACCTGACGGTCTACGCTTGTCAAACAAGGCGAAGCTGTCCGCTGAAAGCGGTTGTTGGATGGTTTTCCGGAAATCATTTACTTCATTTTCTCGATTTCTTCTGCTACTTCTTTTGCCCCGTCGGCATAAAACTTTTCTTCATCGGGGGCAAGCTCGTAGAGCAATCGCAGAAATTCTCCAGCATGTACACGTTCCTCGTCCGCTATATCCTTGAGCACTTTAACAGCGAGCTTATTGTCGGTTGACTCGGCAAGCTGCATGTACATCTGAACTGCCCCATATTCACCGGCCACCATGAAACGAATTACTCTGATGAGTTCCTCATTGGTGAGCTTCCTGTCGTTTGCCAACCCTGAAAAAGACGATGCGAACCCTGGCATGATTATTTTCCTTTCCTGTTTCTTCCCGGATTTGTTCTCTTCTCACGAAGGCACAAAGGACCGATTGCCGATGGCGACTTGCTCCGAGGTGAGCAGAAATGAAATCTTGGCCACGATATCCTGTTTGCCACAGAATGCTCTGTGCGCTAGCGCACAGCGGGTTATGCGTGAATGGGGAAAATCAAACATTAATGATAGGCTGCGGGTATCTCGACCTACCCGTCGCAGCCTGCCAGCGTTGCCGATGGAAACTGGAGATGACATGAATGCACCACAGCAACTGCATGATCTGGGTCAAAGCCTCTGGCTCGACAACATTACGCGCGCGCTGCTGACGAACGGCACACTCGGCCGCTATATCAGGGAGTTTGCGGTGACTGGGCTGACCTCCAATCCCGCCATCTTCGATCAGGCCATCAAGAGTGCCGGCATGTACGACGAGGCCATTCGCAAGAAAAAATTGAAGGCAAGTCTGGAGAGGCGTTGTTCTTTGAACTGGCCCTGGAAGACCTCACCCAGGCCGCGGATTTGTTCCGTCCGATCCACGATGCCACCGCTGGCGTGGACGGCTGGGTGTCGCTGGAGGTATCTCCCTTGCTCGCAGACGATACCGCGGGCACCATCAAGGCAGCGGCGCAACTATTTGCGCGCGCGCAACGCCCCAACTTGTTCATCAAGATTCCGGGTACTGGCGCAGGCATTCCGGCGATCGAAGCATCGATCTTCGCCGGTGTGCCGATCAATGTCACGCTGCTGTTCTCGCGCGAGCACTACATCGCGGCGGCTGAAGCGTATATGCGCGGCATCGAGCGGCGTATCGCCGCTGGTCTCGATCCAAAGGTGGCTTCCGTGGCATCGATTTTCGTCAGCCGCTGGGATGTGGCCGTCACGGACAAGGCCTCAGACCAGTTTCGCAATCGCCTCGGCATCGCCATCGCCATGCGTACCTACAAGGCCTACCGCGATCTGCTGGCGTCTCCGCGCTGGCAGAAGCTGGCCGCCTCCGGCGCACGGCCGCAACGCCTGCTATGGGCCAGCACCGGCACCAAGGATCCCGCCGCCTCGGACATCCTTTACATTCAGGCACTGGCGGCGCCCGATACCATCAACACCATGCCCGAAAAGACGCTGCTGGCCTTCGCCGAGCACGGCAAAGTGAACGATGTTTTGCCGGTTGATGAGGGTTATGCCGAGGCAGTGCTCGCGGAATTCACGCGCGAGGGCATTAACGACGAAGCGCTTGCGGCCGAACTCCAGCGCGAAGGCACCGCAGCCTTCGCCAAGTCATGGCATGATCTGATGTCCCGCATCTCCGCCAAAAGCTAAATGCCGAATGGGTAACCCGACAGATGCGTCCGTAAAAGTCAGCCCCCTGGCCGGCAAACCAGCCACAGCGGCAATGCTGGTCAATGTCCCCAGACTCATCACTGCCTACTACAGCGGCATGCCCGACCCTTCGGTGCCGGCCCAGCGTGTCGCGTTCGGTACCTCCGGACACCGCGGCAGCGCGTTCGAACGCAGCTTCAACGAATGGCAGGTGCTGGCCATCAGTCAGGCTATTTGCGATTACCGCAAGCGGCAGGGCATTGGCGGCCCACTGTTCCTCGGCATTGACACGCACGCGTTGTCTGAACCGGCTTGTGTCAGCGCACTTGAAGTGCTTGCAGCCAACGAGGTGGACGTCATGCTCGCGGAGCATGACGAATACACGCCGACCCCCGTAATTTCTCACGCGATACTTACTTACAACTGCGGCCGCGACGCCGGACTGGCGGACGGCATCGTCATCACGCCTTCGCACAACCCGCCCGAGGACGGCGGCTTCAAGTACAACCCGCCCAACGGCGGACCGGCGGACAAGGACGTCACGGGATGGATCGAAGCCAGGGCCAATGCGTTTCTGGCAAGCGGCCTTCAGGGTGTCAAAAGAATGTCCTTCGAGAAAGCGTTGCATGCGACGACGACGCACAGGCACGACTTTCTCAATGCCTACGTGAGCGATCTCGACAAGGTGCTCGACTTGGAGGTGATTCGCGGCGCGAACATCAACATGGGCGTGGATCCGCTTGGCGGCGCGGGTGTTCATTACTGGGCCGCGATTGCGGAGCGCTATGGTTTGAATCTCACGGTTGTGAACCAAGTCGTCGATCCGACCTTCCGCTTCATGACGCTCGATTGGGACGGCCGGATTCGCATGGATCCCTCCTCATCCTACGCCATGCAGGGTTTGATCGAGCTAAAGGATCGCTTCGATATCGCCTTCGCCTGCGACACCGACCACGACCGGCATGGGATCGTCACCCGCAGCGGGGGCTTGATGCCGCCCAATCATTATCTCGCAGTCGCCATCGATTATCTGTTTCAGCATCGGCCTCAGTGGGGCAAGGCTGCGGCGATTGGCAAGACAGTAGTCAGCAGCCGGATGATCGACCGTGTCGCGGCCAGGCTCGGCCGGAAACTCTGCGAGGTGCCGGTCGGATTCAAGTGGTTTGTCGATGGCTTGCTCGACGGCTCGCTTGGCTTTGGCGGGGAAGAAAGTGCGGGTGCAACTTTCCTGCGTCTTGATGGTACGGTCTGGACGACAGACAAGGATGGAATCGTCTCGGCCTTGCTCTCGGCGGAGATCACGGCGCGTTTGGGTCGCGATCCCGGCGAAATCTACCGCGAGCTTACGCGCGAGTTCGGCGAGTGTTTCTCCGACCGGATTGATGCACCGGTGACCCCGGAGCAAAAGCGAATGCTGGCGCAACTCTCGGCACGGCAGGTGCTAAGCAGCGAACTGGCCGGAGAAAGGATATTGAGCATACTTACCCACGCACCAGGCAATGATGCTCCCATCGGCGGGTTGAAAGTGATCGCCGAAAATGGATGGTTTGCTGCGCGCCCCTCCGGTACGGAGAATATCTACAAGATCTATGCCGAAAGCTTTCGAGGAGCTGATCATCTGCGCTGCATCGCAGAGGAGGCGCAGATAATCGTAGACGCTGCATTGGCCGCGCCCACGCAGTAGCCGGGGATTGCGTCCATGACATGAAGGAGAGGCCATGAGTGAACCAGCACAGGGCAGCCACCCGTTATACAACCTGCATCCTGCGGATGTAGAGGGATTCGATGCCCTGGTCGGGCTGGCCCTCGATATGCGATGGACATGGAGCCATGCCACCGACGAGGTCTGGCGGCAGCTGGACCCGGTATTGTGGGACCTGACGCATCACCCGTGTGATGTCCTGCAGACAGTCTCGCGGGAGAAGGTAACGCGTGCGCTCGCCGATCCGGCTTTCCGCAACAAGGTAGACGCCCTTGTACAGTCCCAGAAACGTTCGGAGGATGCGCCCGCGTGGTTTCAGCAAGCTCATCCGAAATCACCGCTGAACTGTGTCGCGTATTTCAGTATGGAGTTCATGTTGAGCGAGGCCCTGCCGATCTATTCGGGAGGACTGGGCAATGTCGCCGGTGACCAGCTCAAGTCTGCCAGCGATCTGGGTGTTCCGGTGGTCGGTGTGGGGCTGCTTTACCAGCAAGGCTATTTTCGTCAGGTAATTGATCGGGATGGCGTACAGCAGGCACTCTACCCGTATAACGATCCGGGACAATTGCCGATTACGCCTTTGCGCAAACCGGATGGGGAATGGTTGCGATTAGAGGTGGTGTTTCCCGGTTACTCGGTCTGGCTGCGTACCTGGCAGGTTCAGGTCGGTTGCGTGAAGCTTTACCTGCTTGACAGCAATGACCCTGCGAATTATCCGGCGCATCGTGGGATCACCAGCGAGTTGTATGGGGGCGGGCCGGAGTTGCGCTTGAAACAAGAGATGGTGCTCGGGATCGGCGGGTGGCGCTTGCTGCGCGCGCTTGGCCTCCAGCCGGAAGTCTGTCATCTCAACGAAGGCCATGCGGCCTTCGCTGTATTGGAACGCGTCCGGACTTTCATGGAGGAAACAGGTCAGCCTTTTGATGTGGCTCTGGCCGTGACAAGAGCGGGCAATCTGTTTACTACGCACACGGCGGTGGCCGTTGGCTTTGATCGTTTTGCGCCGGCCCTCATTGAACAATATCTCGGTGGCTATGCCAGGAAGCTTGGCATCAGTCTCCACGACATGCTGGCACTGGGCCGCCAGAACCCGGACGATCCGTCGGAGAGTTTCAACATGGCTTATTTGGCGATCCGCGGCAGCGGCGCGGTCAATGGCGTAAGCCGCCTGCATGGCAAGGTGAGCCGGCACCTGTTCGAGCCGCTTTTTCCTCATTGGCCGGCGGATGAGGTACCCGTCGGTCACATCACCAACGGAGTTCACATGCCGACCTGGGACTCCGCGGCGGCGGATGATCTTTGGACGCAGGGCTGTGGCAAGGACCGCTGGCTGGGAACGACGGAAACTCTGGGGCAAGACATGCGCTGTGTCTCCGATGCCAGGCTCTGGCAATTTCGCGCCGCCGCCAGTACGGCGCTTGTCGAATACGCTCGCGAGCGCTTGTCCAGGTTACTGGCCGCCTCCGGCGCGTCGTCCGAAGCGGTGGCGGAGGCGGGGCAACTTTTCGATCCCACGGTATTGACCCTCGGCTTTGCACGCCGCTTCGCCGCCTACAAACGCCCCAACTTGCTGCTGTACGACCCAGAGCGGCTGCTGCGCCTGCTGACCAATCCCCAACGCCCGGTGCAACTCATCCTCGCCGGCAAGGCCCATCCGGCGGACCAAGCCGGACAGGCCTTGATTCGGCAGTGGATCCAGTTCATCCGGCGGCCCGAGGCTCGCCGCCATGTGATCTTCCTCAGCGACTACAACATGCTTTTGAGCGAGAACCTGGTGCAGGGGGTCGATGTCTGGATCAACACGCCGCGGCGGCCCTGGGAAGCCTGTGGAACCAGCGGCATGAAGGTGCTGGTCAATGGCGGCATCAATCTGTCTGAACTGGACGGCTGGTGGGCGGAAGCCTACACACCAGACGTAGGCTGGGCGTTGGGGGACGGCCAGGAACATGGCGACGATCCGGCCTGGGATGCGGTCGAAGCCGACGCGCTCTACGACCTGCTTGAACAAAAGGTGATCCCTGAGTTTTATAGCCGCGACGAGAATGGCATTCCCACCGCATGGGTCGCGCGGATGCGGGAAAGCATGGCGCGGTTGACGCCGCTCTTCTCCGCCAACCGCGCGGTGCGCGAATATACCGAGCAACACTACCTCCCGGCGGCCTCGGCCTATCTGGCGCGGGCTGTCAATAAAGGCGCAGCCGGCGTGACTATAGTCAATTGGCGGCGCGCGCTGGAACAAAAATGGGCCGCGTTACGCTTCGGTGAAGTGAAGATAGAGACTGCCGGCGAGCAGCACGTATTTGAGGTTCAAGTGTATCTCGATGACCTCGACCCGGAGACAGTGCGGATCGAACTGTATGCTGACGGAGTTAACGGTACTGCACCGGAGCGGGCGGAAATGAAGCGTGTGCGGCAACTGGTGGGCGCAACAAACGGCTACGCTTATCGCGCAGGCGTGCCCGCAGCGCGCCCGGCGACAGACTATACGGCGCGAGTGATACCGCACCGCGACGGCGTTGCGGTTCCCCTCGAAGCGCCCCGTATCTTGTGGCAGCGATGACCCGAGCGACGCAAAAACCTCCACCGCTGGTTATGACGATTGGTCACTCCACGCACCCGCTCGAGGAATTCATCCGCCTGCTTCAGGCACACGGGGCGACTTGCGTCGTCGATGTACGGACGGTGCCACGGTCCCGACACAATCCTCAGTTCAACCTCGACTCGCTGCCAGGCTCGTTGAAGGATGCCGGATTGGACTACGTTCATCTGCCGCTACTCGGCGGGCTGCGGCATGCCAGGCACGATTCCGACAACCTGGGCTGGCGCAATGCCTCCTTTCGTGGTTATGCTGATTACATGCAGACGGCAGAATTCGAGCAGGGCATCGACGAATTGCTGCATTTGGCGAAAAAGCAGCAGATTGTTTTGATGTGCGCCGAAGCGGTGCCGTGGCGCTGTCATCGTTCGCTTATCGCAGATGCTTTGCTGGTTCGTGGAATTCGTACCGAGCACATCATGAGTGCAACTCGCCGTCAGGTACATGCGCTTACGCCATTTGCCAGGGTGCGAGGCAGTGCGATTACCTATCCGAGCGGGGCTTCAGGGAACGTGTCGGAGGAGGCACCGGCCAAATGCTCCCAGCCGCAGCCCGTGGTGAAGACCACGGAAAAAGAAGGCTGAGCCGCACCCGCACTTGCGCCGGAACCTCGACGTGATCTACATCTCCGGCCCCGGCCATGGCGGCCCGGCGCTGGTGGCGAATACTTGTCTCGAAGGCTGCTACAGCGAAATCCATCCGGACATCAGCCAGGATGAGGCCGGACTCAAGAAGCTGTTTACGGCTATCCGGAATTCGTGATTGACATGTGAATAACGTTGTGCGATGCAGCGAGTCGGTGGTGAGCCTATGCGTTGCATGAACGCTCTGGATGGCAGCAACGTGCCTAATGCCATCATTGGTCGCTTCAACGGTCGAACAACAGACCCTGATGCAGTCCGGCCACTGTGTTCTCCCAGGCCAAATCCTCATTGGGCGGCTATGTGCTGGCTACATGCCATTCTGCGCATCAAGCTGCCGGCAGGATCAACGATGCTTGAAGTCCGCCCAATGAGGATTTGGCCAACAGCAAATCTCCACCGTACATTCGCGCCAGGTCGGCGGTTATGGCAAGCCCCAGTCCCGTACCGGGAACCTGCTCGTCAGCACGAACCCCGCGCTTGATTACGCTATCACGCTCGGCCTCGGCAATGCCATTGCCATCGTCATCGACACTTATCCTGAGCTTGCCGGATTCCTCTTTGACTCGAATCTCGATCCGGGATCGAGCCCACTTGGAGGCGTTGTCGATCAAATTTCCCAACATCTCCTGCAAATCCTGTTCTTCACCTCGGAATGCCAGGTTGGCTTGATCAGAAAGCACGACAAAATCAAGCCAGCGATCTGCATGCACACATTGCATGACCCGTACCAGTCCCTGGATGACAGGCTCAACGGTAGTGCGCATGCCCGGAACTTGTACCGATGCGGCAGCTTGTGCCCGACTCAGGTGGTAATCGACCTGTTTGCGCACGGCATCGACTTGCGAAGTGACCAGACGTGCCAATTCGTCATCCCGTCGCTCGGATGCGTTGGCGGCATTGGCGAGAACGCTCAGCGGCGTTTTGAGCGCATGGGCAAGGTTGCCGGCTTGCGTCCTCGCACGCTCGACCACTTCGGCGTTTTGCACCAGTACACTGTTGAATTCATTCACCAGCGGCAGGATCTCGTTTGGAAATGTACCTTCCATCTGCCGCGCATCGCCGCGCCGCACCCGCCCGAGAGCATCCTGCATGCTGCGCAGCGGAGCAAGCCCGACAAAAACTTGCATCGAAGCGGCGAACGTCAATCCCATTCCTAGTATGCCCAGTGCCAGCCAGAGATGGTCTTTGAAGTCCGCGATAGGCTCTGTCATCAGGCTTTCGTTGGCCGCAACCATCAACTTAAAAGAATGCATGTCAATAGTGACGGCGCGCTCCGCCACCCTTAGGGCTACCCCCTCGGGTCCATCAATCCGATGCTGATGAATCTCTCCGTCCGCTGGAGCATCGGCTGGCACTGCCAAGGATTCGTCCCATAGCGAGCGGGAACGCAATACAGCCTTGACGGGGTGCTCACCCGCAGCGGCGATCCGGTCAATCTGCCAATACAGGCCGGAAAGGGGTTTATTCAGGCGTGGATCACTCGGGGGCAAGCGTATTTGGGCCTGGTTCTGGTCATCCAGAATCAGTTGGGCTGTTAGCTGATCGAGATGATTCTTAAGTTCTGCCTCAAATTGGGCTTCGATGTGCTGATGGAAGAGTTGACCAAGCCCCCAGCCTGCGACCAGAACCGAAGTAATGATCCAAAACAGCGTCCCCGCCAACAGACGAATGCGCAGTGAGTTACGCAAGAGGGCAAAGTTCATTACGCTTTGTTGAATCGGTAGCCCAGTCCGCGCACGGTTTCAATTAGGCCCGGCGGCAGTTTCTTGCGTAAGCGGGCAATGAATACTTCGACCGTATTCGAATCACGGTCGAAATCCTGCGCGTAAATATGTTCAGTCAGTTCCGCTCGAGAAACGATTTCACCTGGATGGTGCATCAGGTAGGCAAGTACCCGGTATTCATGGCTCGTCAGTGTCAGGGCGACCCCATCTACACTGGCACGGCTGCTGCGGGTATCCAGTATCAGCGGGCCGCAAACCAGTTCGGTACTGGCATGCCCGCCGGCACGGCGAATCAGGGCCCGGAGCCTGGCCAGCAACTCTTCCATGTGAAATGGCTTGGTTAGGTAGTCGTCCGCACCGGCATCGATGCCGGCTACTTTCTCCCGCCATGTATCGCGTGCCGTCAGGATCAGCACCGGCAATGTACGACCTGCCGCACGCCATTTCTTGAGAACCGTGATGCCATCCATCTGCGCCAGGCCAATGTCGAGCACGATGGCGTCGTAAGGTTCGGTTTCTCCCATGAAGTGGCCGTCGAGTCCATTGTGGGCCATATCCACCACATAGCCGACCGACTGGATGCCTTCGGCAAGTTGCGCGGCCAGAGCCGGCTCGTCTTCGACGATCAGAATGCGCATCAGCGAGACTCTCCTGGGCGATGCGTTTTGTCATGCTTTTCTTTGAAACCGAGGATGGTGCCGTCTCGAGCGTGGATCTTCAACTTCATCAAGGTGCCTCCCTTACGTAGTAACTTGATTTCATAAACCCACTCACCCATTTCGCGGTCGAGTTCAACCTCCATGACCTGGCCGGGATACTCGCGTTCGACCCGTTCAAGGATCGTCCGCAACGGCAGCACGTCTCCGGCTTCAACGGCTTGGCGGGCACGGTCATGGTCAGCGTTATCCGCTGCGTAACTGACTCTCGTGCCCAGCATCACCAGCATCATCATGACAAAGCCTGTCAGTGTGCGGCGCCATTGGGTGGTGATTATCGACGACATCTTCAACTCCACAGTTTTCCAGCCTGATCTTTTAGCGCTTTGAATCTGAACACAGGATGAACAAGCGATTCAGCATTCATTCAGACGGGGTAGCGCAAAGTGCACTCCACAGTCACATAACTGCCAGGAGAAACGCATGAAGAACATGTTGGTCGTCACCTCAGGAGTTGTCGCCATGATACTCAGCACCGCCTCACTCGCCGGTCCACGCGAAGACCTGCTGGCCCAGTATGCCGCAGCCGCCAAGGCAACAGGCTTTTCAGCGACACGCGGCCAGACCCTGCATACGCAGAATTTTTCGGGTGGAAAGCCTGACACACCCTCCTGCACTACCTGTCATGGCAAGGACACCCGGGGTGCCGGCCGGGCACTGACTGGCAAGACCATCGAACCGGTTGCCGTATCCGTGACGCCAACTCGTTATACCGATCCGGCCAAGGTCGAAAAGTGGTTCAAGCGCAATTGCACCGAAGTTTTGGGGCGCGAATGTACCCCGCAGGAAAAAGGTGACTGGCTCACCTTTGTGATTGGTCAGTAATTCGATCTAAAGGAGACTCCCGTGCGCATTTCTTCTCGTCCAATTGCCATCGGCCTCGTGACCTTTGCCTTTTCTGCCCTTGTATTGGCGCGTGCTCAGGCAGGTGACCGTCATTTCTTTGCACCGGTTGCCGATCCGGTCGTCAAGGAGGAGTGTGGCAGTTGCCATCTGGCCTTTGCCCCCTCGATGCTGCCGGCGCGATCCTGGCAACGCATGATGGGCGAACTGGACAATCATTTCGGGGATAACGCCAGCCTTGATGCGGCCACCGCCGAGAAGATTACCCGCTATTTCGTCGCTAATGCAGGCGATGCGGGTGGTCAGCGCTACAGCAGCAAATTGCTCAGAAGCGTGTCTGCAGGGGCGGCTCCGCAACGCATTACGGAATTGCCCAAGTGGGTCAGCGAACATCGCAAAGTGCCCGACTGGGAGTGGCGTCACAAGGAGGTACGCACCAAGGCGAACTGCGTCGCCTGCCATCCGGCAGCAGACCAGGGCTATTACGAAGAATGATCATTTCCGACACCCATTTGAGCAGGAGGATTTAACCATGCGCACATTAACCATCGCTTCACTGCTTGCCACTGTTTTCTTCTCCATGTCGAGCCATGCCCAGGATGGCCGCTCAGCCAATACCGGCAAGGTGAAATGGCTATCGATTCCAGAAGTACATGCCAGATTGGAGTCTGCCGGCTATCGCAATATCGAGAAGGTCGAACGTGAAAGTGGCTGCTATGAGGTCAAGGCAACTGATCCGGCTGGTCGTCGGATCAAGTTGTATGTGCATCCCCAGACCGGCGAAGTCATCAATCAGCGACAGCATGACACCAAACGCGACAAATACGAAGGTGGCTATGCAAAAAACAATCAGCGTAATTCAGCTGACTGCAACGAGCGGCGCTGCCGTGATGACTTGCCCCAACAGAGAACCCCACAACCCGCCGCTGGAAAATGATTAATCAGAGTTCTGACATGAAAATCTTGCTCGGTTCGCTTCTCGCCATGGTCTCAGTCGCTTGGGGAATGGGTGTATCTGCCACGGGCGGCAGCAGTGGCGGCAGCCTGCCATGGGTAATCCGACAGGAAGCCCATTATATAAGCGGTCTTCTGTCCCTCGCCTTGATGTCGCTGGCAATGTACTTATCTACACGCCCCGTCTGGCTTGAAACCCCGCTCGGCGGCATGGACCGAGTTTATCGCACCCACAAATGGGCTGGCATTCTCGGGGTGAGCTTTGCGGTAGTGCACTGGCTGGTCGAGGAAGTTGTTGGAGACATTCTCAAGGCGATGGTCGGCCGCGAAGGACGCATACCCAAGGAGAAGTTCACCGGCTTCCTCGAAGTGATGCGCGACCTGGCCAAGGACATGGGCGAGTGGACGTTTTATTTTGTGCTGGCGATGCTGGTCATCACCCTATGGAAGCGATTCCCCTATAAACCCTGGCGAGTATTGCATCAGGCAATGCCGGTGCTTTATTTGATGCTGGCGCTACATGCAGCTATGCTCGCTCCCACCGATTATTGGACACAGCCAGTTGGCATTCTCATCGCGTTGTTCGGCGCTGCCGGAATCTATGGCGCCCTATACTCACTGGCCGGTTGCATCGGACGCTCACGCCGCGCCAGCGGGACAGTGGCGGCCATCGAGCAACCTGCCCCGGATGTGCTCACCGTCAGTTGCCAACTCGACAACAACTGGCGTGGTCATCGCCCCGGACAGTTTGCATTCATTACCTTCGACGATAAAGAAGGGGCTCATCCATTCACGATCGCCAGCGCGGATCGGGGTGATCGGAGCATCAGTTTCCAGATCAAGGTGCTCGGTGATTACACCCGCACCCTGAGTAAGCGGCTGGAAGTCGGTCACGCCGTCAAGGTTGAGGGGCCTTATGGTCGCTTCGATATGGCCCGGCAGGATTCGAGTGCCCGACAAATCTGGATTGCCGGCGGGATCGGAGTGACGCCCTTCCTGGCCTGGCTGGACTCGTTGCAACAGGCGCCGAACCAGGTTTCAGCGGATCTCCACTACTGCACCCGTGATCGAACCAATGATCCCTTTGTCGCCCGCATCGAGGCAGGCTGCGCCACGTTGCCTGGCATCCGTCTGCACATTTATGGCGCCCAACAGGGCGAAACATTGAGTGCTGCCGATGTGGCCGCTGCACAGAATGGTTCACGCCGGTCGGAAATCTGGTTCTGTGGGCCACAAGGATTGGCCGAAAAGCTCAAGCATGAACTTGGGTGTATTGGGCAAGGCCGGTTCAGTTTTCATCAAGAAGCATTTGAAATGCGGTGACACCTGTTATCCATCTGACCAAAGGAATGAAATCATGAAAGCCCTCCCGATCATCCTGCTTGCTATGTCCATGACGACCGCAGCATTGGGGTGAGTATCAAGTCCTTTGTGCGGGCTTGCGGCCAAGCGAAGGCGATACCGTTCCTCAAGCCGAAGTCTTCTCGAGCATTGTTGAACCCGCATCGGCAGCGACCCGGAGCGGATTCAGGAACCCGGGACTCCTAATTTGCCAATGTCGTGGAATGAAGCAGAGATTTTTAGAATAACCAGTTCATCGGCAGTCAAGCCACATGCCACCCCTATAGCCTCGGACAGGCCAAGTACGCGCTCGAAGTGAAGTTGTGTAAAGATATCGCGGAAACTTGATTCATATCCGGGCGGGGTCGGATCTCGGATAATGTCTTGCTGTCGCGGCCGAGCGACATAAAAACTCAATTGATCTTGGCGCTTTGAGCGCTATCCAGCGAACACTGTCTCCAAGGAGAGACTGCGTTAGGCCGTGTTTGCATGGTGCAGCCACTTAACCCATTGATTTCCCCGCCTCCGTCCTGGAGTGGCATGGCGATTGCTGCGAGAAGGCGACCTCCCGATCGAAACCTGGCCGGGATGAGAATGGTGAATCTTGTCCCGATCTGCCGCAGCAATTGAAACCCACTGACTTTCAGCCATAGCCCCTATGAGGATAATACGTGCCGCCTGCCTTGTCGTCTTATGGTTTTGCCTGCCGTCCTTCAATAACGTCCACGCTTTCGACTTCGATGACGTAAACCGGCAAGCTCGCCAGTTGGCGACGGCTTCGTATCAGAAGCCGGATAACGACCTCACGACCGAATTAAAAAACCTCAGCTACGACCAGTACCGCGACATCCGCTTCAGGCCGGAAGCATCGCTGTGGCGGAGCGACGGGTTGCCATTCGAAGTGGCGTTTTTTCATCGCGGCGGATTTTTCCAGGAGAAAGTGAAAATCAATGAAATCGCTGGCAACGCGGTCCGTGAAATCAAGTTCGACCCCAATCGCTTCGATTACGGCCGGAACAAGATCGATGTCACTCGCATGCGCAGCCTCGGCTTTTCCGGTTTCCGCCTTCACTATCCGATCAATCGGGCCGGCTACAAGGACGAGGTAGCGGCGTTCCTCGGCGCCAGCTATTTCCGCGCGCTCGGCAAGAACCAATTGTACGGCGTATCGGCGCGCGGACTGGCGGTCGACACGGCGCAGAGTTCCGGCGAGGAATTTCCGCGCTTCACCGAGTTCTGGCTGGAGCGGCCGGAGCAGGCGGCGAAACAAATCAGGTTTTACGCCCTGCTCGATTCACCGCGCGTTACCGGCGCCTACCGCTTCGTGCTGACGCCGGGCGAGGACACGGTGATGGACGTCAAGGTGCGCCTGTATCTGCGCGACAAGGTCGCCCTGATCGGCGTGGCGCCCCTGACCAGCATGTTCCTTTTCGGTGAGAACCAGCATTTCGGCGGCGACGACTACCGCCCCGAGGTGCATGATTCCGACGGCCTGTCGATCCATTCCGGCAGCGGCGAATGGCTATGGCGCCCGCTACTGGACCCGAAACGGCTCCTGGTGACCTCGTTCGCGCAGAACGACCCGCTCGGCTTCGGCCTCATGCAGCGCGACCGCAACTTCTGCCACTACGAAGATCTCGAAGCGCACTATCAGCAGCGGCCCAGCGTCTGGATCGAACCCAGGGGCAAATGGGGCAGCGGCCGCGTCGAGCTGGTGCAGATACCGGTGCCCGACGAAACCAACGACAACATCGTCGCCTTCTGGGTCCCGGATGCGCCCATGCAGCCCGGCGAAGCGCGCGATTTCGAATACCGCATGCTGTGGCAGAAGAACAAGGAAACGACACCGCCCGGCGCATGGGTCGTGCAGACGCGCCGCGGGCGTGCCTATACCAAGAACCTCGACAGCAGCATCGGCCTGCTCGTGGATTTCGATGGGCCGGCATTGCGCAAGCTGGCGGCTAACGTCAAGCCGAAGCTGATCGTCTCCGCCGACGCGAACGGCCAGATCATCGAAAGCGAGGTTTACCGCAACGACGTAAACGGCGGCTGGCGGCTCAGCCTGCGCGTGCGCCGCGTCGATGCGGCAAAGCCGGTCGAGATGCGCGCGCAACTGCGCGGCAATGGCAACAAGGAATCGGAGACATGGAGCTACATCCTCCCGCCCGAATGATGCCGTGCGCACCGCCGATCCGGCGCAGCAGCATGGCGCCCGCGGCATGGCCGCCGGACAACGCCGGCAAAGCGCGTCCTTGCGATGCGTCGCCTTCACCCATAATACATATGCTGCAGCCGCGCATGCGGCGCTGCGTATTGCTGGCGCTGATTTTCGGACAGTCTTTCCTGGCGACGCACTTCATGCGCCAGGTGCTGCCTTACCATGGCGCGCAGCCGCTCGAGATCGCCGTGCTGACGCTGTTTGCATTGCTCTTCCTGTGGGTGTCGGCGGGCTTCTGGACCGCGCTCATGGGCTTCCTGCAACTGCTCCGCGGCGACCGGAACCTGATATCGAGGCATGGCCTCGGCGACACGCCGATGCCGGCGACGGCGCGCACCGCGATCGTGATGCCGATCTGCAACGAGGATGTGGCGCGGGTGTTCGCCGGGCTGCGTGCCACCTACCGCTCGCTCGCGGAAATGGAATACCTGCCGCATTTCGATTTCTATGTGCTCAGCGACAGCAGCGAAGTCGACTGCCGCGTCGCCGAGCTCGCGGCCTGGGCCGACATGCGCCGCGACTGCGATGCGGCCGGGCGCCTCTTCTACCGCTGGCGCCGCCATCGCATCAAGAAGAAGAGCGGCAACGTCGCCGACTTCTGTCGACGCTGGGGCAGGAACTACGAGTACATGGTGGTGCTCGACGCCGACAGCGTGATGAGCGGCGATTGTCTCGCCACGCTGGTGCGCCTGATGGAAGCCCATTCGGACACGGGCATCATCCAGACCGCGCCGCACACCGCCGGCCGCGATACGCTGTATGCGCGCATGCAGCAGTTCGCGAGCCGCGTCTATGGCCCGCTGTTCGTGGCCGGCCTGTATTTCTGGCAGCTCGGCGAATCGCATTACTGGGGGCACAACGCGATCATCCGCATCGCACCCTTCATGCGCCATTGCGCCCTTGGCCGCCTGCCGGGACGCGGAGCGCTGTCGGGCGAGATCCTGTCCCACGACTTCGTCGAAGCCGCATTGATGCGACGCGCCGGCTGGGCCGTCTGGATCGCCTACGACTTGCCCGGCAGCTACGAGGAATCGCCGCCGACGCTGATCGACGATCTCAAGCGCGATCGCCGCTGGTGCTACGGCAATCTGATGAATTTCCGCCTTTTTCCCGAGCCAGGATTGCATCCGGTGCATCGCGCGGTTTTCGTCACCGGTGCGTTTTCATACGTGTCGGCGCCGCTCTGGTTCCTGTTCCTGATCTGCTCGACTGCGCTCCTGGCGAGCCACACGCTGATCGAGCCGCAGTACTTCATCGTTCCCAACCAGATGTTTCCGCTCTGGCCGGAATGGAATCCGCAGCGCGCGCTGGCGCTGTTTTCGGCGACCGCCGCTTTGCTCTTCGCGCCGAAGCTGCTGAGCTTTCTTCTCATCGCGCTGCGCGAGCCGGCCCGCTTCGGCGGACGTCTCGCGCTGGCGTCTGGCATGCTCGCGGAATCCCTGTTCTCCGCGCTGCTGGCGCCGATCCGCATGATCTTCCACACCCAGTTCGTTTGCGCCGCGCTGGCCGGACGCTCCATCCGCTGGAAATCACCGCTGCGCGACGACGCCGAAACCGGATGGTGCGAAGCACTCAACTGGCATGGCTTGCACATGCTGCTCGGCATCGGCTGGGCGGGTCTGATCTGCTGGCTCAATCCTGCCTCGCTCTACTGGCTGCTGCCCATCCTCGGCGCCTGGCTTCTGGCGGTGCCGATCTCGGTCTTCTCCAGCCGCCGCGATGCCGGCCGCCTGCTGCGCCGAATCAAGTTGCTGCTGATCCCCGAAGAGATGGATATGCCACCGGAATTGCGCTGGATGCGGTCCGCGCTTGCAGCGTCTCCGCGGCAGCCGGGCCTGGTCGATGCCGCCATGGATCCTCGACTGAATGCCCTTGCCCGCGCTTGCGGCAGGGCACGGCAGACGACCGGCGCGGAGGCCATGGCGCGACAGCGGGCGCTGGTCGAACGCGCCATCGAGGTCGGGCCCGCCGGACTCGACGCCAGGGAAAAGAACGCACTGCTGGATGATCCGCTCGCCCTGTCGCAGCTCCACTCCAGACTGCGGCGGTGGCCCGCACCCGACTCTCATCCGGACTGGCATGGAGGCGTGCGGACCGTGAGCCCCGCCGATTATTTGCCGGCAACGGTGGAGCCACAGGCGGCCTTATGCTCCTAGACAAGGAATTGCAGCTCCCTCTCCTGCGTGTACGCTTGTCGCTGCGCTTCATCCTGCCGATTGCGCTGGTGCTGGGCCTGCTGGCGCTGGTCGTGGTGCCGGTGGTCGATACGCTGAACATGCGCTGGGCGATCCGCGACCTCAACCTGCGCTCGCAGCTGGTGGCCGACACCCTGCAGGAACCGCTGGTGGATCTGCTCGAACGCAAGGATCGCAAGCGCCTGCATGCGCTGTTCGACCAGGCCGTCCAGGACGAGCGGCTCTACGCGCTGGCGTTTTGCGACACCAACGGCGTGCTCGTCGAACGCACGCTGACCTATCCGCCGCAACTGGGCTGCTCGCCGCAGCTCAGCGACAAAGGCATGTCCACGGTGCGCAGCGCGCGCACCAACGGCCTGCTGCATGTGACCGTGAAACCGCTCGCGGTGGATTGGCGCGAAATCGGCTCGCTGTTCATGGCCCACGACATGAGCTTTATCCAGCACCGCGTGGAGGAAAGCCGCCACTATGTCATTGCCATCTTGCTGGTCCTCGGCATCATGGTGACGACGATCACGGTTCTGGTCGCCAACCTGAGCTGGCGCAACTGGATGCGCGGCGTGCGCCTGATGCTGAACGTCGACGGCACGGACCAGCGCGAGGACACGAAGCCGAGTCCCGAAGTGCTGCCGCTGCTTGGCGATGTGCGCAAGCTGCTCGGCGACGTCGCGCGCAAGCGCAATATCCGCGACCACTTGACAATGCAGTGGAAGCCGGAGACCCTGCGCCAGCTGCTGCGCGATCAGCCCTACGGCGACGAGATCATCGTCGTCTCCAACCGCGAACCCTACATCCATGTCAACGGCGTACAGGGTGTCGAAGTGCAGCGCCCTCCTTCTGGCACATTCCCTGGCCGAACCCGGAATCCTTCGGCATCTGCCCCTGGCGCAATGAAATCCTCGAAGGCCTGCTCGGCAGCACCATTCTCGGCTTCCATACGGCATATCACTGCAAGAACTTCATCGAGACGGTCGACCGCTTCCTTGAAACCCGCGTCGAGCGCGAAACATCCACCATCTCCTACCGCGGCAAGCTGACCATGGTGCAGGACTATCCGATCTCGATCCAGTGGCCGGACGCCTTGTCGCCCGGCGCACCGCCGTTCGCCGAGACCCGCCAGGCCATGCGCCAGCGTTTCGGCATCGGCGACGAACAACGGCTCGCGCTTGGCGTAGATCGTCTCGATTACACAAAGGGCATCATCGAGCGCTTCGAGGCGGTGGAGCGCCTGCTCGAAAAATTCCCGGCCTGGGCCGGGTGCTACGTACTGATACAGATCGCCGCACCGTCGCGCTCGGCGCTGCAGGATTACCAGAACTTCGCGCAGAAGGTGCGCGACTCCGCCGAGCGCATCAACCAGCGCTTCGCAACCGGCGACTATCGACCGATCCGCCTGCTGATCGAACAGCATTCCACCGCATCGGTGGTCGAACACTATCGTGCTTGCGATATCTGCCTGGTCACCAGCCTGCACGACGGCATGAACCTGGTGGCGAAGGAATTCGTCGCCGCGCGCGACGACGAAGCCGGCGTGCTGATCCTGAGCCAGTTCGCCGGCGCCGCCGGGGAACTGCGCGAGGCGCTGGTGGTGAACCCTTACGACCTGGAAGAAACGGCCGCCGCATTGCAGATCGCCCTGACCATGCCGCTCGCGGAACAGCGCGAACGCATGCGCAGTCTGCGCCACCTGGTGCGCGACTTCATCATTTACCGCTGGGCCGGACGCATGCTGCTTGACGGCGCGGAGGTGAGACGGCGCGCCAGAGTGCGCGAACGCATTTTCAGCTACCAATCACGCTACTCCGGGAGTCTGCAATGAAATATTTCTTTTCCCACGAAGGCTATCCTGCAATGAAGCGCCTTGCCGCTGACGACAAGGTATTGGTCGGGCTCGACTTTGACGGCACGCTGGCGCCCATCGTGCAGGATCCGCCGCGCGCGCAGATGTCGGTACCGATTGCGCACGAACTCGAACGTCTCTGCGCTGTTACCCCCGTCGCGATCATTTCGGGGCGCGAACTCGGCGACCTGGAACAGCGCATCACGGTCAGGGCCGCCTATCTGATCGGCAACCACGGTAACGAAGGACTGGCGGCAGTCACGGTCGACGGCGGCGCCTGCCGCAAAATCTGCGCGGAGTGGACGAAACAGTTGCGGCGCATGCCTGAATCGCGCGCAGACGACGTTTTCATCGAGCCGAAGAGATATATGGTTTCAGTACACTATCGCCTCGCCAACGATCATCTGGCGACGCAGCAGAAGCTGTCGCGCCTGTTCGGCAGATTGAAGCCGGCGCCGCGCGTGGTGCATGGCAAATGCGTTTTCGACCTGATACCGCCAGGCGCCGTCTGCAAGGACGACACCATGAGCCTGCTCGCAACGCAGACGCAAGCGGATGTCGTGCTTTATGTCGGCGACGACGAATGCGACGAACTGGTGTTTGCCAGCGCACAGCCGGATTGGATAACCGTCCGCGTCGGCTACTGGAGCCATAGCGCGGCGAAATATTATCTGCGTTGCCAGCGCGAAGTTAGCGATCTGCTGCTCTTGCTGAACCTGCGCTTGGGACTGGCAGCTTCCAACAGCCCCTGAGGGATGCTCGTCGTTTTACGTCGAGCCGCGACGGCATGGCGTTTCCAAAATATTTCTTCGTGCCCGGCGCACTGATTGCCGGCGCCCTTTTTTGCACGCGGGCCTTCGCCGACACTGTCGTGGTCCGCAGCGGCGAACAGCTGGGCGGCAGGATTCTGCACAAGAGCGGCGATACGCTGGTCCTGCAGACCGACTACGCCGGCGAAATCAGGATCCAGTGGAGCAAGATCGTTTCGATCGAAACCGCTTCGCCCGTGGTCCTGCAGCTCGACGGCGCCGATAACCCGTTCAGCGCACGGCTGGAAGCCGGCAATGCCGAACAGGTATCGGTGCTGCGCGTCGAGGGCGCGGCGTGGGCCGAAACTCCGGAAACGATTCCGCTCGCTCGCGTGGCCTACATCAACCCGTTGCCGGAGGAAACGCGCAATGGCGTTACCTACAAGGGACGCGCCAGCCTGTCGGTCACCAAGACGGAAGGCAATACCCGCAACGAGACCATTTATGCCGGAACCGACTTTTCCGCGCGCGCGATGGCATATCGCTACGAACTCAGCGTCAAGGGCACGCGCGGCAACGAATCCGACCGGCTGACCAATTCGAACTGGCTGGCGAACGGAAACTACGACCGCTTCCTCGACCCGAAGCACTTCCTGTACGGCCGCGCTTCGGCCGAACACGACGCGTTCAAGGGCATCGACCGGCGCGACATGATCGGCGCCGGTTATGGACTGCAACTCGTCGACACGCCGCAAACACAGTTTTCGTTTCGCGGCGGGGTCGATTACGTAACTGCCCGGCATATCGTCACCGGCGACGAGCAATATCCCTCGCTCGGATGGGGCGTGAAGTTTTCACACAGGCTGGAAAGCTATCGCGCCGAGTTGTTCCACGAGCAGGAGGGCTTCTGGAACGTCAGCGACACCAGCCAGATCACACTGCGCACCCGCAGCGGACTGCGCGTGCCGCTGATGGCCGGCGTCACCTCGACCGCGCAGCTCAATATCGACTGGGAGCGACGCCCCGACCCGGGGCGCAAGCCGATCGACTCAATGCTGCTGTTCGGCTTGGGCTATGAATGGTAAAGCACACGCTGCCAGCGGCGAACATCGTCGAACGTTCAGCCGGAACCGGCGGCATCCGGCGGCCGCCGGTCGTGCTCCCTCTCTGGTGCGCCCGTTATGACGCCGGCACGGAGCGTCGGCAAATGCTGCGGATAATGCTTTTGAACATAATCCACCAGGGCTTCGCGCACCAGGCAGCGCAAATCCCAGTTGCGCGGCGCATCGGCGGAACTGACCAGCACGCGCAACTGCAGCGCGCGCTCGGAGGTTTCGGTCACCTGGAGCAGCGCCACGCGTCCGTCCCATTCGGGTGCCCCCTTGCAAATGCGTGCGAGCTCGTCGCGCAGCGGCTGCAGCGGCATGCGGTAGTCGACCCAGAGGAATACCGTGCCGATGATGCGCGCATCGCTGCGCGTCCAGTTCTGGAACGGATGCTCGACGAACCATTGCAGCGGCACCACCAGCCGCCGCTCGTCCCACAACTGCACCACGACATAGGTCCCGGTGATCTCCTCGATCCGGCCCCACTCGTTTTCCACGATCACCACGTCATCGATCCGGATCGGCTGGGAGAGGGCGATTTGCAGCCCGGCGATCAGGTTGCCCAGCACCGGCCTTGCAGCCATGCCGGCCACCAGGCCGGCGACGCCGGCCGAGGCGAGCAAGCTCATCCCCACTTGGCGGACGTACGGGAAACTCATCAGGATCGAGGAAAGACCGATCAGCGCAACCAATGACATAAGCACTCTGGAAATCACGCGCGACTGCGTCTGGATGCGGCGTGCCTCGAGGTTGTCGGCGACATCGAGCGGATGCCGCGCGATCACCGCGTCGAAGGCGCCGCGAATGCCCTGTATGCCAAGCCAGGTGATCGCCACGATCAGCAGCAGCGAATTGAGATGGCGTACCAGTTCGATCAGGTGCAGGTCCGATGCCGCGTTATTCCAGACGACCTGGAGGCCGAGCAGTGGCAGGATGAACTCGAACGGACGCTCCGCACGGCGCAGCACGACGCTCGCCGTCACATACGGCGCCGCCACGCGCCTCAGCACCAGGCGGCCGATGCGATAGACGATCGCCGCCACCAGCAGCGCGGCCAGCGCGCTGACGCCGGCCTCCATCCATGGGTGAAGATTCCAATCGAAAAAGTCGTATGCGGGCATGTCTAATTTTACTCTGCGCGCGGCTGTCCATAAAACCGGTCGACAGCTGCATTTTCAGTCCCCATGCGGCTTTTGACATTAGCCCGTATGCCCTATTGTCCGTCATGACAATTCGCGTTGAGATGCGAATCATCGTCAGGAAGGAGCATGACCATGAGATCCGCGGTCGGTATTGCCGTTGCTTGTGGTGGGATCAACGCCGGTCGGCAAACGAAACAGGTTGTCGTCGTACGCCAGAGTCTCGGAGAGAATCCATTGCAGCGTATCCGGGTTGTTTGGCGGGGCCGCATCCGCAGCGTTGCCGACGTAAAGTATGGCAAGCAGGCCCATCAGCACACTCCTGGTGCCTTTCCCGGTGCTCGTGGCGGGCATCATTTCCAGGTTGCATATATTTGAATTGATTCCTGGCATGCATGTATATAAGCTTTGCATTTGGCATTTCCACTTTTTGGCTTCGAATTGTTGATGGAGACGCATAAAAGAAAAATAGTCCGTTCTTCCTATCGACTGTCAAATGCCAGCGGCTAATCAGGCGGAGCGCATAAGTGCGGCTACCAGGGCAATGTCGCCGCTCAGCGACGGCATGGAGGCAGCAAAATCAGTCGCATAGCAAGAGGCAAGTCGCTCGCGTCGGAGCGCAGCGACAAGCAGACTTACCCAGTTGCCGCTTTTATTGCCCAACTCGCTGATTTTTATTGACCCCCAAAACTGGCATAGGTCTTGCGCGTCTGCGCGTAGCGGATTATTCCATCCGGTATTGAGCTGATTTCTTGATAATCAATTAGAAAGGAGTCCATCATGCCGCTCCCCAAATCTCTTTCCCATATTGGTATTACAGCATCAATCCTGCTCGCCCTTGGCAGCGTGACAGCAGCGTATGCGGCGGATGAGCCCAGCAACGAACCCATGCGGAGCGGCGGTACAGGTACAGGTGCCTACCCGAGCGACTCTGCGATCACCGCGAAAGTCAAGGCCGCTTTCATTTCAAACAAGCTGTCCGGCATCTCCGTGACAGCCGATCTGGGTGTGGTTGATCTTTCCGGATCTGTGGCAACGGAGGAATTGCGACAGCAGGCTACCAGGATTGCATCTAGCGTCGATGGGGTCAGAGGCGTGGATTATGCGGGCCTGTCGATCGAGAAGAAGGGATCCTGAACAGGATCAACCACAGCTTTGAATTGTCTTTAACCTGGCTGGAAGACGCACCCGGCACAGCCGATAGGGCGAAACACATCTTCCTTCTTTCATCACCATCTCCTTCAATGGGCAAATCAACATGACATCTCTTGTAGAAATCCCAAAAAACACTGGCGATCATTTTTTCGATGTCCTGCACAAGTCGATGCATATTCGACGGCATACACAGCTCTTCATGTGGCTACAGGGAGAATTGCAGACCCTGTTGCCACATGATGTGCTTTTGGTTGCCTATGGCAATTTTTCCACCGGAAGACTACGTTACGACGTCATCTCGTCGGTTCCCGGTGTCAGCACCACGGGTTTTTCCCATGTTGACATCAAAGACCTGATCTCCGGGCTTTTCGACCGCTGGGTCAGGCATGGTCACACCACTTACACTCTCGACACAACCGCAGGCGTGATCCTGAACAGTTCATGCCAATGCAATTTGCACCGCGCGTTGCGCGGCATGCGTTCCGTGCTGGTACAAGGCATGCGGGACGAGCGTGCCGCCATTGATGTGCTGTACGTGGCGTTCCGCAGCAATGGCCATTTCGATGAAGGTACGCGGCGAATGTTTGAAATCCTGCTGCCACACATCGATTGTGCCAGCCGCCGGATTTCCGCTTTGGCCGAACACGGCGCGCGGGAAGATCTGAAAAATCCACCTGCGGATGAATCGGCACAGCTTACAGAGAGGGAAAGCGAAATCCTGCGCTGGGTCAGCAACGGCAAGACCAATTACGAGATCGGCATCATCCTGGGTATCAGCCCGTTCACGGTCAAGAACCATTTGCAGCGCATTTTCCGCAAGATAGACGTCAGCAACCGTGCCCAGGCAGTATCGCGTTTCGAAGAAATAAACCGGCAACAGCAGTAGCTGCATCCGCCGCCGGTTGCCAGCAGCATGAACAGTGCGAGACGCGCTGCAGGAATGAGCGGCGTCGCGGCGACATCTTTCGGGTCGGGCGCGACAATCTTCTCCAGTTATTGGGGAAAATGCTCGACCCGTGTGCCCTGGTATTCTCGTTATGGACGGCGGCATATGCCATCAATCGCCGCCTCGATCCCAATTACCTGCTGCTCTCATTGCTGGTTTTTTCGATCACCTTTCCGGGCGCCCAGCATTTGCATGAAGGGCTGCGCCCGCTCGTACGCAGGATCGTTCTGGGCTGGCTTGGCATTGCCTCGTTGCTCCTGTTCTTCGGCTATGCGACGCAATACATCCGCCATTACGACAGTGACGTCATCATCGCCTGGTTGTGGCTGGCGCCGGCGACGCAACTCGGCTTGAATTTGCTGACGCGGGCCGCAGCGCCCCGAATATTGGCGCTGCAGGGCAACCTGCAGCGGGTTGCCATCGTCGGCATGAACGAACAGGGACTGGCGCTGGCACAGCAAATTGCCGACGACCGATATTCCGGCAAACAGGTCGTCGGTTATTTTGATGACCGCGACCAATTGCGGCTCGGTGGACTTGGACGTTTCCCGATGCTGGGCCGCATTGCCGACCTTCCCGCGGGCGTCAAAGCGCTGCATATCAGCCAGCTGTATCTCTCCCTGCCGATGATGCCCCAGTCGCGCATGCTGTCGCTGCTCGATGAACTGCGCGATACGACCGCATCCATCTATTTCGTACCGGACATCTTCGTCACCGACCTGATACAGGGTCGCATGGATACAGTGGGCAACATACCTGTCGTCGCCGTGTGCGAAACCCCCTTCACCGGATTGAACGGTCTGGTCAAGCGTGGCAGTGACATTGTGCTGTCGCTGCTCATCCTCCTGCTCGTATCGCCGTTGATGCTGGCTGTCGCAGTCGGCATCAAGCTGGGGTCTCCCGGCCCGGTGATCTTCCGCCAGCGCCGCTATGGGCTCGCCGGAGAGGAGATCATTGTCTACAAGTTCCGCTCAATGACGTTATGCGAGGACGGCGGCCAGATTATCCAGGCCAGCCGCAACGACAGCCGCATCACGCCGATCGGCGCCTTCATCCGCAAGACATCGCTTGACGAGTTGCCGCAGTTCATCAACGTATTGCAAGGACGCATGAGCATCGTTGGCCCGCGCCCTCACGCTGTCGCACACAATGAGATGTACCGCAAGCTGATCAAGGGCTACATGGTGCGGCACAAAGTAAGGCCCGGCATTACCGGATGGGCCCAGGTCAACGGCCTGCGCGGCGAAACAGAGATACTGGACAAAATGAAGGATCGCATCGAATACGACCTCGATTACCTGCACAACTGGTCGCTCTTTCTCGACCTGCGCATTATTCTCCGTACCGTTTTAATCGTGCTCATGGATCAGCATGCATACAGATATGGGAGCAGCCCCACTCCTCTTGCCACGGCCATTTGGCCGACGCCGGAAATGTCGGCGTGACGGCAAACCAGTTCACATCTATACGGATTCAGCACTCGGCTAAAGCTGCCGTTCGATGCCGCCGTCGCGAAAGTCACCGAAGCCCTGAAAAAGGAAGGCTTCGGCGTTCTCACCGATATCGATGTCAAGGCAACATTGAAAGCCAAACTCAACATCGAGCATCGGCCCTATCGCATCCTCGGCGTGCAATCCGCCACTGGCTCACCGCGCGATCGAGGCCGATCCCGACATCGGCTTGCTGTTGCCGTGCAACGTGGTCGTGCCTATGCGTTGCATGAAGTACAGCGGTCATTCCAGCTAGAGAACGAGGGGTGCAGTTGCCTCAACCATTGCGCCGATCAGTTCGGTATCGGCAGCCGGAGAGAGGGCGAATGCGTCTGCCCTCTCGTCCAGCCTTTCAACTATGTAGTTGCCATCCGTCTTGACGAGTTTTGCCTGTGCCCCGCAGTGTCGACAAACGACGCAATCACCGACTCGATGGCTGCGCGTAACCACCATCGGAGCGCTGCATCCACTACAGGCGAGAAGTGGAATGCCTGGCTCGCTGTGGGCAACAATATGCTCAAGTTGCGTGCCGCTAGCCAAACCTGCGAAACGTCGTCCTAGATCCGCATCGAATTGTGTTCCAATTCGCTCGGTGATAATCGCCATCGCATTCGCGATCGGCATGCCTGGACGGTAGGGGCGGGTGCTGGTCATGGCATCAAAGGCATCGGCAATGGCTACGATGCGGGCCACCGCGGGGATGGCATCGCCTCGAAGTCCTCGGGGATAGCCATTACCATTGGGCATTTCGTGATGTCCAGCGACGGCTTCAATGGCAAGGTGTGACAACGGATGTGGAGTGAGCAGGCGCTGCCCAATAGCAGGATGAGTGCGTATGACGTCGAATTCCGCATCTTCCAGTTTTCCTGGCCTTTTGAGAATCGAGTCGGGAACACCGACTTTGCCAAGGTCATGCAGGAATCCGCCAAGCTCTGCTAATGCTGTCGCACGCGGGGTTAGCCCTGACACCTCAGAGAGCAGGCGAGAGAATTGTGAAACCCGCCACAAGTGCCCTCCTGTGTATGGATCGCGCGCTTCAACGATCATGGATAGGCCAAACAGGCTTTTGAGCAGTTCTGATTGCTGACTCATAGGGTTCTCTGCCTCAACCGTCAGTAGCCGTATAACCCTTCGCGGCGGCTTGGTGTGAAACTAAAGTCAAACGGCTTTTGAAAATGAAACGCCATCCTATCTTCTTGCGACTGGAAATCAGGAAGGAGGAAGATTCTCTCGGGCGCGTTCATGTCGAACCTTTCAACGAAGCGGATGGCTCACTATCTTCCATGGGTGAGGTGCTAACCAAATTTGGCTGGAAACTGCTTGGCGATGGCGCCGGCAAGCGCATCGGCGATGACATACATATGCTTCTTCATCGCGTCCCAGGTCTGTGCCTCTTCGGCGTACTGTTTGCCCTTGAGCTGCTGGATCTCCTGGATGTGATGCCCGACATGCGCAAGCAATAATCCGTTCAGCGTGTCAAACGGCAGATTAGGATTCGCGCCGCTGAGGAATTGGGCAATCTCGCCCGCATTGCCGGTCAGGTGCTTGACGGCGGCCTCCTGCCTGGTCTTGTTACCGGCAGCGGCCGCCTGAAGGTACTCCTTGACGGCCCCATAGTGCCCGGCAAGCAGACCGAACAGTTTCTCGGAAGCCTCCTGGCCATAAAATGGCTCAATCGCACCTGCAATCTGCCTGGCGTTGGCGACAACCTCTTTTTCAGCCGCAGCCGCTGCTGTTTTGTTGCCGGCCAAGGTATCGGCAATCACATTGCGCACCCAGAAAATGTGGCCCACCCATAGGTCGCGCAACGCAGCACCTGTTTCGGCGACTTTGGCGGCCGATGCGGCCTGAACAACGACAACATGCTCGGCATGCTGCGCCATCGCAGGCCCAACTGGCGCCAGGAAGGCGACTGCCATAAAGGCCGCTATTAGAGAAAGTTTGCCTGGATTCATTTGGGATCACCTTTATAAGTTGGTTGACGAAAGAGATCGATGTTGTTGTCGCTCTCGTACATTGGATGAGGGCAGTTGTCGCGGCGTTCCCGATTTCCTGGGGCTAAAGATTGGATGGTTCGAAAGTGTGGAAGTCAGTTGAGGTCGGAGTCTGCCCCCAAGGCTCGATACGCGGTGAATTCGAGTCTGATCCTGAGACTTTTCAGGCCGCCTCGTGAAATAAGCCCGCTGAACCTTTGGCCCATGCAACACCACGGTAGTCAACGTTATAGGCCAACGTTGTCTTCACCAATTCATAGTGGGACGAGGTGTCGAAAATCGCGTGGCGTCTACAGGCTCCGGTACAACTGTCGCGACATGCGGGCCTTGCGCTTCGGCGTCGAAAGATAATCCGCGAAGCGCTTGTTCTCTGCGACAGATAGCTGGTTCATGGGCAGGATAAGATGCCTGTATGGGAATCAGCCACCCGGATTGTGGCTTCCAACCTCGCTGAGCCTTGCCATCACCCGTGCCACGATGCGATCGCAACGCTTGCCGTCAAAGGCAAAGGCTTCCTCGTACCCAAGGTCCAAATCTCGCGACAGACCTTCACGCATCATGCTGCGGGCGCGGAAGTACCGTGACCGCACCGTTGCCTCAGGAATGCCCAAAGCGGCGGCAGTCTCTTCGACCGTGAGCTCTTGTACTCCCCGCAACATGAAGACCGTGCGGAACACGTCCGGCAGCATGTCGATCCTGGCCTCGATCAACTTGCGCGCTTCCACGCGCTCGGCAGCATGTTCGGGCTGGCTGTTGGGATCATGGTCCATAAATGTCTCCATATGCGCCGCAACGGTGTCGATCACTGTGTCGAGCGGGATTACGTCCGCGCTACGCCGGCGCAACCTGCCGAACGCCTCGTTGGCGACAATGCGCACCAGCCAGGTCGACAATCTCGCGTCGGCGCGAAAGCTGCCAAGCCCGCGATAGGCGTGCAGATAGGCTTCCTGCACTGCGTCCTCGGCATCCTCGTCATTCTTGAGGATGCTGCGCGCCGTGCGGAACAACAACTGGTTGTTGCGCCGCATGATTTTCTCGAACGCTTCCTGGTCGCCCGCCGCCGCGCGCGATGCGAGTACCGCGTCCGCTCCCCGATCGGGTGGTGTTTTGGCTGGTTGAGTTTCGGCGTTTGTCATGTTGGCCCCCTTTCATTTTTCTTCGCTGCCGACTACCAGCTTATACGTTTCGAAGAATGTGCGTTTTACAAGGCGTGCCATGACGCTCTCCTTTCAATAATGGTTCTAACGCGGTCGCAATCCTGAAGCTGCAGCAACAACTGGTTCTCGTATGTTCCAACAATTGAGAACGGATCGATCCCGAGCAACGAGGTACTGCAAATTGCGTGTCTTGCGAATGAATCCTGCTTTACGCAGGGCCTTGTTCTTGGACACGGGAATGCAATCTGTGGACAAATCACTACAAGGACTTGAGATATTCGACCAGATCAGCCATGTCGGCATTGCTCAGTCCCAGAGACTTCTTCGTGTTGTACATCTGCACCACTGCATCAAGCGTTGGCGCAGTGCCGTTGTGAAAATACGGGGCATGCTGCCACAACCCATGCAACGGCGCGGTTCGGTACTGCCTGGTCGCACTGCGCGAGGCGTAGCTGGGAGTTCCGTTTGGCTCAGGTTCGCTTACTACATCGCTAGCAGGATGCAGCCGCGAATTGGCGTCCGTCAACTCGCTTCCACTATGGCAGGTACTGCAGGTGCCGGCGCCATTAAAGACGGCTTGACCCCGGGCGGCAGCGGCGGGGTCGAAACTTCCGGCGGGTGGCGGTGGTGCATTCAGGCTGAGTTGATACGCTTGCAATGCCGGCAGCTTCGAGGTGATCAGGTCATCCGTGCCATTGGTGACATTGACCCCCGTACGCGGCTCCGAGAACGACCCATGTCCGCCCATCTGCGTGACGCCTACGTAGCGGTTCCAATACGCGATATCTGAGCCATCGCCCGTGGACGTGATGCTATGGATGCCGGCGAGGCCGTATGCAGGCGGGATGACCTGTGGGCCGTTGATACCGTCCAGGTTGAAACGGGGATCGTATTTGCCTTTGCCCCAGGAGTTAAAGACCGCTTTTGTAGCTGCGTCCAACGCAGGCGACAGCGCAATAATCGCCCCGGGATTGAGGTCGCGATTGGGCCAGCCGTCGAGACGCTTGCCGATGCCGGGCGCGAATGAATTGTCGACGGTCGAATGGCACAGGGCACAGGTGATACCCACGTGCGTCAGCGTGTCCGTACCGGCGATGGTCTCAACCGTGCCCTGAAGGCCGATCACGGCATTAAGCTTCAGCAATGCGATCGTTGTGGCGGGACTCTTCAGATCGACAGTGCCGTTCTGGATTCCCTGCACCACCGCGGGTGGCAATGCTTCAGCATCCACCTTGAGGCCGACCGACAATGCGGTCGTCGGGTCGACGGCCGCCGCGATCACTTCATGCATGCGCAGCGTGTCGGTCCATTTGGTCTCGTCGCCGAAGGTATCGAAACGAAAGATCTGCTGGCCCTGCGCGACCAGCGCGGCATTGGCGGCCGCAGCATCCGACTGCATCGACCCACTACCGCCACTACCGCAGGCGGTTGCCAAGATAGCAGCCACACTTAGCGTGCCTGAAGTCACGACTTTGCGCAAGGGCAAAGGCGACGGATGGCTATGTCGCGTGTGCCCGAAGGCTGCGATAAGGAATTGTTTGTTCGATTTCATCGGATTCACCTTTTGCAGGTTGATAAGGTTAAAAGTTCGAGGTTGTGTTCGTCCTCGCACATTGGACGAGCGCGCACGTCGCGGCGTTCCCGTTTTCTTCAACTGCCGATTCCAGGTGATGGGGGGTGAACTGAGTCGTTAAGGCTCTTGCTCCGCAATGAACTGTGCGAGCGCAGTAATCTTGACCCTGTATACGGGGAAAAACGCGAACACGATTTTTTAAGCGTCATGAGACCGCCATTGGTCGGGAATACGCATTCGCTGATTTGAGAAACGGACGTTCACATCAGCAATACTGATTCTTTCAGTTTGCGCAGGGCGAGCGGCCAGTTTGGCCGAAGAGCGGTCGAAGTGCAGAACTTCCGGATGGTTCGGCAATACTCTGAAAACGGTCACAAGAGATGCGTACGTCATGTGTCCCTTATGGGCACGCAAGCGACCGGCCTCTATTCGGATTCGTCGCCGGAAAGCGGTCAGCGAAATTCCGCTTCCTGGAAGCGGCCAGTCGCTACCGAGTGCTCCGTGCCCGATTCAGCCGTTCGGATATCCGAAAGCAGACGCCCAACCTTCACGGTGATCCGCGCGTCCCGGCTAGCGCGGGGAACTCGTCCCGCTCTGGACCCGATTTGGCGCTCAGAATTGCCAGGCGCCGCTTCATTCCTTCGATTTCGACGACTTGGCTCGCGATGATTTCCTCCGCGAGTTTTCGCGTGAGTGGATCGCGGCCGTGAATCAGCACCAGCCGCGCCATCTCCACCGCGCCTTCATGGTGCGGAATCATCATCGCGAGAAAATCGACGTCCGCATTGCCGGTGTAACCCGGCGCGTGCATGTCGCGCATCATCTTGTCCATGCCGAGATCCATCCCTGACGCAAACCGCGCGAATGTTGCGCCGTAACGCGCGGGCACGTCGCTCCCACCCATGTCATGGTGTTGGTGCTGTGCGAAAACTTGCCCGCACATGAGTCCCAGCGATAACAGGATCCATCGCATCATCGCGCCCACTATGCCGTTTGGCCCTTGTACCCCGGCCTCACGTAGACCAGGTTGATGCTCTTCTTGTTGCGTAGCTCGTCCGAGGGTAGTTTCAATCAGTACGCGAAGCGTGGAACACCAGCAAGTCGGCCCATGGCGGCTGTCAAAGACACCGGCATTAGCAATTGCGCTACCATTGCGCTTCTTTGAAACCATGGGACTACCCAGCCTTGCGCCACGGCAGGAATTCAATTCATCGAACCGCCGGATACGTGCCCGTACGTCCGGTGGTGGGGGAGGGAGGAGCCGTGAGGCTTCTTCCTATCCCGATTGAGCGTTATAGAGGAAAGCAATGCGAATTCGAAATAGCGTGGCAAATGATTTTGAAGCGATCTTGGCGATCATCAACGACGCAGCACAGGCTTATCGCGGGGTGATACCAAGCGACCGCTGGCATGAACCGTACATGTCGGCCGACGAGTTGGCGAAAGAGATTGCCAGTGGCGTCATCTTCTGGATGGCAGAGGACAATGGGCAGCTGCTGGGCGTGATGGGAATTCAGGATAAAGAAGACGTTGCTTTGGTTCGACATGCCTATACCGCGACGGCGTTACAGAGGAAAGGCATCGGAACAAAGCTGCTTCGTCGCGTGGAGGCCCTGGCTGGCAAGCCGATCCTGATTGGGACATGGGCTGATGCGTCATGGGCCATTGAGTTCTATCGACGAAACGGTTTCACAGTCGTCTCAGACGGAGACAAGAATCGCCTGCTCCGGGCATACTGGTCGGTCCCGGTGAGGCAAGTTGAAACCTCGGTCGTACTTGCCGATAGACGATGGATGAAGGCCCAAGGCTAGCCCGATGACGCCCAACCGTCATTGCAGCGGGCTGCTTTCGGCAGCCGCTGAATTCGAACATTGGGCGTCTTCACAAATTCGGCTGCATCTACCGATTGCAGTGCCCTTTTTTGAGGAGAGAAGCTATGGCCGCATACGTAATCTTTGATGTCGACATCCGTGATCCCAATCGGTATCAGGACTTCATGGCGAAGGTGAAACCTGCGCTCGCGCAAGCTGGTGCACGCTATCTCGCTCGTGGCGAGGCACACAAAGTCTACGAAGGCGATTGGAGTCCCCGCCGAATCGTGCTTCTCGAATTTCCCTCGATAGCCGCATGGGAGTCCTTTTACAACGGTCCCGTGTATCAAGGGCTGAAGTCAATTCGAGACGAATGCAGTTCCGCTCGTCTCGTGGGCGTGGAAGGCGTTGCTGCGTGACCAGCGCTTTCCTGGCGGCGCAGATGCAAACGCCCAACTGCTAATTGGTCCGGACGCCTATCGGTGCCGCACAATTCGAACGTTGGGGCTCTCCATACCTCCGTATGGCTTTTTGTATGGGCTAGTGCTACTTTATGCTCATGGCAAAAACTCGCTTTGATTGGGGATCCCGACAAGGACGCCGAGAATCAGGGAAAGCACGGAGTTGCCGACTTCCTCCCTTCGCCGGCCGAATTGGCATTTCGTGAAGAAGGTGTGAAGGTAACTTTGGCTCTGAGCAAGAAAAGTATTGAGTTCTTCAAGTCGGAGGCTACAAAGCATCACACTCAGTACCAGCGCATGATTCGCCGGCTTCTTGACGCTTATGTTGATGGCCAAGCTCCAACCCGGCAGTCCACACGAACGCTGCGTGATAAAGCCCCGCAGCGCCGGTGACTTCTACGTTCCCGATTGTCCGCTTTCCCAGTTCTGCTACGTCCGCATTGGGCACAGAGTACGCATTCGTTGAATCTGTGAGCGGCTATTCGGTGCCGCTGGTTTTCTCACCCCACTGCCCGGCTCCTTGGATCGAAAAACGGAATAACAATTGCGGTGGTCCAGTGCATAAGCGGCGTACAGTCTGTATGGCGATTCTGTAGCCGAAACGTTATTCAGCCCGCATCCGTAGCCATCGAAAGGAGTGCGATGAAAATGAATTCCAGTGATTTCCGTGTGCAGCAAGGGAAATCGGTCAATCTCAAAAAATGGCCGACGCTGGTGAAGCCCATGTACAAGTCGAGGAAGACGTACGCCAGACTCCTCCAGGAACACGTGGATGAGTTGAGCCGGCTGCAACGTGTTCTCTATGCGTCCGACCGCTATGCCGTGCTGCTGATTTTTCAGGCCATGGACGCCGCCGGCAAGGACGGCGCCATCAGTCACGTGATGTCCGGCGTCAATCCGCAAGGCTGTCAGGTGTTCAGCTTCAAACACCCCAGCGCGACCGAACTGGAACACGACTTTCTGTGGCGCACTACCCAATCCCTGCCGGAACGCGGCCGCATCGGCATCTTTAACCGATCCTATTATGAGGAGGTGCTGATCGTTCGCGTGCATCCCGAGATTCTGCTCGGACAGCGTCTGCCGGAGAGGGGCATGAATGAGAAGACGATTTGGCAGGATCGATATCGCTCCATCGTGGACCTGGAGGACCATCTTTATCGAAACGGCACGCGGGTCATCAAGTTCTTTCTTCACTTGTCGAAGAAAGAGCAGCGCAAGCGCTTTCTCGAACGCATCGATGATCCGGACAAGAACTGGAAATTCAGCGTTGCCGACGTTGAAGAAAGGAAATACTGGGATCAGTACATGCAAGCCTACGAGGCCTGTCTGGGCGCGACAAGCACGGAACAGGCGCCCTGGTATGTGGTGCCCGCCGATGACAAGGAGAACGCCCGGCTTATCGTTTCCCGAATTGTTCTGGATAACTTCAAGGCGCTCAAAATGGGTTATCCCGAAACCGACGCCGCCCGAAAGAAGGAGCTGTTGTCGATTCGCGACCGGCTGATCAAGGAAGATTCAGGTGGCAAATGATCCTCGCCAGGCTTGTGACCGAGCTAAATCGCGTCGGGTAACGGCAATCTACTGGAGGAACGGAATCAAACGCCCCAGGTAACCGGTACATTGTCCTTCAATGAACGCTCCAGCAGTTCCAGGAGCGGCAACGTACGCTGGTGCAGGGAAACCGGGTTGCCGGTTTCGGTTTGCTCATCGCCATTTGCCGGCTCACGCTGTGTTGCCAAGTCTGCCTGGGTGGCAGACTTGAGCGCGCTTATTGCGCCGGGCAATTGTTCTACAGTGACAATACCCTTGGTGTCGGTGGGATTCTTGCCGAACAAGCTGAGCATTTCTTCACCGTTGTTTTCGAGCATGATGACATCGCCGCTGGCGCGAGACTTGAAGGTGATCAGCATGGTGGTCTATCCTTTCAGTGCTGGTTTGTATTGTTGACGTGGTCTGGTGGCGGATGAAAACCGTCGCGGACGGATACTTCACGCGGCTTCCAACCAGGCAAATGCCTGCGCATCGTCGGCGAAGGGGAAGTGCTTTATCGTGGCCGAAATAAAGTGCTTCGCCAGTGATTCCGCCATGCCGGCAATCGGGCTGTCAGTCACGATTGCCACGCGATCGACCTTTTTGTGGTGCTCGCGGACAAAGTGCATGTGCGCGGCGAATCCACCGAAGTTCTCCCATCCGGGAAATTTCCTCGATTGAATCAGCACGCCGTGAAGTTTGGGGTGATCGGCGAGATAGGCATCGACGGCAGCGCCAAGGCCGGCGAAGTCCTCCTTGCTCAGCGGCGCATGTAGCTTGAGCACCAGAATGCCTTCCGGTTTCATTATCGAGTAGTCGAGCATGTGATCCTCCATTAATGCTTTGGTCATTGTGGACCCTGATGGTTGATCATTCTGTACGCCAGCGAACAGAGCATCGGGAATTGTTCCTTCACACTAAAATGCGGATATCGTGAAGTTTGAATGGATAACCTTTCGCGTTGCCTTGCTGTGGATTAACGGATACCAAACACAATGCAAACAACCGTGGCTAAATCCGCAGCCTCACCGGCGCCCGCGAAGCCGGCAAACGCCATTGCGGCGCAGAATTCCGTTGAGCTATTGAAAAAAGCGCGTGCCGATAGTGATGCCGTCCTGAAGGAACTCGGATCGCAACAGAACGGCCTCAGCCAGGCGGAAGCCGATTCGCGCCTGAAGCAGGTCGGGACCAACGAGATTGTCCGCGAGAAGCGTCAACCGGTCCTGATGCGTCTCCTCAGCAACATCAGGAATCCCCTGGTGCTGCTGCTCTCGGCGCTGGGCGTGCTGTCCTACCTGACCGGCGACCACCGGGCAACGGCGGTCATTTCCGTGATGGTGGTTCTGGGCCTGGTGTTGCGTTTCTACCAGGAACTGCGGGCCGACAACGCGGCCGCGAAACTCCAGGCCATGGTCAGCAACACCGCGACGCTGGTGCGTGACGGCAAGGAGGCAGAGGTATCGATCAAGCTGCTGGTGCCTGGCGACATCGTCCGGTTGGCAGCCGGCGATATGGTGCCGGCCGATGTGCGGGTGCTTTCCGCCAAGGACCTGTTCCTGAATCAGGCGGCGCTCACCGGCGAAGCCCTGCCGGTGGAGAAGAAAGCTGCCGCTGCGGCGGCGGCAGAGATACAAAATCCGCTCGATCTGCCCAATCTCTGCTTCCTCGGTTCCAACGTCGAGAGCGGCGCCGCCACCGCCGTGGTGATATACACGGGGGGCCGAACCTACTTCGGATCACTGGCCGCCAGCATCGTTGCGCAGCGCCAGTTGACCAGCTTCGACAAGGGCATCAACAAGTTCACCTGGCTGATGATCGGCTTCATCGCGGTGATGGTTCCGGCGGTGTTCCTCATCAATGGCTTCTCCAGGCACAACTGGCTGGAAGCGTTTCTGTTTGCCATGGCCGTGGCGGTCGGACTGACGCCCGAGATGCTGCCGATGATCGTTACCGTCAACCTGTCCAAGGGCGCGCTGGCAATGTCGCGCCGGAAAGTGATCGTCAAACGCCTCAACGCGATCCAGAATTTCGGCGCGATGGACGTGCTGTGCACCGACAAGACCGGCACCCTTACCCAGGGCAAGATCGTGCTCGAAAAGCATCTCGACGCGAACGGCGATCCGAGCGAGAAGGTGCTGCACTACGGCTACCTGAACAGTTTCCACCATACTGGCCTGAAGAACCTGCTCGACGCGGCGATCCTCGACCATGAAGAGTTGAAAGAGCACCTCAAGGCGGACGAGGAATTCCGCAAGATCGACGAGATCCCGTTCGACTTCATCCGGCGTCGCATGTCGGTTATAGTGGAAGACAAGACCGGGTTGAACACGCTGATCTGCAAGGGCGCGGTGGACGAAGTGCTGAGCCAGTGCACCCGGGTGGAAGTCAAGGGAGAACTCATCGAAGTTCTGCCCGAACACGACGCCAAGCGCCGGCAGTTGGCGGACGAACTGAACGGCCAGGGTTTCCGCGTGATTGCTTTGGCTTACAAGCAAATGCCGGGCGCCCCGGATGAGCCGGTGTATGCGGTCAAGGATGAAGCGGACCTGATCCTGCTCGGTTTTCTGGCTTTCCTCGACCCGCCCAAAGACACTGCCAGCGAGGCATTGAAGCGGCTTCACGCCTTGAATGTGGACGTCAAGGTTCTGACCGGCGACAACGAGATCATCACCACCTATATCTGCAATGAAGTGGGTATGCTGGTGGGGCATCTCCTGCTCGGTTCCCAGATCGAGGCGATGAGCGAGATGGAACTGGCTGAAGCTGCCAATGCCACCAGCGTCTTTGCCCGGCTGGCCCCGGCGCACAAGGAACGCATTATCCATGCGCTGCAGAGCAAGGGTCACGTGCTGGGCTTCCTCGGCGACGGCATTAACGACGCCCCGGCCCTGAAGGCGGCCGATGTGGGCATCTCGGTGGACAGCGCGGTGGACATCGCCAAGGAGTCGTCCGACATCATCCTGCTGGAAAACAGCCTGCTGGTACTGGAACAGGGCGTGCTAGAAGGGCGCCGGGTGTTCGGCAACATCGTCAAGTACATCAAGATGGCGGCCAGTTCCAACTTCGGCAACATGTTCAGCGTCGTCGGCGCCAGTGCGTTTCTGCCTTTCCTGCCCATGCTGCCGATCCAGGTGCTGGCCAACAATCTCCTCTACGACTTCTCGCAGACCACCATCCCGACCGACCAGGTTGATGCGGAGTGGCTGGCTACACCGCGCCAGTGGGAAATTGACAATATCCTGCGCTTCATTCTGTTCATCGGGCCAATCAGCTCGATCTTCGATTACCTGACCTTCTTCCTGATGCTCTACGTCTTCAACTGCTGGAACAACCCGGACTTGTTCCACACCGGCTGGTTTGTCGAGTCGCTGTTCACCCAGACCTTGATCATCCATGTCATTCGCACCAACAAGATCCCCTTCATCCAAAGCCATGCCAGTTGGCCGCTCATCATCACTTCCCTGATCATCGTCGCGGTCGGCGCCTGGCTGACGGTTTCGCCGCTGGCGAGCGCGCTCGGCTTTGTCCCCTTGCCGTCTTCATACTGGCTGTATCTGGCTGTCATGATGCTGGGTTATGCGGTCCTGACGCAGGTGGCGAAGACCTGGTTCATTCGCAGGTTTGGCGAATGAGGGCGATGGCGAGAAGCGTGCTGGTGACGAATCCCTGTCGGCAGAAATCGTTACCGTACTGCGCGCTTACGTTCGCTGCCGCACATAGTTCTCTTGGCATGGCGCATACACTCACAAATAGCGATACACGGCGTGAGACAAGGTGGCGGCGTTGTTTAACAGATTGCTACAGTCGGTTGGTCGGTACAGGATCGCGGGATATCTGGCCGCGGGGCTGCTTATCGCTCTTGTTGCCGGATGCGGTTCGCTGCCGACTATCGTTCCCGATATGGCAAGGCAGCCGGCACAGCCCGTTCAACTTGACGGCGCGCACGGCCCGCTGACTTCACAGCAAAGCAAGGCGATCCTCAACCGTCTGCAGAGCCGGGGCGAGGAGACCAGCATCTTCGATCGGCATCTGGCGCTGGAAGAGGCTATCGTCGGCAGTCCCTTGATGGTGGGCAACAAGGCGGTTCTGCTGCAGGACGGCCCGACTACTTTTCAGCACATGTTTACGGCAATCCGCAATGCAAAAGATCATATCAACATGGAAACTTACATCATCGAGGACGATGAAATCGGGAATCGTTTTGCTGACGCGCTCATCGAGAAGCAGATGAAGGGTGTGCAGGTGAATTTGATCTACGACAGCGTGGGGGCGATCAATACGCCCCGGACATTTTTCAAGCGTCTCACCGACAGCGGCATCAAGGTTCTGGAGTTTAATCCGGTCAACCCGCTGACGGCGAAGAAGGGTTGGGAGGTTAATCAGCGCGATCACCGCAAGCTGCTGATCGTCGATGGAAAGACTGCCTTCCTCGGCGGAATCAACATCAGCAGTGTTTATTCGAAAGGGTCTTTCAGCCGGAAGTCCCGGCAACGTCACGAAGGAGGTACGCCCTGGCGCGACACGCACCTGCAAGTCGAAGGCCCTGTCGTCGCCGAGTTCCAGAAACTGTTTCTCGCCACATGGGAGAAGCAGAAGGGGGAAAAGCTCGCGGCGGAAGAATATTTGCCGCCACTCGCCAACAAGGGCAGGGAGGTGGTGCGCGCCATCGGCAGTTCGCCGGATGAACCCTACAGCCTGATCTATGCGACGCTGATTTCAGCCATCGGCAGCGCCGAAACCAGCGTGAATCTGACGAATGCCTATTTCGTCCCCGATCCGCAATTGCTCGCTGCGCTCAAGGACGCGGTGCGGCGCGGCGTGGATGTGAAAATCATCCTGCCGGGCAAAACCGATTCATGGCTGGTGTTCCACGCGGGACGCTCGTACTATGCCGAGCTGCTCGACGCGGGAGTGAAAATCTACGAGCGGCGCGATGCGCTGTTGCATGCAAAGACTGCACTGATCGATGGGGTGTGGTCGACAATCGGTTCGACCAACCTCGACTGGCGCAGCTTTCTGCACAATGAAGAGGTCAACGCCGTCATCCTCGGGCAGGAGTTCGGCGCGCAAATGCAGGCCATGTTCGAGGCGGACCTGGCTGCTTCCAACCTCATCACGCGCGAGCAATGGGAGCGGCGTTCGATCAGCGAACGCCTGATGGAGAAGATCGCCTGGGCATGGGGATACTGGCTATGAATACCGGATATTCATGTCATCCTCAAACGCAGCCAAGAGACAAACATCGGGAATCAATGTGTGGGCACTGCTGCGACTTTTTGTGATTGCCCTGCTGTGCGCGGGCACGGGCATTGCCCACGCCGACGTTGCGGACACGAACTCATCCAGAGCTCTACGCGCCAAATACGCCGCTGCGCAGGATCGACTCAGCCATAACCAGTTCCAGAGGCCGCTCTACCTGGACTCCAGCGAAACCCCGGGCGGCGTGGCGGGAGACATCTATGCGCTCGTCAATTATCCATTTGCAACGGTGGGCACAGCGCTGAACAGGCCGGGCAATTGGTGCGATATTTTGATACTGCACCTCAATACCAAGTACTGCCGCGCGTCAACTACCAGTGGGGGGAGCAGCCTCAACGTCAGTATCGGCAGGAAATACGATCAGCCGCTGGATGAGGCCTACCAGATAGCCTTTGCCTACCGCGTCGCCGCCAATACGCCGGACTACCTGCAAGTAAGGCTGAATGCGGACAAGGGGCCATTAAGCACGCGCAACTACCGCATCTCGCTCGAGGCAATCCCGCTGGAAAACGGACAGACGTTCATCCACCTCTCGTATTCGTATGCCTATGGACTGGTGGGACGGCTGGCGATGCAGGTCTACCTCGGCACCATCGGGAGAGACAAGGTGGGATTCACTGTTGTCGGCTCGCAACCCGACAAACAGCCGCTTTTCATCGGCGGAGTGCGTGGTGTGGTAGAGCGCAATACCATGCGTTATTACCTGACCATCGAAGCCTTTCTTGGCGCCTTGTCCGAGCCGCCTCAGGCGCAACCCGAAAAACGTTTTCGTGACTGGTTTGCAGCCATCGAGCGCTATCCACGCCAGTTGCATGAATTGGAACGGAGCGAATACCTCGACATGAAGCGCAAGGAGTACCGGCGGCAACAGGGCGAACGTCCTGGGGCGGGAGCGGGTTGAGAGAATCGTAACGCATGAACGGCGCCTGTCTATCGCCTCTTGTAGCAATCCAACGCAGGCTCTCATGCGAAGGATTTTCATACGGGATGTCATGAGCGCCGCATTCGACCTTCGACCAGTTCGTCACCTGCTCTGTGCGCTCGCGTACATATTGGATAAAGTATTTCATCTATCCTGCTGCTCATCCATGAATCCGTGGTCGATGGCCCCCGCCGCAATCGCTCAGCCGACGCCACAGGAACTGGCGCTGTCGGGGTACTGGACTGCGCGCGGGATCGGCGCCATCGAGCCGCAACTCGCCGCGTTATCCGTGCCTGCCAAATCCGGCATGGTCATCGACGGTACGCGCATCGATGCGCTCGATACCGCGGGTGCCTGGATTCTGCAAAAACTTCTGCGTCGCTTGCGCGACGAAAGGATCGCCGTCGAGATGCGCGGCCTGCGCCCCGAATGCAGCAAACTGCTGGATGCCGTTGGGCAGCAAATAGCCGATCAAACCGATACCTCCGCCCCGCTGGCAAGCGCACCCCTGTCGAGGCTGGAAGCCTTGGGCCAACGTGCCGCCGTCGCCTTCGAACAAACCCTTGCGCTGCTCAGCTTCGTCGGCGAAAGTGCCATTGCGCTTGGCGGATGCATCACACACCCGGCGCGGATGCGCTGGCGGCCGATACTTTTCAACATTCGCAGCGCAGGATTCGATGCGCTGCCCATCGTCGGCTTGCTGTCCTTCCTGCTCGGCATCGTGGTCGCCTATCAGACTGCCGACCAGCTCAGGCAATTCGGCGCCAACATCTTTGTCGTCGATCTGGTGGGCCTGGCGATGCTGCGCGAGTTTGCGCCCCTGATCACGGCCATCATCATCGCCGGACGCTCCGGCTCGGCCTATGCCGCACAGATTGGCACCATGACCGTGACCGAGGAAATCGATGCCATGCGCACGCTTGGCATCGCACCGCTGGATGTGCTGGTGCTGCCGAAGATCCTCGCGCTGCTGATCGCGCTGCCCTTGCTGACCGTGTTTGCCGACGTGCTCGGGGTATTCGGCGGCATGATCATGGCGCGTGCGCAGCTCGGCGTCGGCTTCGGCGAATTTCTCGACCGTTTCGTCAAGGCGGTCAGCATTACTGCCTATCTGATCGGCATTCTCAAGGCGCCGGTATTCGCCGTCATCATCGCCGTGACCGGCTGCTTTCAGGGTTTTCAAACCAGGGGCGGCGCCGACAGCGTCGGCCGCCAGACCACGCGCAGCGTAGTGCAGGCGATTTTTCTTGTGATCGTCGCCGACGCCTTGTTTTCAATCGCCTTCAGTGCGCTGGACCTTTAACGCTCATGCAGGAGGATGCGGCACCCATGATGATGAAAATACGCAAAGGCGAATTGAACGCCCCCCACCGCCATCCCCGTCCCAGGGCGGGGCTACTGGTTAGCTCGCTACGCTCGATGGTCACACGGCGCACCGTTTCCGGTCGTGGCTGGATTTCACGTTAACGTGAACAGCACAATGCAAACAAATACAGACAGCGGGCAGCCGGTCATCGAGATCAGCCAAGTGACGACCAGCTTTGGCGACCATATCGTGCATGCCGGACTCGACCTTGACGTGCGCCGCGCGGAGATCTTCGCCTTGATTGGTGGCAGCGGTTCCGGAAAATCGACACTGCTGCGCGAGATGATTCTGCTGCACCGCCCGGACTCGGGTTCGATCCGCGTGCTCGGCACCGATCTGCATGGAATTGGAGATGACGAAACCCTTGCATTGCGTCGGCGCTATGGTGTGATGTTTCAGCAAGGCGGTTTGTTCGGCTCTCTCACGGTGGCCGAAAACGTCGGCTTGCCCCTGCGCGAGCACACCGATCTTCCGGATACGCTGATTGATGAAATCGCCGCCCTGAAGATCGCCATGACCGGCCTTGCGCCGGAAGCCGGCTTGCAGTATCCGTCTGAACTCAGCGGCGGCATGATGAAGCGCGCATCGCTGGCCCGCGCGCTGGCACTCGACCCCGAATTGCTGTTTCTTGATGAACCGACTGCCGGTCTGGATCCGGAGAGCGCCGCTGGCGTCGACGTACTGGTGCGCAAGCTGCGCGATATGTTCGGTCTGACCATCGTCATGATCACGCACGACCTCGACCTGTTGTGGCAAGTGGCAGATCGCGTCGCCGTGCTTGCCGAAGGCAAGGTGCAAGGGATCGGCTCGATGGTTGAACTTGAACACATGGACAACCCTGCCATCCGGCAATTTTTTGACGGCCCGCGCGGCAGAGCGGCGCACGAACAGGCGCAGGCCGAAGCCAAAAAAACCAGTGTGGAAACCGGGAGGCCATCATCGAAACCAAAGTGAATTATGCGGTCGTCGGCGGGTTCGTGCTCGTCCTTGGCGCGGTACTGATCGCCATCGCGCTCTGGCTCGCCTCAGGCGGCGCCTTGCAGAAGAAATACGACCTGTATCTGGCAATTGAAGACGAATCGGTAGCGGGCCTGAGTGTGAATGCGCCGGTCAAATTCAACGGCGTCGACGTCGGCAAGGTGCGGCAAATTCGGCTCGATCCGGGTAACCCGGATCGGGTGATCCTGCTCTTTGCCATCGAGCGTGGTACACCCATCAAGGAGGATACGGTAGCGGTGCTGAAAACCCAGGGCCTGACCGGCATCGCCTATGTCGAGCTGAGCGGCGGCGCGCATGATGCCCTGCCGCTGCGCACCATCGCCGGCAACGAGTATCCGGTGATCCGCACCATTCCCTCGCTTGCCGCGCGGCTGGAAAATGTGCTTACCAGTGTGGCGGCGAAGCTGGACAGCACGTCGAGAAATATCGACGCCTTGCTCAGCGATGAAAACCGGGCGGCGTTTAAAAGCATGCTGGCCGACATCGCCACCGTGACGCATACGATCGCCGCGCGCAAGGACACCATCGACGCCGGTATCGCCAATGCCGGCCGCACGCTTGAAAACACCTCGCGTGCAACGGCACAGATCGGGCCGCTGATCGATCGCATCGGGCGTAGTGCCGACGCCGTCGAGAAAATGGGTAACGAGGCAGCGCTCGCCAGTGTCAGTGCCGGCAAGACAGTCGATGCGGTTGGCGCCGATGTGAAACGCTTTACGGCGGAAACACTGCCCGAACTGGAACGCCTGCTCGGCGAAATGAACGTACTGGCGGCCTCGCTGCGACGCTTGAGCGAAAAACTGGAAGGCAGCCCCGGCGGCTTGCTGATGGGTCGCCGGCAGGTGCCGCCCGGGCCGGGAGAGGGAACAACGAAATGAAAAGGATTGCGCCTCATGGTTCCCTGCCGTACCTGTGGCAGTTTGCGGCAGCAGCATTATCGCTGGCGCTGCTCAGCGGCTGCGGAGTTTTGAGCACGATGGGCTCTCCCGCTCCACAACCGACCTTTTATTCGCTCGCGTATATGCCCGGCACAGTACCCGACGCAGCGGCGCCTGCCGCGCCGCGCGCGGCGGTTACAGCCCTGACGCTGATCGTCAGCCCGTCACACGCGGCAGCCGGCTTCGACAGCCGGCGCATCATGTACCTGCGCCAGGCGAACCAACTCGAATACTTTGCGCACAGCGAATGGATCGATACGCCGGCGCGCATGCTGACGCCACTTATCGTCAGTGCCGTCGAGAGCAGCGGAACGTTTCGCGCCGTGGTGCAAACACCTGGCGCCGCAGCAGGCGAAATGCGGCTGGATACCGAAATCCTGCGCCTGCAACACGAGTTTCTGGGTACCCCGAGCAAGGTGCGCTTCACACTGCGCGCCTATCTCGTCGAGAGTGCAACGCGCCGGGTCATTGCAGCACGCGAGTTCGATGCTGTCGTTTCCGCCACGAGCGAGGATCCCTCTGGAGGAGTGGTGGCCGCCAGCCGTGCGGTAAAGACAGTGCTCGATGACCTCTCAGCTTTCTGCGCCGATGCGGCGCGCAGCGTGCGGATGGACAAATAACCCCGCGTCGTCTTGCTGAGTCTTGTCGATGTCCCTCCACCCCGGCTCCTTGCCTTCCTTTCTCGAAGTAAAAGAGCCGGTCTACACCATACAAGCTTGCCGAAGGGCAGGCGGCGTAAATCGCGCGCCCGTTCATGGTTCGACAAGCTCACCACGAAGGGGAACTAATTGTTAGTTACCCTCATTTTTTCAAAATGCGCAGAACGAATTTTTTCTCTACCTCTACCACTATAAATAGCAATATCCCAAAGCCGATAATGCGTCCCCACACCGATGCGTCAATGGCTGCTACCCCAAACATGCCCTGCATGAAGGGCAGGTAGGTAAAAAGCCCCTGAATGACTGCCAAAATGGCGATGGTGAGCAGCACAGAAGAATTCCCTGTGAAGTCCTGCCAGGTGCGTATCGGTGCGAGCATATAACGGCAGTTAAACAGGTATGCCATCTCGCCCACCACTAACGCATTTATGGCGGCGGTTCGGCTTTCGTCAATGCCCACGCCGCGCGCGCTTTCCCACAAAAACAATGCGATTGACCCGGTGCTGAGCAGCAGGGAAACGAATGCAATACGCCAGATCATGAATCCGGACAGGATCGCTTCATTGGCGGCGCGTGGTGGGCGCTGCATCACCCCCGGTTCTGATTTCTCGTACGACAATGCCAGTGACAACGTGACAGCCGTAACCATGTTTACCCACAGTATTTGCACTGGCGTAATCGGCAGCGTCATGCCAAACATGATGGCGAAAAGCACCATGCCAGCTTCACCCCCATTGGTGGGCATGATGAATACAATGGCTTTCCGGATGTTGTCATAGACGGTGCGCCCTTCCTTCACCGCGTGCACGATGGTGGCGAAGTTGTCATCGGCCAGCACGATTTCGGCTGCTTCCTTGGCGACTTCCGTCCCTTTCATGCCCATTGCAATACCGATGTCGGCACGCTTCAAGGCGGGGGCATCGTTCACGCCATCACCGGTCATGGCGATAATCTCGCCATTGGCCTGCAGTGCAGTGACCAGACGGAGTTTGTGTTCCGGGCTGGCGCGCGCAAACACGCCAACATCCCGCACCGCCTGACGCAATGCCGTTTCGTCCAGGGCATCTAATTCGCTGCCAGTCAGCGTGCGGCCATTTCCTATTCCCAATAGCGTTGCGATGGAGCGTGCAGTCTCAGCGTGGTCACCAGTAATCATCTTGACGCTGATGCCCGCCGCACGACAATTACGCACAGCAACAATGGCCTCTTCGCGAGGCGGATCGGTAATGCCAACCATGCCGAGCAGGGTGAATTCACCTTGCGTGTCGGCGTAATGCAATTCGCGTTGCCCACCCTCCATGGATTTCATCGCCAGTGCCAACACACGTTGCCCAAGCGCTCCTGTCTCTTTTAACTTCATATGCCACTGTGACAGCTTGAGCGGAACGTCCTCGCCCAAACTGCGCTGCCGGTTACACATACCCAGAATCTGCTCCGCAGCACCTTTAACGAAAATAAAGGCATGACCAGCATGGTTGTGATGCAAAGTAGCCATGAATCGATGTTCCGATTCGAATGGAATGAGATCGGTACGTGGCAAGGACTCATGCTCAAACACAGGATCGAGTCCAGCCTTCATCGCCAGCGTGATGAGGGCACCTTCGGTCGGATCACCGGCTATATCCCATAGGCCTGCCGTCTCATGTAGCGCGGCATCGTTACAAAGCAAACCAGCGCGAAATATATCGAGTGATGCCACATGCTCGATGATGTCCGTCTCTTTGCCGTCGATGGAAAAGCCGCCATGCGGCGCATATCCATCACCACTCACCTCAAACACCTGATCGGATGTCAGCACTCGCTGCACCGTCATTTCGTTGCGCGTCAGTGTGCCGGTCTTGTCGGTACAAATAACCGTCACCGATCCCAGCGCTTCGACCGCAGGCAATCGCCGAATAATGGCGCTGCGTTTTGCCATGCGCTGCACACCAAATGCCAATGTAATGGTCAGCACTGCGGGGAGCCCTTCCGGAATCGCCGCCACTGCCATGCTCACAGCGGCTATGAACATATCGCCGATGTTGAATTGATGCACCAGCCAGCCATATAAGAAGGTAATGGCTGAAAGTGCCAGGATGGCGATAGTCAGCCAGTATCCGAACACTTCCATCTGCCGCAATAGCGGAGTAGTAAGCGTCTGTACATTGTCCAGCATGACGCTAATACGCCCGATCTCGGTTTTGTCAGCAGTAGCGACAACGACGCCTGCACCCTGCCCATATACCACCAGCGTGCCCGAATACGCCATGGAAAAACGGTCGCCCAGCGCGGCCTGCGCATCGACAGCAATGATATTTTTTTCGACAGCAGTGGATTCTCCGGTCAACGCGGCTTCTTCGATCCGCAGGTTTTTTACATTTATCAGACGCAGGTCGGCAGGCACTTTGTCGCCGGATTGCAGCAATACGATATCGCCCAGCACCAGTGCTTCCGTGGCGATCACCCCGCGCTTACCCTCGCGCAGCACGGTGGCCTCGGGTGACGACATTCGCCGGATGGCGTCCATCGCCTTTTCCGCCTTGCCTTCCTGAATGAAACCGATGATGGCATTGATGACCACCACACCAACGATCACACTGGTATCCACCCAGTGCGCAAGAATTGCGGTGACACCAGCCGAGGCCAGCAGCACATAGATCAGGACGTTGTGGAATTGCAGTAGAAATTTGACCAGAGCGCTACGGCGATTGGGCGGATTCAGCTGATTTGGGCCGTCTTGTGCAAGGCGCTTTGCCGCTTCAGCAAGGTCCAATCCCTGGGCATTTGAAGCT